>NZ_JBNHHC010000061.1:0-18585 GCF_059091865.1 Arthrobacter sp. B0316-1-20 | reverse complement strand
TGCCGGCATCGATGTGGGCCATGATGCCGATATTGCGGACCTTCGTGAGGTCGGTTAGCACGTCCAGTGCCACAATGTCTCCCTTTGTAGGTGAGGGATACGACGACGGCGGTTGGCGCCGTCGTCGTATCGACTCTTTACCAGCGGTAGTGGGCGAAGGCCTTGTTGGACTCGGCCATCTTGTGGGTGTCTTCGCGACGCTTCACAGCGGCACCGAGACCGTTTGACGCATCCAGAATCTCGTTCATGAGACGCTCGGTCATCGTCTTCTCGCGGCGGGCCTTCGAGTAGCCGACCAGCCAGCGCAGGGCCAGGGCCGTAGCACGGCCCGGCTTGACCTCGACCGGAACCTGGTAGGTGGCGCCGCCGACGCGGCGGGACCGGACCTCCAGGGTCGGGCGGACGTTGTCCATGGCCTTCTTGAGGGCGGCAACGGGATCGCCGCCGGACTTGGCCTTCACACCGTCGAGGGCACCGTACACGATGCGCTCCGCGGTGGACTTCTTGCCATCAACGAGAACCTTGTTGATCAGCTGGGTAACCAGCGGCGAGCCGTGTACCGGATCAACTACGAGCGGCCGCTTGGGGGCCGGACCCTTACGGGGCATTACTTCTTCTCCTTCTTCGCGCCGTAGCGGCTGCGGGCCTGCTGGCGGTTCTTGACACCCTGGGTGTCGAGGGCGCCGCGGACGATCTTGTAGCGGACACCGGGCAGGTCCTTCACACGGCCGCCGCGCACCAGCACGATGGAGTGTTCCTGCAGGTTGTGGCCCACACCGGGGATGTAGGCAGTCACTTCGATGCCGCCGGCGAGCTTGACGCGGGCTACCTTACGGAGCGCGGAGTTCGGCTTCTTCGGGGTGGTGGTGTAAACGCGGGTGCAAACGCCGCGCTTCATCGGGCTGCCCTTCAGGGCAGGCGCCTTGGTCTTATTGACCTTGGGTGAGCGGCCCTTGCGGACCAGCTGGTTAATCGTAGGCACTTTCGTGTTCTCCGTTTTTCTTGGGCTTTGCCCCGTCTGTCATGCAGGGCCAGGCACTGTCGGTCGTCTTCGCACCCGCTGCGGAATCGAAGCGACCGTAGGCGTGCAAAAGTGTGGCATTCTCCGCGCAAGAACCCCGCGAACCGGAAACAGGCCCCGTTCCGTTATCATCCGAAACGGCCTTCATCCACTGCCACACAAAAACAATCGAACATAAGTCTAGCAGAGTATGCGGGTCGCGCACGACGCGGTGGCCCGGCGGCTGCCCAACGGTTGCTGCACGGCGGGCCGGCCGCGGCGTCACGGCCGTTCCATCGCCAGCAGCAAGGCCGTTTCCAGCGGCCGGGCCAGCGTTTTCATGTAGGTGCCGGAGACGTGGTTGAGGTCCCGGTACACCAGGACGTTGCCGATCACCGCCGGGCAGGTCTCCCGGTCGCAGAAGTGCGCCGACAGGTCGATGACCCGCGCCCGCGGGGCCAGCATGGCCGCATCCTCGGTGAGGTCCTTCCCGTCGAGGCCGTCGCTGCGCGACTGGCCGCATTCGGCCGGGTCCTCGTAGTTCACCGCCACGCAGTCCCGGGCGACCGCGCCCTCACGCGGGCGGGGCGTGTCCTTGAGCGCGTACACGTCGATGCCGGCGTCGGCGAGTTCGTTCCAGTACTCGGCGAAGCCCGCCGCGCCGGGCCGCTGGCCGGTGCCCGAGTCCACGAAGGAGGACTCCGCGTAGTACGAGGTCAGGACCGCGTCCACGCCGCCGCGGGTCAGCCGTTCCATGGTCTGTTCGTTGGGCCCGCGGCAGACGGACTCCCCCTTGGCTTCCAGCTTGCGCTGCTCCGCGTTGAACGGGCAGGAATGATGGATGTACGTCAGCAGGCGCCACCCCCGCTCACTGGCGACAGGCTCCAAGGCCTTGAACCACTGGCCCGCGTGCGAGTCTCCCACCAGCGCCAGGGTGAAGTCCCCCTCCGGGTCCCCGTAGGTGCATTCCTTGGTTTCGGCCGCCATCGAGGTGACGGCGCAATCGCCGAGGCCGGACTGGTCGGCTCCGGCCCGGGCGGGATCCGGGACCACCAACGGGGTCTCGGTGGCGAAGGCGCGGTGACCGTCCTCCGTGATCGAGGCGACGCCGAAGCCGGGCGGCGGGGCGGCCAGCAGCGCGGACGTCGCCTCGGCCCGCTGGGCCAGGATGCGTTCCTGCTGGTTGGCCGGCACGAAGGCCAGCGTGCCGACCAGCGCGGTGGCCGCGGCGCCTGCGGCGAGCGGCCGCCAGGAGTTGGCGCTGAACCAGCCAAAGCGTCGCACCGGTGTCTCCACGAAGTAGTAGCTCAGGGCGGCCAGGCCAAAGGAACAGGCCAACAGCAGCGGGCTGGTGAGCGGCCCGGGTTCCCGATCCGCCAGGATGGTGAAAAACACGATCAGGGGCCAGTGCCAGAGGTAGAGCGAGTAGGAGACATTCCCCGTCCATTGGACAGGCCGCCAGTCCACCAGGCGGTGCAGGGACAGCGGCCCGCCGGTCCGTCCGGCAGCGATGACGGCCATGGTGCCCAGCACCGGGAGCAGGGCCGCCGCCCCGGGAAAAGGCGTGCTCGCGTTATAGAGGAACGCCGAGGCCGTGATGGCGGCCAGGCCCGCTGCCGCCAGCAGGCTGCGCAGGTACGGCCAGCGGCGCGTGTCCCGGTGCAGGGCGGCCAGCAGCCCGCCCAGCCCGAGTTCCCAGATCCTGGTGGGCGTGATGAAGTAGGCGGCCGGGCTGCCGCCGGCGGTGGCCCAGATGCCATAGGCCAGCGACGCCGCGACGACGGCGGCGAAGATCGCGGCTGCGATCCCCCGGCGACGCCGCCGCGTTCGGCGCGCCGCGAAGACGGCCAGCAGGACCAGCAGCGGCCACAGCAGGTAGAACTGTTCCTCGACGGCCAGGGACCAGAAGTGCTGGAGCGGCGTCGGCGTCTCGGTCGCGGCCAGGTAATCGACGGAGTCGGCGGCCAGGACCCAGTTTTGGACATAGAGGGTGGAGGCCAGGGCCTGGCCCCCGATGCGCTCCCACTGGCTCATGGGCAGCAGCGCCAGCGTGGCCGCCAGGACGACGGCAATGGTCAGCAGCGCCGCGGGCAGGATGCGCCGGATGCGGGCGGCCCAGAATGACCTCAGGGACAGCGTGCCGGTGGCCGCCGCCTCGCGGAGCATGTGGCCGGTGATCAGGAAGCCGGAGATGACGAAGAAGACGTCCACTCCGACGTAGCCGCCGGGCAGCCAGCGCGGCTCCAGGTGGTAGGCCACCACCAACAGCACCGCAAGGGCGCGCAGGGCTTGGATTTCGGGCAGGAATTTCCGCCGCGGCGTTGTCTCAGGATCCATCGCAGGACATTCAGCCATGCCAAGGTCAACGACAGTTGGCGGCGGGGTGAACGCCCGGGTGCAGGACCGGGCCGGCTACCTCAGGCTGTGCGGCGCCGCCACCAGAGGAGGGCCGAGCCGAGCATCAACAGGCCCGCTCCGCCCGAGGCGAGCCAGGCGGTGCCGGCGGCCCCGGTGTCTGCCAGCGCGCCGGCCGGGACGGCCGCCGGCAGCACGTTCGACGGCGCTGCCGGCTGGGGCTGCGAGGCCGGGATGATAACTGCCGCAGGTTCCTTGGCGGGTTGCTCCGGTCCGGGCTCATCGACAACCGGCCACTCGCCGAAGCCGCCCGGCCATTCACCAATTCCGTCCAACATCTCGTACATCCACAGGATGAGCTCCTCCCCCGCTGCAGGATCGGAGGCGCTCATTTCGCGGATCAGCGCGGCCAGGCCGTCCAGGTCGCCCGCCATGAGGTACTCCATGATGAGGTTCATCAGGTACGTCATGCCCTCGGACTCGAGCACGAGGTCCATGTTCTCTTCCATCCAGCGCATGACGGTTTCCTCGTCGCCGGCGGCGATGTCATCCGGGATGTTGAAGTCCCTGTGGGTCAGGGTACGTCCGCCCACCACAATCGGCTCGATCACGGGAGCGGGTTTTGCCGCCGGAGGAGCTGCGGGTGCGGGCGCAGCCTCCGTGGGGGGCTCCACGGCAGGGGCGGACGGATCGGCGGCGGGAGAAGTGGGTATGGTTTCCGGTGCCGGAGTTGAGTCCTCGGCCGGGACATCTTCAGCGGAGGCCGCCGCTGCGCCGCCGGCGGGGGATTCGCCCGCAGCCCCGTCGGTGCCGACGGCGCCGTCCGACGGCACGCCGTCGGTATCCGCGGGAGCCTCGACCAGCAGGGTGACCACGGCGTCAGCCATAACCTCTTCCGGCGCCGCCTGAACCGGCTCGGCAGCGGCAGCTTCTTCAACCGGCGCGCCCGCGGCGGCTTCCGACCCAACCGTCCCTACGGCAACCGCGTGCGGGCCGGGCTCGGGAGCGGTGTCACCGGGGATCGGGCCCGGCTGCCCGGCCGGATCCTGGCTGCCGGCGTGGGCGGGAACGCTGCCCAGGGCGAGAGCGGCGGCAACAGTGCCGGTGAGCAGCGCAGCGCGCAGTCGTGATGTCACGTGAAATGTCCTGTCCCCAACTCGGCTGTCCTGGCAGGGCGGAGATCGCGCCGATCCGATTGCTTCGGTGCCCTGCGTCGGCCGGCAATTACCGGCCCTTGCAGAAATATAAATGATGCAGGTCACATCCGCTAATCCGGCGCGCCTGCCGGGTCCGCGGCAACGCGGGTCGTCCTACCCTGACCGCTCCCCGGCCCCGCCGTCTGCCCGGCCCTGGCTGAGTGTTGCCTCGCCTTCCAGCAGCCCGAGGGAACTGATCCACGGGAAAACGAACTCCAGGAGCACCAGGACGACCGCCGCCAGCAGCATCAGCGACAGCAGGATCCGCACGGCGAACGGGCCGGGCAGGTTGCGGAAGATCCAGGCGTACACCTCAGGTTCCTGCCTGCGCGGCGACCAGGCCGGCGATGTCGGCAGGCGGTCCCGCCTCGGCGGGGCGCCATGATTCCAGCGCGGCGTACGCGATGTACCGCTCCCGGTCGCCGAACCGTGGATGACAGGTGGTCAGGGTCATCATCGCCCTGACAGGTTCGGCCCCTGGTTTTTCCGGCACCGGCAGCAGTACATCCGTCCGGTCCGGCGTCACAATGGTGTGCTCCTCGAAGACGTAGGTGAAGTACCCGTTGGCAGTGCGCACATGGATGCGGTCCCCGGGCCGGAGCGCGTCGATGTTGTCGAGGACCTTGCCGTAGGTCTGGCGATGGCCGGCCACCGCGAAGTTTCCGACCTCCCCCGGCATCGCCGTGCCGTCGTACATGCCCAGCCCCAGCGAATCGAGGATCTCGGGACCCACCCCCGCCGAGACCGGCACGGTGAAGTCATCGCCGAAGCGCGGGACGTAGACGATCCCGAAGGTCTCGCCGTCCCGGGGCTGCCCGCCCGGCTGCGGCGGCCCGAAGTCCTCGGCGGCGGCCCTCACGGCGGGGCCTTCGAATTGCCGGGACAGGGCGGTGACCGCGTCCTGCTGCGCCGCCCGGGCGTCCAGGTTGGTCCACCACAGCTGCCAGACGACGTAGAGGAGAACGATGGCTCCCAGGGTCACGAGCAGTTCGCCGGCCAGGCCGGAGGCGGTCCGGAGCGAAACCATGGTTTGACGTTTTCCCATGTACGCAATCCTCCCTGGGGAACTCGATTCCTGCCGGCGGCGGGGCCGGCGCGCCCGCCTTCGGGACCTACTGCTGGGCGCGCAGCGCGTCGGTGACCTTGGCGGCGACGGCCTGCAGCCTCGGCAGGGCTTCCGCGACGACGGCGTCCACGTCCCGGGTGCCGTCTGCCAGCGATGCCTGCATGGACATGTTCAAGGCGGCGGCCACGGAACCGTCCGGATGCAGGACCGGAACGGCCACCGAGCGCAGGCCGATCTCCAGTTCCTGGTCCACCAGGGCCCATCCCTGGCTCCGCACCTTGTCCAGCTCCGCCCGAAGCTTGTCCGGGTCGGAGATGGTCCGTGACGTCAACGGCTTCAGCTCGGCGGAGGCCAGATAGTCCTCCAGCCGGCCGGCGGGCAGGCCGGCGAGCAGCACGCGGCCCATGGACGTGGCGTAGGCGGGGAAACGCGTGCCCACCATGATGCCCACGGTCATGATCCGCCGGGTGTGGATGCGGGCGATGTAGACGATCTCATCGCCGTCGAGAATCGATGCGGAGGTGGATTCATGCAGCTCCGCGGAAAGCTCTTCCAGCAATGGCTGCACCAGCTGGGGCAGACTCTGCCCGGCGAGGTAGGAATACCCCAGCTGGAGCACCAGAGCGGTGAGTTCGAAGACGCGGCCGTCGGTGCGCACATAGCCCAGGTCGACGAGGGTGTGCAGGAACCTCCGCGCGGTGGCACGGGTCAGGCCGGTCCTCTTGGAGACCTCGCTGAGCGTCATGGTGACGTTGTCGGCGTCGAAGGCCCTGATCACGGTCAATCCGCGGGCCAGCGACTGGACGAACTGGTCGCCCGGCGTCTTGGTCTCGGTCATGGTTCCTTTTACTCGGTGGGCGGAAGCAGCTTGATGTCCATCTTGGACTGCAATTCCTCAAGCGTGGTTCCGAACGTCTCGCGCACACGCACGCCTTCCTCGGTAATCAGGAAGACCGCGTCATTAGTGTATACGCGGGTGACGCAGCCCACTCCCGTGAGCGGGTAGGTGCATTCGGGCACCAGCTTCGGCTTGCCGTCCTTGGTGAACAGGGACATCATCACGTAGACGTCCTTGGCCCCGGTGGCCAGGTCCATCGCGCCGCCGACGGCGGGAATGGCGTCGGGTGCGCCGGTGTGCCAGTTGGCCAGGTCGCCGGTGGCGGAGACCTGGAACGCGCCGAGCACGCAGACGTCCAGGTGGCCACCGCGCATCATGGCGAAGGAGTCGGCGTGGTGGAAGTAGGACGCGCCCGGCACCTCGGTGACCGGGACCTTGCCCGCGTTGATCAGGTCCTGGTCGATCTGGTCGCCCTGCGCCTCCGGGCCCATGCCCAGCATGCCGTTTTCGGTGTGCAGGGTGATGTCCTGCTCGGCGGTCAGGTAGTTGGAGACCGACGTCGGCTGGCCGATGCCGAGGTTGACGAAGGAACCGGGCTGGATGTCCCGGGCCACCAGCCTGGCCAGGTCTTCGCGGCTGAGTTTCTCGCTCACTGGTTTGCCTCTCCCTCTGCGGCCTGCGGCGCAATTTCGACGACGGTGTCCACGTAGATGCCCGGAGTCACGATGACCTCGGGATCCAGTTGGCCGGTCTCCACGATGCCGGAGACCTGCACGATGCTCTTCTTGGCGGCGGCGGCCATGATCGGTCCGAAGTTGCGGGCGGTCTTGCGGTAGACCAGGTTGCCCTTCCGGTCGGAGGTCAGCGCCTTGATCAGCGCGACGTCGCCGTGGATCGGCGTCTCGAGCACGTAGCCGCGGCCGTCGATCATCCGGGTTTCCTTGCCCTCGGCCAGCATGGTGCCGTAGCCGGTGGGCGTGAAGAAGGCGCCGATCCCGGCGCCGGCGGCGCGGATGCGTTCGGCCAGGTTGCCCTGCGGCACCAGTTCCAGTTCGATTTCGCCGGCGCGGTAGGCGGTGTCGAAGTGCCAGGAGTCGGACTGGCGCGGGAAGGAGCAGATGATCTTCTTGACCCTGCGCTCCTTGATCAGCAGCGCCAGGCCGGCGTCCGCCTGCCCGGCGTTGTTGTTCACCACGGTCAGGTCGGTGGCGCCGCAGTCCATCAGCGCGTCGATCAGCTCCATCGGCTGGCCGGCGTTGCCGAAGCCGCCGATCAGCACCGTGGCGCCGTCCTGGATGCCGGCCACGGCGTCCCGGGCAGTAGCAGCGAATGTAGGCACCCGCTTACCTCCTTAGTTCTTGGTTGAGTTGACGTTTTCCAGCACGACGGCGAGGCCCTGGCCCACGCCGATGCAGATGGCGGCCACGCCCCAGCGGTCGCCCGATTCCTGCAGCCGGCGGGCCAGCGTGCCGAGGATGCGGATGCCCGAGGCGCCCAGCGGGTGGCCGATGGCCACGGCCCCGCCCCAGGCGTTCACGATCGCCGGGTCGATGTCCCAGTTGTCGATGCACGCCAGCGACTGCGCCGCGAAGGCCTCGTTGAGCTCGACGGCGGCGACGTCGGACCAGCCGATACCGGCCCGCCGGACGGCCTGGTTGGCGGCCTCCACCGGCGCGAACCCGAAGTACTGCGGCTCCAGGGCGGAGGCGCCGCGGCCGGCGATCCGGGCGAGCGGCCCGGTTCCCAGCAGCCCGGCGGCGGCCTCGCTGCCCAGCCACGCCGCGGAGGCGCCGTCGTTCAGCGGCGAGGCGTTGCCGGCCGTGACCGTGCCGCCCTCGGGGCCCTCGCCCGCCGGCCGGAAGACGGTCTTCAGCCCGGCCAGGACGTCAACGGTGCTGGTGGGGCGGATGGACTCGTCGCGGATCAGGTCGGTGCCCGGAACCTTCACCACCATCGAGTCGTATTTGCCAGCGTTCCAGGCCTCGTCGGCGAGGCGGTGCGAGGCGGCGGCGAACTCGTCCTGCCGTTCGCGGCTGATGCCGTGGCGCTCGCGCAGTTGCTCGGTGGCCTCGCCCAGGGAGACGGTCCATTCCCGCGGCATCTTCTTGTTCACCAGGCGCCAGCCCAGGGTGGTGGACGCCAGGGTCATGTCGCCGGCCGGGTAGGGCTTCTCGGTCTTTGGCAGCACCCACGGCGCCCGGCTCATCGACTCGACGCCGCCGATCAGCACCAGGTCGCCTTCGCCGGCGTTGATCTGCCGGGAGGCGATGATGGCGGCGTCCAGGCTGGACCCGCACAGCCGGTTCACGGTGGTTCCCGGGATCGAGGTGGGCAGGCCGGCCAGCAGCGTGGCCATGCGCGCCACGTTCCGGTTCTCTTCCCCGGCGCCGTTGGCGTTGCCGAAGATCACCTCGTCGATGCGTTCCGGGTCCAGGCCCGGGGCGCGGGAAACTTCCGCCTTGACGACTTCGGCCGCCAGGTCGTCCGGGCGGACGCCGGCCAGCGCACCGCCGAACTTGCCGAAGGGGGTGCGGACGGCGTCATACAGATATGCCTGGTTCATTCGAGGCTCCTTCGCGGCGCACTTCCGGGGTGCGCCTTTGGGTTACAGCAAACGGCCCGGCCCGGCGCTCAGGCCGGACCGGACCGCTCCGTCGACACGGGGGTCCGCGCGGAACATACCGTTTCGGCGGGAACCGTCGCGGGCGCTTCCGTTCCTGCCGAAGTGTTCGCTACACGAACGCATGTACGTTATATGAACTATATCGAGCCCTTGTGATCCTCGTCAAGGCTGGCAAAGACGCCCTTGGCCACCTTGAACGCGACGTTGGCGTCCGGGACGCCGCAGTAGATGGCCGACTGCAGCACGACTTCCTTGATCTCGTCGCGGGTCATGCCGTTGGTCAGCGCCGCCTGGACATGCATGGCGAATTCCTCCCAGTGGCCCTTGGCGATCATGGCGGTGAGCGTGATGGCGCTGCGCGTGGTGCGCGGCAGCCCCTCCCGGGTCCAGATGGTCCCCCAGGCGTAGCGCGTGATCAGTTCCTGGAAGTCCTGGGTGAACTCATCGATCGAGCTGTTCGCGCGGTCCACGTGGGCATCGCCGAGCACCTGCCGGCGCACGGCCATGCCCTCGTCGTACACTTCCTGCTGGGTCTGGGCAGGATCGAAGGTGCGGTTATCGCTCACGGCGTGTACTCCTTGGTTGTTCAGTCATCGGTCCGGCTGCGGTTTCAGGCGGCCAGGAAGAAATCGCGCAGCAGCGCGGCGGTTTCCGCGGGTGCCTCGGCGGGCGCCTGGTGGGCCACGCCGTCGACGACGGCGGAGCTGCCCTTTTGCACGCCGGCGGCCACTGCTTCGGCGAACCCGGGCGGGCACACCTGGTCGAGCGCCCCGGCGACGGCAATCACCGGAGTGGTGATGTCGCCGAGCCGCTCGCGGACGTCGAAGCCGGCCAGGGCCTCGCATGCGTGGGCGTAGGCGAAGCGGTCCGCGTTCTGCAGGGTGTGCAGCAGCCGGGTGGCGCGCTCGGGGTGCTTCTCGATGAAGCCCGGGGCGAACCAGCGCTGCGCCGAGCCGGTGACCATCGTGGGCGTTCCCGCCTGGCGCACGGTGTCCGCGCGTTCCAGCCACGCGGCCGCTTCGCCGATCTTGGCGGCGGAGCAGACCACGCCCAGGCCGGCGAAGCGGTCCGGGTGGTCCAGGCCCAGCTGCAGGGCCAGTTCACCGGCCATCGAGACGCCGGCAAAGTACACCTTGGTGCCGGGGTCGATGTCGCCGGCTTCGCGCAGCTTGTCCAGCATCGCCACGACCGCCTGGCCGAGTTCGGCCATGGTGTACGGTCCGGTCGAGGCCGGGCTGGCCCCGTGGCCGGGCAGGTCCACGCCCACCACCTGGAAGTCCTGCAGGTGCTCCACGGCGTCGGCCCAGAGCGCCTTGGCGCCGGTCCCCAGTCCGGCGCCGGCCAGCAGCACCGGCCTGCCTTTGCCCTCGGACAGGAGGGTGGGGGTGATGTCGGGAACGGTCACGAATGGCTCCATTCTGCGTAGTGGGACGTGATCCGGTCGATCAGGCCGCTGCTTTGGCCGGTATACCCGGCCGGGTCCAGCAGTTCGGCCAGCGCCGTGTCGGAGAGGACGTCGCCGGGCACGGCTTCGCGCAGCAGCTGCGACAGGCTGCCCTGGCCGGCGAGCGACTGGTTGACCAGGCTCTGGACCTTCGCCTTGCCGGCGCCGGGGGTTCCGCCGTCCAGCATCGGCGCCACCGTGGCCATGACGCGTTCGCTGACCACCAGCTCGCCGGTGATCTGCAGGTTCCGGCGCATCTTCTCCGGGCGGACCACCAGGCCCTCGGAGAGTTCGGCCAGCTTGGCGGCTGCGCCGCCGGCGAGCCGGAGCAACTGGCGCAGCGCCTGCCACTCCACGTGCCAGGAGCCGTCCGGCCGCTCGTCGACCGCCCCGGCCGCGGCGGCCTGGACCTGGGCCAGGTGCCCGGGGGCGGCGAGGGCGGCGCTGCGGATCAGCACGGACAGCACCGGATTCTGCTTCTGCGGCATGGCCGAGGAGCCGCCGCGGCCGTCGGCGGCGGGTTCGGAGACCTCGCCCACTTCGGGCCGGCTCAGCAGCAGCACGTCGTTGGCGACCTTGCCGGCGGCCGCCAGCACGTCGGCCAGCGCGGCGGCCAGCGCGGTGACCGGCAGCCGGTTGGTCTGCCACGGTGCCAGCGGATCGGCGAGCCCCAGCCGCCCGGCGAGGCGGGCCGCCAAGGCCAGCGCACCGCCGTCGTCGTCCTGCCCGGTGCCCTCCGCCGCCGGGCGGGCGGGCAGGTCGGCCAGGTCGGTGAGCGCCGCCATGGTGCCGGCCGCGCCGCCCCACTGCAGCGGCAGTCCGCCGGCCACCCGCTCCAGCCGGACGCCGGCCTGGGCGACGCCGGAGAGCCAGTTGGCCGCCTTGAGCCCGAACGTCGACGGCAGCGAATGCTGGGTCAGGGTGCGGGCCACCGTGACGGTGGAGCGGTGTTCGTCCGCCAACCGGCCCAGGGCCGCGGCGGCGGACTTGAGGTCGGTGACGATCCCGGCCAGCGCGCGGCGGGCCATCAGCATCAGGGCGCTGTCCAGGATGTCCTGGCTGGTGGCGCCCCGGTGGATCGCCGGGACGGCGGCCGGGTCGTGCTTCCTGATCTCCGCCCGCAGGTCGGCCAGCAGCGGGATGACCGGGTTGCCGCCGCCCTGGGCCCGCTCGGCCAGCCCCGCGGCGTCGTAGAGGTCGGCGCGCGAGGCCCGCTCGACGGCCGGGAGGGCCTCGGCGGCCACCCGGCCGGCGTCGGCCAGCACGCGGGTCCATTCGAGCTCCACGTCGAGCATGGCTTGGATGAATTGGTAGTCGCTGGTTAAACGGGACGCTGCTGTCCCGGCCGAGGCCGGAGACAGCAGCCCGAAATCAGCGTGGTCCGCCGGATTCATACAGGCCTAAATCCCCGGGTAGGTCAGGAAGACGGTCTCGCCGTCACCCTGCAGCCGGATGTCGAAGCGGAGGTCGCCGTTCGGTTCGCGCTCTGCGATCAGCGTGTTCCGCCGCTCTTCCGGCAGCGAGGACAGCAGCGGGTCGTTCGCCAGCGCCTCGGTTTCCTCCGGCAGGTAGATCCGGGTGAACAGCCGGTTCAGCAGGCCGCGGGCAAAGACCACCAGGGAGATGAACGGGGCCTTGCCCGGCTCGGTGGCACCCGGGTTGACCGTGGTGAAGGTGTAGTGGCCCACGTTGTCCACGGCCACGCGGCCGAAGCCGGTGAAGGTGTGGTTGTCGCGGACCAGGGAACCGGTTTCGCGGGAGATCTTGCCGTGCTCGTCGGCCTGCCAGATCTCCAGCATGGAGTCGGGGATCACGGTGCCGTTGCCGTCGTAGACCACGCCGTGCAGCCGGATGGCGCCGGGGTGCGCGCGGTGGACCAGCTGGCTGTCCTTCTCGTAGGGCAGCGCGAAGCCGTAGAACGGGCCGATGGTCTGGCCCGGGGTGGGCACCAGTTTGGTGGTGGACTCGCTCATCAGTGCTCCTCGCCTTCTTCCATCCAGGTGCGGTTGCTGCCGGAAAGGACGATGTCCCAGCGGTAGCCGGTGTTCCACTCGTGGCTGGTGACCGAGTGGTCGTAGGTGGCGACCAGGCGGTCGCGGGCCGCCGGGTCGGTGATCGACTGGTAGATCGGATCCAGCGGGAACAGCGGGTCGCCCGGGAAGTACATCTGGGTGATCATGCGCTGGGTGAAGTCGGTGCCGAACAGCGAGAAGTGGATGTGTGCCGGGCGCCAGGCGTTGTGGTGGTTCTTCCACGGGTAGGGGGCCGGCTTGATGGTGGTGAACTTGTACTCGCCGTTGGGCCCGGTGATGCAGCGGCCCACGCCGGTGAAGTTCGGGTCGATCGGGGCCGGGTGCTGGTCGCGCTTGTGCACGTAGCGGCCGGCGGCGTTGGCCTGCCAGACCTCCACCAGCTGGTTGCGCACCGGGCGTCCGTCGCCGTCCAGGACACGGCCCTGCACGATGATCCGCTCGCCGATCGGCTCGCCGTTGTGCTGGATGGTCAGGTCCGACTCCAGGGCGTGCACGTCACGCTCGCCGAAGGCCGGGCTCCACAGCTCGATGGTCTCCGGGTCCGCGTGGTGCAGGTCCTTGGTGGGGTGGCGCAGCAGCGAGGAGCGGTACGGCGCAAAGTCGATGCGCGGCTGCGTCTCTCCGGCGCCGCCGGCCTCCACGCTCTTGCGGTACGCCTCGTGGCTGTCGGCAATTTCCTGGCTGATCTTCTCCTGCGAATCCGCGGTGGCGGCAGGGTCCAGCAGGTGGCTGTCGTCAAACGTCTCGTCCTCGAAAGCCTCGTCCGGAGCTTGTGCGTCGCTCATCGGGACTCCTTTCCGTTGTGGCTGTGGATGGTTTAAGGGTTTGCGCGCCCGGCGTGGTGCGGGCGCAGCGGTCACTTGTGCGGCCAGCCCGTGTAGGACTCGGCCAGGTACTGCTGCCCGAAGCGGGAACCGGTCACGGTGGCCAGTTCGCCGAGGGCACGCTTGGTCTCGAAGGGAGAGGCATCGGTGCGGGTGTGCAGCATGCTGGTCATCCAGTAGGAGAAGTTCTGCGCCTTCCAAACCCGCTGCAGCGCCAGGTCGGAGTAGCCCTCCAGCAGTGCGTCGCTGCCGGTGGAGTAGAACGAGTCGATGGCCTCGAAGAGCACCTTGACGTCCGCGAAGGCCAGGTTCAGGCCCTTGGCGCCGGTGGGCGGCACCGTGTGTCCGGCGTCGCCGGCCAGGAACATGCGCCCGTGGGACAGCGGTTCCCGCACGAAGGAGCGGAAGGCCAGCACGGTCTTGTCGAAGATCGGTCCCTGCTTCAACTGGAAGCCGTCGGGCCCGTCGACCCGCTTCTGCAGTTCCGCCCAGATCCGGTCGTCGCTCCAGTCGTCCACGTTCTCGGCCGGATCGCACTGGAAGTACATGCGCTGGACGGTCTCGCTGCGCTGGGAGATCAGCGCGAAGCCGTGCGGCGAGTTCGCGTAGATCAGTTCCGGGGCGCTCTTCGGGGCCTCGGTCAGGATGCCGAACCAGGCGAACGGATACTCGATCTTGTAGTCCTGCTCCCCCTTCACCGCGCGGCGGCAGAAGCTGCGGGAGCCGTCGGCACCCACCAGGATGTCGCAGTGCACCTCGAAGGCGGCGCCGTCCTTGTCCGTGAACCTGAACTTGGGCGTGGTGGTCTCCAGGTCCAGCACCTCGGTGACCTCGGCCTCGAAGCGCACGTCGCCGCCGTCGCGCCTGCGGGCGGCGGCCAGGTCCAGGAACACCTCGTTCTGGGCGTACAGGGTCACGGTGGCGTCCACGAGGTCCTTGAAGTCCAGCGGATGCGACTCTCCGTTGAAGCGCAGATCGATGCCGGCGTGCTCGTCGCCCTCGGTCAGCACCCGGCCGTCGACGCCGGTGTCGGTGAGCATCTCGACCGAGCCCGCCTCCAGGATGCCGGCCCGGTGGGTGTTGTGGATGGTGTCGTGGTCACGGGATTCCACCACGAGGTTGTCGATGTCGTGCCGGGCCAGCAGGTGGCTGAGCATCAGGCCGGCCGGTCCCCCGCCGACGATTCCTACCTTAATTTTGATGATCTGCGGTTGCGCCATGGGTAAGTCTCCTGGGTCGAAGAGGAAGCCGTCTCTTCACCAGTGTGAGCCCGGCGACACGGATTCCGCCCCGGCGTTCTTATTGAATGAGAATTACGACGGCGGTGGCCGCCGCGGTCACAGCGCGACGCCCATGGCCCGGGAGATGCCGCGCGCCGCCGTCATCAGCGCCGGGACCACGGCGTGGAAGTTCTCGAAGCCCAGCGGCACCACCACGCCGAGGGCGGCCAGCGGCCGGCCGGCCGGGCCGAGCACGGGGACGGCGATGCCGGTGGTGTCCACGTCGATCCGCCCGTCGAACGCGGCGTAGCCCCGCTTGCGGATGTCGGCCAGGTGCCGGCGCAGGTCGAAGGACACCGGGTCGGCCGACGTGACGGCCTCCGGATGCCGGGTCAGGTAGGACTCCTGGACATGGTTGGGCGAATAGGCCAGCAGCACCATGCCCATCGAGGTCCGGTGCACCGGCATGGTGCCGGCGATCTGGGCCTGATTCACCACGGAGCCGCGGCTGGAGAGCCGCTCGATCACCAGGACTTCGTCCTCGCGCAGCACCGCCAGCTGGGTGTGCTGGCGCACCACGGACTGGATGTCCTCCATGAACGGCATGGCGGCCTGCCGCAGGTCCACGGCCGGCGAGCTCCGGTTGGCCAGCTCCCACAGCCGCAGCCCGAGCCGGATCTCGCCGGGGCCCTCCTTCGTCAGCAGCCCGTGGCGGGACAGCGCCTCCACCAGCCGGTAGGTCGTTGCCAGCGGCACCTCCGCCCGGCGGGAGAGCGTGGCGACGTTCATCGCCGGCTTGTCCGGCTCGAACGCAGACAGGATGCGCACCAGCCGGTCCAGCATCGAGTCACCGGACGGGGAATTGGCCATGTACCCAGAATCTCATGGCCGCCACGGCCGCCGGGGTCATTAAACGCGGAAACCGCCCCCCGCTGCCCCGGTATCGGGGAGCAGGAGGCGGTTCCATACTGGCGGCTAGCGGTAGTCGCTGCCCAGGTCGTAGTCATCCAACGGGATGGCGTGGAACTCGGGCGTCAGCGAACCGTCGGCGCCGGCGTAGTCGAAGTCGCCGAAGGCGCTCGGGCCGGTAAACAGGTTGGCCTTCGCTTCCTCCGTCGGCTCCACCGACACCTGGGTGTACCGGTCCAGGCCGGTGCCGGCCGGGATCAGCTTACCGATGATGACGTTCTCCTTCAGGCCCAGCAGCGGGTCGGACTTGCCCTCCATCGCCGCCTGCGTCAGGACGCGGGTGGTCTCCTGGAAGGACGCGGCCGACAGCCACGACTCGGTGGCGAGCGAGGCCTTGGTGATGCCCATCAGCTCGTCACGGCCGTTGGCCGGCTGCTTGCCCTCGGAGACGGCCTTGCGGTTCTCCGCCTGGAAGCGGCTCCGCTCGGCCAGCTCGCCCGGCAGCAGGTCGGTCTCGCCGGACTCGATCACGGTGATGCGGCGCAGCATCTGGCGGACGATGACTTCCACGTGCTTGTCGTGGATGCCGACGCCCTGGCTGCGGTACACGCTCTGGACCTCGTCCACCAGGAACTTCTGCGCCTGGCGCGGGCCGAGGATACGCAGCACCTGCTTCGGGTCCTTGGCACCGGTGACCAGCTGCTGGCCGACGTCCACGTGCTGGCCGTCTTCGACCAGCAGGCGTGCACGGCGCAGCACCGGGTAGGCGATCTCTTCCGAGCCGTCATCGGGGGTGACGATGACGCGCATCTGGCGCTCGCCGTCCTCGATGGACACGCGTCCGGCCACTTCGGCCATCGGCGCGACACCCTTGGGGGTACGGGCTTCGAAGAGCTCCTGGATACGGGGCAGACCCTGGGTGATGTCTTCCGCGGAGGCTACGCCACCGGTGTGGAAGGTACGCATGGTCAGCTGGGTACCGGGCTCGCCGATCGACTGGGCGGCGATGATGCCGACCGCCTCGCCGATGTCCACGGTCTTGCCGGTGGCCAGCGAGCGGCCGTAGCAGAGCGCGCAGGTACCGACGGCGGACTCACAGGTGAGCACGGAGCGCACCTTGATCTCGGTGATGCCGGCGTCGATCAGTTCCTGGATCAGCACATCGCCGACGTCGGCGCCTGCCGTGGCCACCACGGTGCCCTCGGAGTTCACCACATCGGTGGCCAGCGTGCGTGCGTAAGCGGAGTTCTCCACCTCTTCGTGCCGGCGCAGTTCACCGTTGTGGTCGGCTTCGGCGATGACCGTGTTCAGGCCGCGCTCGGTGCCGCAGTCCATTTCGCGCACGATCACGTCCTGCGAGACGTCCACCAGGCGGCGGGTCAGGTAACCCGAGTTGGCGGTACGCAGCGCGGTGTCGGCCAGGCCCTTGCGGGCACCGTGCGTGGCGATGAAGTATTCCAGCACCGACAGGCCCTCGCGGTAGGAGGACTTGATCGGGCGCGGGATGATCTCGCCCTTCGGGTTGGCCACCAGACCACGGATACCGGCGATCTGGCGGACCTGCAGCCAGTTGCCACGGGCACCGGAGGACACCATGCGGTTGATGGTGTTCTCCTTGGTCAGGTTCTTCCGCATCGCGTCGGCAACCTCGTTGGTCGCCTTGTTCCAGATGTCGATCAGTTCCTGGCGCCGCTCGTCGTCGGCGATCAGGCCCTTGTTGTACTGGGACTCGACGCGGGCGGCCTGGGTCTCGTAGCCCTCCATGATGGCGGCCTTTTCGGCCGGGGCCGCGATGTCGGAGATCGCCACGGTCACGCCGGAACGGGTCGCCCAGTAGAACCCGGCGTCCTTGAGGTTGTCCAGCGTCGCCGCGGTGACGACCTTCGGGTAGCGCTCGGCCAGATCGTTCACGATCGCCGAGAGCTGGCCCTTGTCCGCCACGTTCGCCACCCAGGGGTAGTCATCGGGCAGCGTGTCGTTGAAGATGACCTGGCCGAGCGAGGTTTCGATCAGCGCTTCCTGGCCCTCTTCCCAGCCCTCCGGTGCCGGCTGGTCCGCGCTGGGCACGAAGCCGGGCACGCGGATCTTGACGACGGAGTTCAGGTGCAGCTCGCCGGCGTCGTGGGCCATGATGGCCTCCGCCGGGCTGGCGAAGACACGGCCTTCGCCGGTTCCGCCTTCGCGCTTGGTGGTCAGGTGGTGCAGGCCGATGATCATGTCCTGGGAGGGCAGGGTCACCGGACGGCCGTCCGACGGCTTCAGGATGTTGTTCGAGGAGAGCATCAGGATGCGCGCCTCGGCCTGGGCCTCGGGGCTCAGCGGCAGGTGCACGGCCATCTGGTCGCCGTCGAAGTCGGCGTTGAACGCGGCGCACACCAGCGGGTGCAGCTGCAGCGCCTTGCCTTCGACCAGCTGCGGCTCGAACGCCTGGATGCCCAGCCGGTGCAGGGTAGGTGCACGGTTGAGCAGCACCGGGTGTTCGGTGATGATCTCTTCGAGCACGTCCCACACCTGCGGGCGGAAGCGCTCCACCATCCGCTTGGCGCTCTTGATGTTCTGCGCGTGGTTCAGGTCCACCAGCCGCTTCATGACGAACGGCTTGAACAGCTCCAGCGCCATCTGCTTGGGCAGGCCGCACTGGTGCAGCTTCAGCTGCGGGCCGACCACGATCACGGAACGGCCGGAGTAGTCGACGCGCTTGCCCAGCAGGTTCTGCCGGAAGCGGCCCTGCTTGCCCTTGAGCATATCGGACAGCGACTTCAGCGGACGGTTGCCCGGCCCGGTGACCGGACGGCCGCGGCGGCCGTTGTCGAACAGCGAGTCCACGGCTTCCTGCAGCATCCGCTTTTCGTTGTTGACGATGATTTCCGGCGCGCCCAGGTCCAGCAGGCGCTTCAGGCGGTTGTTGCGGTTGATCACGCGGCGGTACAGGTCGTTCAGGTCGGAGGTCGCAAAGCGGCCGCCGTCCAGCTGCACCATTGGGCGAAGCTCCGGCGGGATCACCGGAACGGCGTCCAGCACCATGCCCAGCGGCGAGTTGGTGGTGGTCAGGAAAGCGTTGACCACCTTCAACCGCT
>NZ_JBNHHC010000060.1:0-19264 GCF_059091865.1 Arthrobacter sp. B0316-1-20 | reverse complement strand
TGATGTATAGCTGATGTATATAGGAACCCTGCGCTCTTTCCTGCTCAAGGTCCCCGTTGACCCTTCCTCATAGCCCGGCCACGGACACAGGCGCACAGCCATTGCAGACGGCTCAGCCCGTGGTGTGCGTGGCGGGTGCGGGCGGGTTCTGACTGCGTCTGTTTCAGCTGACGGTGTCCGGAGCGCAACGACATATGCGCTGTTATCGGCGTCTGGGGCCGGCCGTGAGCTGCCAGTGGAGTTGGTGCTCGAAGGGATGCCGGACCGTCGCTGTCTAGAGAATGTCGCGGATCAGCCCTGTCGCAGCATCCATTCCATAGAGCTTGTTCAGTGAATCCAGAATGTAGTCCGGGGAATGGGGCTCGTACTGCTGGCCGGATCGCCGGGACATGGCCAGTACGGCTGCGAGACCGAGATCGGGGCGCATGGAGACGGTTTCGTAGGCGAAGTCCTGCGGATTGATGACGGTGATGCCGTCTGGGATCTTGGCAGTGGGAAAGTCCCGGGAATTGTCAGTGACGATACTTCCGGCACCACCCACAACGGCGGCCGCCAGCACGTGTTCATCATCAGGGTCGGGCAGACCGTATGTGCCGTCCAGGCCCTCCCAGCCGGTGACGATGGAATCGCTGAAACTTGACCGCATCTGCTCTGCCAGATGCCGCGCCTTCTCCCGGGCCTCGTCCGGATCCATCCCGCGGTCGATTTTCTTAAGCTCTTCGTTGGCTTCGACTTCTCCGAGGATGGCTTCGCTGAAGATGAAGCGGTAGGCACCTTCGAACGCGAGGGAGAGGAGGAAATCCCGCTGCGTGCTCGGCCAGAGTACGCAGCTGTCCAGGAGCGCGGTGAACATGCCCCTATGCTGTCATCTGCCCGCGTCGGCGGCGTCCGGCCAGCTTGCGGGCTTCCTTCATCCGCTCGGTGGCGGCTTCCGTGGCTTCGTCGTCAATATCGCCCATGGACGCCAGAGCGTCATACCGTTCGGCCTTTTGCGCTTCTTTGTATGCGAGTACGTCCGCGAGTTTTACACGCCGATGGGTGCCCGGCTTTTCAAACGGGATCTTGCCCGTGTCGAGGAGACGTACGACGGTAGGGCGGGTGACCCCCAGAAGCTCCGCGGCCTGCTGGGTCGTCATTGTCATGGAACTGGGAGTGATCGTCACGGCCAGGCCTTTGCGCATCGCTTCCACAGCCTTGACGAGTACCTGGTAGATCTCGTGGGGGATTTCCACCTGGTCGCCGGGTTCGGAGCCGGACAGGAAGAACTGCGGCCGCGGCGGTGTCCCTTTTCTGGCGGTGTGGGCCTCGATGAAGTCGTAAATTTCGCCGGCGTCGGGTGTCTCAGGCGCGAAAAAGGTTTCCTTCATCGCAGTGCTTGTACCCATGGTCGCTCTTACCTCTAACTCGATCCATGGACTGGATCGCTTTCGTTTCTTTCGTTTTATCCTAGGCCTCGGCGCGCCCCTGGTCCAGTCCCACGAATACGGAGCCGGGAGCTGCATTGCCCAACGGCTTGTTTGCGGTGCTGAACGCGGACCGCGCACATGGCGTGCATAGAACCGGCAGGACGGGGCCGTCTCTGAACTTGGCGTCGGGCCATTCTTTCCGACCGGCACCCAGCACGTAATCCTGTGGGCAGTGACCATGTCATATGCGCTGTTATCGGCGCCTCGCGGCTGTGCTGTATTCCGCGTTCCCCGGCAACAGGCGGGACCGCAAGGCGGCTTGCCTCCGATAACGCCCACTTATGCTACCGATCCGGCGGCCCCGTCTTTCGGCCCGCTGCGACGGTGGGAGTAGGCCTGAGGTCCAGGTAAAAGGCCACCGGGGCAGTGTTGGTTTTCCTGATCACTTCATTGCTGTAGACGCGGCCGCACACTGGGCAGAGCGTGTAGAGGTCGTCCTCATCCTTAGGCCGTTCCGCCAGGCCGTCGGGAACGGTGGTGAACTCGGAGTGAACCGGGACGCCCTTGTCATTGGTGTCGATCAGGCCCTTGTCATGGGCAGTGTTGCCGCAGACGCAGGTCAGGCTCTGCGGGTCACCGCCGATGACCTCTGCGTACTCGTCCCCGTACTCGATCTCTTCGTAATCGGTGGCATCATGGATCACTTGGTTCTCCCCGTTTGTGTTGGGCAGTGCTGATGCCGATTATCTGGCCCCCGTGCATCCGGCACCACCGCATTCTTATAACGGATGCGACGCAAAAGCCTCGGTCCGGCCCAGGACAGCCCTGTGAGGGCGGCACGGAGAGCCAATCCGCGCCGATCCCCATGCAGCCAGCACCTGGCCGGTTCAACTGACCGGTTCAGGGGCCGAGCCCGGGGGCCCGGCTGAAGGAGACATATGCACTGTTATCGGCTCTTGTCTACCGGATGCTACGCGTCCGGGATTGTTTTCCAAGGCAGCGGCAGGACGCCGGCGGCTGCAACCTACTTGGCTTCCAGTTTGGCGAGTCGTTCGGCGATCTTGGTCCCGGTCCGCTGGTTCTCCGGGATGCGGTTCAGCCAGCGTTTCAGGACGGCGATCTCCTCGTCCTTCTCGCCGAGTTTTCGGTGGATGATCGCCGTCTGTTCGGTGTAGGCCGGTGCGGGCATGCCGCCTTTGCTGTCTTGCTCAGCGCCTTCAATGGCCTGGTAACACAGCTTTAGGGCCTCCTGCAGCCGGCCTTCGCGCTTGAGCTGCTTGATGGGTTCGACCAGCTCAAGGTAGTGGATACCGTCCACCATCCCGGCCTTGAACTGCTCGGCCCGGTCCCCGCCTCCGGCCAAGGCCTCCTGCACCATCTGCGAGTTTTCTTTGGCCGCGGCCACGGTCCGCTCCCTCGCCGTAAGCGGGGGAGGATTGCCCGCGGTGTGGCGCCACCGGGGCGTCCCTGCATCGAGCCACACGTAGGCCTTGGCGCGGAAGCCGCCCTCGCGCAGCACATGAAGCTGATAGGGGACCGGAACGCTGGTCCCGGGGCGCAGCGGCAGCATCTTCGCGACACCGGCAGGCAGGTTGCCGACCTTTTCACCCTCGATGAGAACCGCAACAGCGTCGGGATCCACCGGATTATCGGGCTCCCGTTGGAGCTGTCCCTGGCACTCGTGGATCCCGCGTACGCCCAAGCCCTTGCGGTCGGCCAGCGAGACGACCGCGTCCTTGGCGAATGTCGTGGTACCGGCCAGCTCGACGCACCTGTTGATGTCCATGCGCATTCGGAGAACAAACTCCCCGCCAGGTTTGTTGGTCCTGCTATCGGTGCTGCTGAAAGCGCGCTTGACCCAACTGCCCAACCCCATGACGATCTCCCCCGGATGTCTCGTACTGCCGCGGGCTCTGCGGCGGTCCATGGCCCGACTCTAACATCGGATGGTCAGCCCGCCCCGTCCTGATCACGGCGGGGTGGGTCTGTCGAGGCCGGTTTCAGATGCGGCTCAGGATCTGGGCCTTTTGGGCCTGGAACTCTTCATCGGTCAGGATGCCTTTGGCGTGCAGTTCGGCCAGCCGCTCAATTTGAGCGATGGGGTCTGCGGCGGCAGCGGAGGGTGTGGCAGGAGCCGGCTGTTCCTTCAATTGGCGGAATGTGCGGGCGATGGCATCGCCCTGGCCGTGACCGAGTGCGCTGATAACAGCAGACGTGCCCGAGTGGGTGACTGTCAGGGTCTCGCCGGTCATTTTCTTGCCAAGGGAGATGGCGCCGATGGAGCTGAGCGAGAAGTCTGTCATAGCCTCTGAGCCGAGCATGCTCTTTTCAAAGAACAGCAGACGCTTGTCGGTGAGGGCGACGATCCCTGTCTTGTTGGCGTATTGGCCCACGCCCAGGGCGTGGACCAGTTCGCCCCGATCAAGGATGTTGGCCAAGTGATTGATCTCCTTGCGGCCGAAGATCCTGTTGGAAAGCTTCGCAGCGGCGGCCGGGATGCCGTGGTCGTACAGCAATCCTTCCGGCAGGTGTTCGGCAATGGTGGCCAGATGCTCAAAGTGCTTGTCACCGAGCCCCTCAACAGTCCAATCAATGTCGGTCCCGGTCGGCGATTCTGTGATGTCCCCGTGGATTCTGGCTGCCCAGCGGTTCTTCATGATCGCCCGCGGAACCTCGATATCAATGCTCCGGCGGTCAGCATGAGCCATCTGGAAGTCTGTTTGACCGACGGCTTGCTGCACCCGTGCAAGTGCCTCATCTATGCCGGCGAGAAGCGTCCAGCCTGCAGTCCTGGAGATAGTTGCCATGATGTGTTCCCCCTGAATCATCCCGATTGTGGCCGCTCCCGGCCACAGCCTCACTCTATGGCGAGAAATGGACCCAGGAGCGGATTCTCGAATCCCGCCGCGTACTAACTCGGTGAGAGATAGCCTTTGACCGTTGTTCGCAGGGCTTCGGTATGTTCGTAGATCTCTTCCAGGGAGCCGATGGGAACCCGTGTTTCGGCTTTGTCGCCATCGAACAGGCCGATGTACTTCTGGCTCCTGTTGAAGTGCAGCCGGGCGATCGGTTTGCGGTTGTTGTCATCGAGCAGGACGGCGAAGTAGGACTTCGCGTCCCGCTGGGTGACCCGGGTTGGTTTGACCTCGCTGCAGACGATGGCTCTGACGATCTGGTAGCCCTCAAGTTCTTCCAGTGTTGTCTCAACGCTGTCGGCCTGGGTCAGGTCGCTTTCCACTGCGGGTTCACTGGTGACGGTTGCGGCAATGGCCGCATCGTCGCTGTGTGGGTAGTTCGGTGCGCCTAGAGCGGTCTTGAGGCGTTCGTTGACCTGGTCGTTGAGGAACTGTTTGGTTGCCTTGGCCACCAGCCCGGTGAACTGCTGACGGACCTTTTGGGTGTAGGCGCCCTCGTAGACGCGGGTCGTGAAGAATTTGACCCACTCGTCCTCGGGTTCCTTGAACTGGGAGGCGAGGATTCTCTTGATCTGGCCGATGTACTTCAGCTCGCCGGCCGCGTTAATGATCGAGTCCAGGTCGAAGACGTCCTTGGACAGCTTCTGCAGTTCCGGGATCAGCGTCTCGTCGATGTCGTTGAGGTCGAGCACCAGGAACGGCTTGGGGTCCATCTTGTTGGGGGCGTCCAGGTCGGTGAAGAACTGGTAGGTCTCGCCGTTGGTCAGGATGGCGATGCGGGCGTTGGTGACGGCGAAGTAGCGGTAGAGCTGGGAGGCGTGTTCGATCCGGACCGGTTCTTTGGATTTCTTGCACTCGATGAGGATCTGGACCTCGCCGTCGTGCATGATGGCGTAGTCGATCTTTTCGCCCTTTTTCACGCCCACGTCGGCGGTGAACTCCGGGACGACCTCCAGCGGGTTGAATACGTCGTAGCCGAGGATGGTCGAGATGAACGGCATCACGAACGCGTTCTTGGTCGCCTCTTCGGTCTCAATGGAGGCCCGCTGCTGGCGGACCTTCGCTGCCAGCGCCGTCAGTCGTTCCGCAAAATCCATCACTTCCCCCTCGAATTGATTGACTCCGGCCACCGTATCGCAGGAAGCAAAGCGTGCCCAGATCCGAGAAGCGAATCGGACGAGTAGCTCTCAGATCCGGGGCTGGAATACCCTTTGCGGTACCTAGAAAACATGACGGGTTATGTGACGCCGAGTACGCCAATGGAGCACCTGATCCGGGTTGTCACGTAAATCGGTCGTATAAATGCCAGACGAAAAGCGTCGGTGTTCTCGCTGCTACGTCTACTGAGAGCTATGTTTCAGAATCCATTTCCAAATTGCTCTCTATTTCATCCATGGACCCATCCCATTTAGTGATTCTTCGAGCTTTCAAGGATCGCGTCATTGACCGTCCAGGGGCGTTGGTGACAGTCATTTCTGCCTCAACCTCGACAAGGTCGTCTGGATTCCAAGTAGCCCAAGGACGTCCCTCTAGCTCCGATACATCAATCCTTACGTTGCCAAACTCGGAGGCGAGGAGCTCCCATTTCTTGCCGTGGCTGACGGTTCTTAGGGTTCCATGAATGGTGACTTGTTCTGTATCCAGCTTGCGTCCGGAGATCACCTGCGCAATGAATACGGCGTCGCGTGCCGTGAGGTTGAATTCAGAAACGGGGTGCAGGGGCTGGGTCCATCGCATATTCAGGTCGAACCCGTTTCCGGATGAAGTTTCCGCGAAGCTCTTCAAAGCACTAGCGACACGTGGTCCCAGCTCCCGTACCGCTGTGGTGAAGGCGGAAGCAGGATCGCCGGGTTGATGCTCGCCGGCAGAATGAAACAGAACGACTAGTTCTGACATGACAGCGTCTATGAGCTGGGTATCCGAGTCGTTAAAAAGTTCACCCCTATGCCGCAGCTCTTGGACTGGAGCCAGTTGAGGCGTCAAATCGAGAATTATGGATCCAGGCCGAGGGGCTGCGCGGAGGCCCAAAACAGTCTTCGCTGAAAACTCTTGAGGAACTCGGCCACGTATGCTTTGAAATCCGCCAAGCGAGGCTCCAATGGAAGTAACGAGACGTTGGAAAGCAAGGCCCAACGAAGTGACGGCTTCTAACGGAGCCTCATGTCCATGAACGCCTTGACCAGAGAGCCGAAGGGAACCGACGGATGGAGCCTCTCGGGTCAGTACAGTTTCCCCACGATGGCGTTCCATACTTACTCGGCTTAAGTCCGCGGATGATAGGACTGGTTGTGCGGCAATTTCTGCCGCGAAGAGAGCTAAGAACTCCTGGGGAGAATTAGGTCGCGAAGCCATCCAAAATCACCTCCACGTATCCTCTCACTGGAATTGCATCCTCATCGGTGGCTGGAGCCGTTCGGTCCAATTTGTGACGTTGAAGCCAGTCATCCCAGTAACCTCGTGCTAGGAGTTCGTGATGATCTCTCTGACTTTCGGGTCCATTCGCAGCGCGAGGCGTCCAATGGATGACATATGAATCGACCAGGATCCCTTTGGATTTAAGTTGTCCTCCGCCATTGAATAAAGCGACTACTTGTTTGGCTTCTTCGGTAGGAAGACCATCGTAAGCATTGCCTAGGACGATATAGATGGCGTCGATGTCTGAGGGCTCCGCCTTGCTGGAAAGAAACGAGCCACCGATCCAAACCGCAGCCACGGGAACGGTTTGGCGGAGCGTTTCCGTCGCGAGCTGGAAGTGTTGCCAGATCTGTTGCCGGCGACTTTGGCCGAACTCAGTTTCTGGTACGTACTTAGCTGCGACCTCGTCTAGTGTCCAGCGATAACGGCCAGGAAGTAGGAACTGTACGTCAGCGACCATTGTCGGCCCGACCGAAAGTACTCTCCATCAAATATCCCCCATCTTGTTGCAACTTACATTAGAGCAAGACAGAGGGAGAGAACCGATTTCGCCTGTCCGAGTGAGGCCACAATCGCACCCTCCTCTGACTTCAAGATAATGCGTACTGCAGCTGCCATCGTTGTCGTCACCGGGGGGAGTTCCGACGGCTTGGCGTAGTTACTGGCTTGGCGTAGTTACTGGTACAGCGTTTCGCGGCTGCTGTCGAATCCCCGGGCAGGCCTGTCTTTTGTTCGCCGGTGGCAGCTCGTTGCCGCAACTGAGTTGCCTGTTCCGGGGTGAGGGTCTTTTTCCATCCGCGGTAGGCGCCGCGTTGTTGGCCCAGAGTGATGCCTTCGCGTTGACGTTCCTTAATAAAAGGAGCGTTCGAACTCGGCGAAGGCGCCTATAACTGAGAACATGAGGCGGGCAATCGGGGAGTCCGCGTCGGTGAAGACCAGGCTTTCCTTGACGAACTCCACCCGCACTCTCTCGGGGGCGAAGCGCAGGAGCTCGGCCAGCTGGGCCGGGCCGTGTCCCGGCGGAGGCATCGTCTGTCACCAACCCCGTCCGGTACCTGGCCCTCATAGGAACCCGATCCGAGGGCGTCTCACCAAAGGATCGTTTACTAAGACCGGCGGTATGGGCCACCGCCCCCCGGCCCGAGCCCCGGATTCCCGGGGCCGGCATCGTCTCATCAATATGTCTCACGTCTGATGTTCTCAGGAATCGGAATTATGGCCTTTGATGGGACTGCGGGGAGCGGCATGGCAAGCATCGGATACGCCAGGGTCAGCACTCTGGACCAGAACGCGGACCTGCAGCACGCGGCGCTGAAGGCCGCCGGCTGCAAACGGATCTTCACCGACCATGGCATGAGCGGCACGCGGGCCAGCCGGCCCGAACTGGACCGGATGCTCGAGCACCTGCGGGAGGGGGATGAGGTGGTGGTCTGGAAGCTGGACCGGCTGGGCCGCAGCACCCGGAATCTGCTGGCGTTGATCGATGAGCTGGAGGGGCGGGGCGTGCACTTCCGGTCACTGACCGAGGGCATCATCACCACGGGCCCCATGGGCAGGGCCATGTTCACGGTGATGTCCGCGTTCGCCCAGCTGGAACGTGACCAGCTGGCTGAGCGGACCAGGGCGGGCATGGCTGCAGCCGCCGCCAACGGGCGGCGGGCCGGACGGCGCGAAATCAGCGCAGGGGACCGGAACGTCCAACGCGCCCAGGAACTGAAAGCCCAGGGGCTTAAGGCTGCCGACATCGGCAGGATCATCGGCGCCAGCCGCGCCACCGTCTACCGGTATCTCAGCCTGGAGGCCGACTGACGGGGAAGGCTGTCAGGGTGCTTAGCCGGGGCGTCAGGTTGGGGGTGTACTCCAACTAGGCATCTCGCACGGGCGCTTATCCCTATAAATGCGTCTCGGAACAGCAGTTGAGAACAGCCAACCGGGAGTTACTTGCAAGACATGGTGGCAAGATGGTCCGTTCCTTGCACGGGAAGGGAATCAGCTGTGTCTTGCCGGGGTCCTGCATTGAATGCCATGCAAGACGGCTCAAAGCCCGGGATTGCGACACCGAGCGATCACAGAATGCCGCCACCAAGCGTTGAAGTCCACAGGATTTTGCACCCTATTCTGATGGATTTTCAGGTACCTGCCTGACGTCAGTTTGGGGTGTACTCCAACCTGACGCCCGACCGCGTCGGTATTCAAGGCTGCGAGATGAAGCTGCGTCGTCTCCGGGTGCGGCCCCTTACTGACAGGGAAGCTGGTTCCCCTGCATACAGTTAGGTCCCGTGGACATCATCACGTTGGCGATACGAGCACGGCATGGCGTTTATCTGCAGCTGATCAGACTCGAGGGGTGCTCATCATCGAGTGCATTAGCTGATCCAGGATCGGTGTCGGTTCCGCCCTCCAGATCGGTGTCCGGTCCTTGTCGATCAGGACGGCACGGATCCCTTCCGCGAAATCCTCCGAACGGGTGATGATCCTGGTCATCTGCAACTCCATTTGGAGACACTCATCCAGGGTCCGCTGACTGCCCCACTGGATCATTCCGAAGGTGGTTTCCATGCTCTGGGGCGAGCAGTCGTCCATTGTCCTTTGCACGGCCCTGGACCAGGTGCTGTCCACGGCCAGGAGCCGGTCCCGGATACAGCCGAGTGACGCGGCACCGAAGCACCAGTCGATTTCGCTCCGGTGTTCTGCAAGGTATCCCCCGCTCTCGGGCTTCTGCCGGCCGGCACGGGCAAGGACCTGAGCGACCGGCTGCCCCTGACCCTGGCCCAGCAGCTGCGGCAGCATATCGATGGATGCGGCGGGCACAAAGTGCGTGGCCGCACCGCAGTACAGCGCGTCCCGGTAATCCATCCGATGCCCCGTCAGGCCCAAAAACATGCCGATGGAACCGGGCAGTCTCGGCAGGAAGTAACTGGCCCCGACGTCGGGAACGAAGCCAATTGCCGTCTCGGGCATCGCCAGCACCGCGTTCTCCGTCACGACCCGGAAGCGCCCGTGGATGGACAGTCCGATTCCTCCTCCCATGCAGATCCCGTCGATCAGTGAGATCACCGGCCGCGGATAGCTGGCCAGACGGAAGTTCATCCGGTATTCCGTCGAGAAAAAGTTCTCGACCGCCTCGTAATCTGCAGCGAGCACATCATGGCGAACCGTCTTGATGTCCCCTCCGGAGCAGAAGGCTTTCGGATGCGCGGACCGGATAACGACAGCGTCAACGGGCGCTGCCTCCCAGCTGTCCAAGGCACCATGGATCGCATTGATCATTTCCGTGTTCAACGCGTTCAGTGCCTTCGGACGGTCCAGAACAATTTGCCCGATTCCATCGCTCAATTGCGCCTGGACGAATCCCGAAGCCGTATTTTCTGTCGACATCTGCTCGACTCCTTTGCATAGGGCTGAATCATCGGTGTCCCCGCGCCTGTCGGCGGAGACCTGAACTGTACGCGTTGTCAGTGACGGTCGAAGTGTGAGCCGCTTTGCCGGTTGAAAAGTGAGCCACGATGGCCTTGGTTATTCTGCCGTATTTTCCGGTCTTGTCGAGGGCAGCGAAAGACCCATGACGGGGCGGGTGTAGCCGCAGAGCGCGCGAAAAGCGGACTCAGCCGCTAACTGCAGTTCAACAGCATCGATTCTTAAGTGCAAAGCCCGGAGGCGGGTTCATCGGCGGAACGACGTCGGATCTCCGCGTCGTTCCAAGGCATGAGGGCTTGATAGTCCGGTACGAAGCCCAGGCCTTTCGTTGCATCTGAGGAAACCGCGTCCCGGGTGACGACGACATCCAGTACTGCTGGCGCGGCTTCCATAGCGCGACGCAGAGCAGGTAATAGATCATTGGGGTCTTCAACCCGTTCTCCGTATGCACCTGCTGCTCGTGCCAGGGCTGCGTAGTCGGTCGCCCCGAGTTCAGTTCCTACGACAAGGCCATAGTTGGTTTCTTGGTCATAGCGCTCAATGTTCCAGGCTGAGTTGTTGGCAACAATGAAAACGGCCTTGGCTCCGTGCCGGACGGCGGTGTCAAGTTCAATCGCATTGAATCCAAAAGCACCATCACCGCTGACGCACACCACTGGCGTGTCTTCGAACTCGAGCGATGCAGCGATGGCGTATGGAACTCCCACGCCGAGGCAACCGAAGGCGCCAGAGTCTAGATACTTACCGGAAGGCAGGCCAATCCGCGCGAAGCTCAGCAAATCGCCGCCGTCTGCAATCAGGATGGGGTTCTGTAGGCCCAATTCATGCAATGCATCGAAAATTCGATTTGGATGCATCAACCCATCTGATCCAGCGGGGCTGTCACTCAGACCTGCCCGCGAACTTTGAACACGCCGGGCATGCTCGGCACGCATCTCGGTTGCCCAAACTTCATCGGAATCCCGCTGCAAAGAACCGACGATCGCGGTGAGCCCGTCCAGCGCAACGCTCACGTCGGCTAAGATTTCGACTTCTCCCCGCCGGTTGTCTATGAGTTCACTAGCCGTATCGGCGATACGAATGAAACGGGCATTCGGCCAGGCTGCCGGAGAACCATATCCGAGCTGATAGTCGAGTTTGCGTCCTACCACCAAGACCAGGTCGGCATCGGCCATGGCTCGACCTCGGACAGCGCCTACATGGGCTGCATTGTTTTCTGGTAGGAGGCCTTTCGTCTCCTGTGTATCAAGATAGACGCAGTCGGTACTCTTCAAGAAAGCTTCTAGAGCGTTGGCGCTTCGCCGTGCTCCGCGGCCAGTGACGACAACAAGTCTCTTGGCCTCGGCTATCAGGTTTGCTGCCGCGTTGAGGTCATCAGGATTGGCAAACGAGGAGCGGCGAGCTTTGGAAGCCATATGTTCGTCCAAAACCAGCGCAGCCGGCACTGTCTCGCGTAGGACGTCTGTCGGTATTTCTAGATAAACCGGGCCAGGAGCCCCCCCATCACCGAAAGCGCGTGCAACAGCCTCGTCTAGTTCCCTTATCACCTGCTCGCTCACTCGTGCCGTTCGTGATTGACGTGTGATGGGACGAAGTATCTCAGTGTGAGCGACATCCTGCAGCGGTCCCATATTGATCTGTGGCCGGGGCGGACAGCCACCTATCAAGAGGAGGGGGGTGCCCGAGATGTGAGCGTTGGCGATGGCCGTTACGGTATTAGTTACGCCAGGGCCAGCGGTGACCATGGCAACCCCAAGTTCACCAGTTAGCTCAGCATGCGCCTGGGCCATGTGCACGGCGGCCCGTTCGTCGCGTACATCGACGATACGTATGCCTAGTCGAGCGGCCTGATCCCAGATGGGCTGAATGTGCCCTCCCTGTAGTCCGAAAATCGTGTGTACACCCCTACGTTTCATGAACTCTGCAATGTAGGTCGAAACTTCCTTGGGTGGGGTGGGATACGAACTCATGAGGGTTGTCCTTTCTACAGCGGGCGTAGGCTCATCGGCGTGATGAGCCGAACAAATGAAAATCGGTCTCGCTGACTGCACAGAGAATCTTCTGGATCGCCTGTACCGGAGCGACAAGGCCGGAAAGGCATTGATAACGAGAGGAACGGGAGAGGACTGTTAGCAGGAAGGTAGAGGGCGGCCAGGGCTAGGAATCCGACGGCGAACACCGCCAGCGTCGACAGCAGCGCGGAGACGGGGTCTGCCGGGTTGAACATTGCGGCGGCGATGAACGGCGCGAAGACCGCGTAGGCGCTCCACTCGTACTACTCGAGGATGTTGCCGACGGTACTGGCGATCAGGGAGCGCTTCTTGGAGATGCCCGCCACGCCTCTACCAACGACCTTGTCGGGACGCTGGTCGCCAGGAACTCACGAGTCGTGGCGACCAGGCCAGCAAGCGGCCGGGTGACCGGGGCGATCAGGCTTGTGGCCATTGGTCAATCTCCCCCCGATTCCCGGGACAGCGCGCCATTCTCCATCGAAGGCTGCGAAACGGACTCATCCGGGCCAGCGTCCGGAGCGGTGTCGGGAGCCCGACGGGTGCGGGACGGATCGTTCACAACGTCAGCCGGCAGCGCGGCCAGTAGCACCGCACCCAGAACCAGCAGTACGGCGGCGCCGTAGAGAGACGAGACCGTGGAGCCGGTGAGGTCGCTCAGCCAGCCCACCAAGGAGGTGCTGACCATGCCGGAAATGTTGCCGACCGAATTGATCAGCGCAATCCCGCCGGCGGCCGCGGCGCCGCCGAGGAAGGCCGACGGCAGCACCCAGAAGGCCGCCTGGGTGGTGGATGCACCGGCGGCGGCCAGACAGAGGCCGAATAGTGCGACAAAGGTGTTGTCGATCCCGACGGCGGTAATCAGCAGGCCGCAGGCGGTGACGAAGCACGGCAGCGCCGTATGGAAGCGCCGCTCGCCGGTGCGGTCGCCGTGAATGTTGTTGAGGATCATCGCGATCACGGCCACGGAATACGGGAGGGCGGTCAGCAGGCCGATTTGCACGGTGCTCTCTACGCCGGTGCCCTTGATGATCGTAGGTAGCCAGAAGCTGACTATGTAGATGCCGAGAGCGACGCAGAAGTAGATGCCGCTGAGGAGCCACACCTTGCGGTCCTTGAGCATTGAGGTGAACTTCAGGTGGACGCGGGTGGTTCTGTTGCCGGCTTCGACGGCCGCTAGGACGGTATCCTGCTCTTTGGGCGAGAGCCATTTCGCCGACCGGACGTCGTTGTCCAGGTAGACCAGCACCAGAAGGCCGAGGACCAGCGACGGAACCGCCTCGATGACGAACATCCAGCGCCAGCCGGCGTAGCCGCCGACCCCATTGAAGGCGCTGAGTATCCAGCCGGACAGCGGGCCACCGAAGACCGACGCCATCGGAATGGCCGCCAGAAAGTAGGCGAAGACCCGTCCACGGCGCGCCGCGGGGTACCACAGCGTCAGGTAGTAAAGGATGCCCGGGATGAACCCAGCCTCAGCAACACCGAGCAGGAACCTCAGCGCATAGAAGATAGCTGGGCTGTCCACCAGTGCCATCGCTCCGGAGATCAGCGCCCAAGTGACCATGATCCGGGCGATCCAGACCTTGGCTCCGATCCGGTGCAGCATCATGTTGCTCGGCACCTCGAAAATGATGTAGCCGACGAAGAACAGACCGGCGCCGAGGCCGTAGACGGTGTCGCTGAACCCGAGATCGGACTCCATCTGCAGTTTGGCGAAGCCGACGTTCACCCGGTCGAGGTACGCCGCGGCGTAGCAGATGAAGAGGAACGGGATGAGGCGCCGGGTCACGCGTCGATAGATGCGGTCGACTTCACGGGGCGACGCGGTTGTTGTAGACATAGCTCATGCTCCTCAGCCGAAGTTACGGCGGTCATCAACGCGCCGGGCCTTGTGGTCGGTTCGTTCGAAAGTGCCCATGGGCACGACCTCGACGCCGACCCTGAGGCCGACCATTGCGTGCAGCTCCCTGGCGACCCGTTCGCGGAAGGCGTCGGCGACCTCGCCGGTCACTTCAGGGGTGTGGTGCTCGGCTCGGACGAGCATTTCGTCCATGGAGCCGGTGCGAGTGACGATGATGCGGTGCTCCCCGCCGTAGTGCTCGATCTGACGCAGAGTGTTGTCGATCTCGGTCGGGTACACGTTCTCGCCGCGGATGTGCAACATGTCGTCGATCCGACCGTAGATGCCGCGTGGGAACCGCGGGTAAGTGCGACCGCAGGGGTTGTCGGTGAGTTCCCAGCTCGCCAAGTCACCGGAGGCGAGCCGGATCATCGGCTGCGAGGTGCGCTCCAGGTGGGTATAGACCGGCGTGCCCTCGCCACCGAAAGGGACGGTCCGATAAGTCTGCGGGTCGCACACCTCGTGGTAGACGATGTCCTGCCAGAGCAGCATGCCCTCGGGTGTGCCGGCTGTGGCCGATGCGCTCATGAAGGGCGTCATCTCCGCCATCGTTCCGCAGTCGATCACAGTGGCACCGAAGGAGTCCGCGATCGCCTTACGCACCGACGGAACTGAGGCTCCCGGCTCGCCGGAGAAGAACATCACCTTGATGCCGAACTCCCGTGGGTCGATGCCTTCATTGTGGGCAACCTCGGCAAGGCGCAGCGCGTAGGAGGGGGTAGCGTAGAACGCTGCCGGCTTCGACGTGGCCAGCCAGCGGACTGCGCGAGCGGTCATGCCCGGGGCGCCGGCACCGAACGGGAAGACCCTGCAGTGCAGCCGCTCCGCTCCGGCAAGCGCGCCCCATGAGCCGAGATATAGGCTAAACACCGCGGCTACGAAGACGGTGTCCCCTGGGCGGATGCCCATGCCCCACATAACCCGCGCGTGGTTGTTGGCGATCACCGACCAGTCATCGCGGCCGATAGCGAACGTCGTCGGGGTCCCGGTGGTGCCAGACGTGCCGTGGATGTGGTGGATTTGCGACGTGGGCACCGAGAGGTAGTCGCCGTAGGGTGGGTGCTCGGCCTGTGACTCGCGCAGGTCCTGCTTGGTGATCACGGGCACCTGCTCGAAGGTCTCAAAGGAAGTGATGTCGCCGGGCTCGAGGCCGGCCTCGCCCCACTTGCGCCGGTAGAGCGGCGAGGTGGCCCATGCGTACTCCATCACCTCGCGCAGGCGGATCAGGATCATCTCGTTACGCTGCTCGGGGTCCATGGTCTCGCGGTTGCGGAACCAGTACGGTGAGGAGGCGTCAGGGAAGTATGTTTCGTCGTACCTCGGGGGGAAGCCCCACTGCTCCATCGGCTGGTCTATGCAGGTCAGGATCTGGCTGGTCATCGTTGTCCTCTCGGGTTGATGCGGTTGGTCAGCTTTGAGACGGGCTAGGCATCTGGGTCTTGGTCTCGGTGCGCCGGGCGATCTCGCGGTCGTCCCACGGAGTGAGGGCTTGATACTCGGGGACGAACCCGAGGCCCTTGCCGCCGTCTGGGGAGACCGCCTCGCGGGTGACGTCGACGTGCACCACGGCGGGCGCGTTCTCCAGCGCCTTGCGCAGGGCGGGCACGAGGTCCTCGGGGTCCTGGACACGGATGCCAAAGGCGCCAAGCCCCTCGGCCATCTTCGCGTAGTCGGCGGCGCCGAGCTCGGTGCCTGCAACCAAACCGTAGTTCTCCTGCTGGTCGTAGCGCTCGATATTCCAGGCCTGGTTGTCGGCGACCACGAAGACCGCCTTGGCACCGTGGCGGACGGCGGTGTTCACCTCCATCGCGTTGAGTCCGTAGGCGCCGTCGCCGTTGACCGACACCACCGGCCGATCGGGGAACTCCAGCGCTGCAGCGACTGCGTACGGCACCCCCACCCCCAGGCACCCCAGGGAACCGGGGTCGAGGTAGGTGCTGGGCTGCAGCCCGAGCCGAGCGAAGCTGAGCAGATCTCCCCCATCGGCGACCAGTACCGGGTCCTCCAGCTCGAGCTGATGGAGGGCGTCGAAGATTCGGTTGGGGTGCATCCGGCTATCGGAGCCGTCATCCGCAGTAGCCAGGGACTCACGGTAGCGGGCAGACCGCTCCTCGTGCCCGCGGCGCAGTTCGTCCCGCCAGGCTGGGTTGGGCCGGTGACCGGTCTCAACGAGCAACTCTGTGAGTTCCTGGAGTGTCCTGGCGACATCGGCGAGCACCTCGACCTGACCGCGTCGGTTGTCGCTGAGCTCGACGCTGGTATCGGCGATTCGGATGAACCGAGCCTGCGGGAAGACCGCCGGCGAGCCGTAACCGAGCTGGTAATCAAGCTGACGTCCGAGGGTGATCACCACGTCAGCCTCGCTCATCACGCGTGAGCGCATTGAGCCGACGTACGCCGGGTGATCAGTGTTGAGTAGGCCCCGGCTCTCCTGTGTGTCCAGGTAGGCGGCGCCGGTGGCGTCCAGGAAGCCGGGCAGTATCTCCCGGGATTCGCGGGCGCCGCGGCCGGTTATAACCGCGACCCGTTTCGCCCCAGAGAGTCCGCTGACCAGGGCCTGCAGCGTCTCCCGATCTGCACGGGTACGGCTCTTCTCGACCCTGGCTACGTGTTCAGGCAGCACCACCCCGGCCGGCACCTCGGCACGCAACACCGCGGGAGGCACCTCAAGGTATACCGGACCTGGGCCAGCGAGGTCGCCGAGCGCCACGGAGTACGCCTCCGAGAACTCGCGCAGCACCTGCGCCGGTTCGCGGAGGGTGCGGGCACGACGGGTGAGCGGGGTCAACATGCCCACGTGGTCAATGTCCTGCAGCGCGCCCATGTTCGCCTGCGGACCCGGGGCGCAGCCACCGATGACCAGAACAGGGGCGCGTGCGATCGAGGCGTTCGCGATGGGGGTAACCGTGTTAGTCACTCCCGGGCCAGCGGTTACCAAGGCGATGCCGGGACGGCCGGTTAGCTCCGCCTGTGCCTGAGCCATGTGCACCGCGGCCGCCTCGTGGCGAACGTCAATAATTTGCACTCCTCTACGGGCCAGCTGGTCCCACACGGGCTGGATATGACCGCCCTGCAAGCCGAAGACGCGGCGGACGCCGTTCGCAACGAGGAAATCAGCAATCAGGGCGGCGACTGAAGCAGGTGACAATGGGACTGGAATGCTCATGGTTCTCCTCGGTGATGTGTGTCACGTTGTCGTCACACGATAGCATTCTGAATACAGAATTCAATAGCTTTTCGAGGGTGAAGAGGCCTGCCGGTTTTATCGTGCTTAGTCTTATTGAGCGATCCGCCGATGGCGTGGCAGCCAGTTTGCCCCGTTTAGCGGGTCTCATACGCCCGGTAGCGGTAGCCTGACTACGGGATCGGATCATGGCGGTGGACGTCGACCGGGCTGTTGGTCAGACAAGCGAGCTGGATTTTGGCGTCGGCCATGGGGCCAGCGAGCCAGCAGTAGTGGGGCTGCCGGGAGGGTTTGAGCCCGCGGCGCTCAGTGAGACCGGATGCTGTCGGCTGCGAGCTCTTTCAGGAGCCGTAGAGAGTCTTTTTTCACGGCAGGTTCGCCTGCGACAGATAGGCCGTTGCGCGGCGCAGGACCTCATTCTCCTGCTCGAGTCAGCTTTTTCACGCCTCAGAGAACTCAGTGTTCTCGACGGCGGTTGTCCTGGGTTGAGCCCATACTCGGCGTCGGCTTGGTACATCCCGCTGCAAAGCCAGAACTCAGCCATGCGAAGTCGGCAGCGATCTGCTTTATCGTTCCCCGGCTCGCTGTGGGGCACCGTTAACCACGTCGCGGATCTCCTTGGGATACTGACTCGGGGACGCTATAGATCCTTCCCTTGACACCTCTCAGCGCAGAGTCCGCTCCGGAGCCATAGGACATTCGAGACCTGCAGATCAAGAACGCTGGATCTACGAGCCTCAGTCCGGGCGCTCTCAGCGATCCGGAGATCAGAGTCAAGAATCAGGCAGTGGACTTCGCCGCCGCTAGGTTCTCAAGCATCATCGTGCGGCCATGCTCAACATGGTGGCGGGCGCGCTCCGCCGCCGCCTCAGCGTCACCGGACAGTACGGCGCCGACGATCTGCTCGTGTTCCTCCCACACCCAGGACGGCACGCCACCACGGGCGAGCACCTCGGTCATCACCCGCCTGATGCTCTGGCTAAGCAAGACGGCGGTGTCGATGAGGAAAGGGTTGCCGGTGAGCTCATAGAAATATGTGTGGAAGTCGGCATCGGCTGTCACGAGATCAGCGAAGTTCCGGGTCGTTGCGGCGGCCTTGCCACGCTGCATGATGTCAGCAAGTTCCACACGCATATCGCGCGCGCTGGCCTTCGTGGACGAGAGCCGGACTGCGTGGACGTCGAGGAGTTCCCGCATGTCGTAGAGGTGGTTCACGTACGCGGCGTCCATCGGGACCACCTCGAGCCCCCGCTTGCCGGCCTCCCGCACCAAGCCATGCCGCTTCAGGAGTACAAACGCATGCTGAACGGGCTGGCGGGAAACCCCGTACCGTGCGGCGATGGCCTCCTGACGCAGTTGCTCACCACCACCGATCACGCCACTGCAAATGTCGTCGATGATGAGCTCATAGACCTGCTCGGCTAGCGGCGGCGCAGTTGCGACGCGTGGCTTCATCGGCTCCTCCTATGTATTCTGAATGTCAATCATACTCACGGCGGTGATCGGTGCTGGTCTTTAGCTGGCCGCTTCACCGTGAGGATGTGTACTCAAACCTGGCAAAGCTGTGGGCGTACTGTGAGGACTTGATGCCCAGTGGCTCCGGGGGACTGAAGTGGATGCCGGGGAACAGCACGGGGATACGCAGTAAGGTTCCTGCGACTGGACGGTCCCCGAGATCAGATTTTTCTTCCCTTCGGTGCGGTAGTCATGACGGTGATTGTGGTGATGGGATTCATCAGGTTGCGGAAGACCAAGGCCCCGGAGGCAGTCATGGGCAAGAACGGCGATAAGCCATCTGCCCAATAGCTCGGACGCCATGCCTCACAACGGACGCGACATAAGAAATCCGCCCATACCTGTACTAGGCAACAAGATGTCAGCCGTCTTGACGAAGGACCGGCTCTATATAGGCTACTTGCTAGTAGTACTTTGTTAGGTCGGTGGTGCGTGTTGGCAGTAGGGGCAGCGGCTAAGCAGTTGGACGAGGTGTTCCTGGAGTGCTTTGAGGACCTCGT
>NZ_JBNHHC010000059.1:0-19902 GCF_059091865.1 Arthrobacter sp. B0316-1-20 | reverse complement strand
AGTGGGCAGATCTGTTGGCCATCATCGGGCAGTTTTACTGGCCACCAGCGGGCACATCAACTGGCCGCCCGTGGGCAGAAACCAATGGCCATTGACACGCACCAGCATCGCTGGCATCCTCCCAGCCCATGGGTGTACCGGGAGTCCAAAAGCATTGGCGGCATATCACGTGGAAGAGGTCAGGGTTCCTGGTCGCGGCAAGGGTGATCATCAGCAGTGCCCCTTTCATCGGACTGATCTGGCTTTAGCCTAAGGCGGTTCGGAGGCATTGGAGGCAGCAGGGCCGCTAACATTCTGGCGGCCGTCGGCTGCTCGTGCCGTACATGCACACTTCGGGGAAGGGTAGCCACCGCGCAGGAAAATACCCCGCCTTAAACGGCGCCGGCGGGGTATCTCCTTGGATCATTTTCGCGCCGCGCTCCCGGTTTTGTCTGTGTGTGCGTCGGGCAGAAAATCGAACGACGCGATGTTCTTCGAACGGATCAACGCTCTGAACTTCGTGGTCGGTGCATGCTGATGCGCTAGGCACACCCTCCCACGGATCTTCCTTCAGATAAAACGGGGTTGCTTGGGGCAGGGAAAACGGCGGGCTCATCAACGTGGATCGAACGAGCAAGCAGCCTTCCCCGACCCGCACGAAACTGCCAAACCCCTGTGAGGAAGGGCGGACGATCATTCGGCAGGGCAGGAATAAGACCGTGAGTCGTGGACCGGAAATGAGCAGGGAACACCCAAGGGCAGCATCCTTGAAGGACGCCGCATCCTCCCTGGTCGCGACCAGCGGTAGGGGAGGTCAAAAGCCGGCCGACAAGGGTCGGCCAGTGCTAGTTCTCGTCCGGCAGGCTCGGGATCTCCCCGCGCCGCAGTCGCTCGGCGAGATCTCTTGCGTTTTCGGCGAAACGGGCCGCGTAAACCGCGAAGTTTTGGATCTCCTCCTCGGTCCACCCTTTGGTGAGTTCTGTGATCTGCATATCACCTGCCGCGTAGAGCCGGCGCGAGGCATGTTCACCGGTCTCGGTCAGGTGAATCCGGATCGAGCGCTTGTCGCTCGTCTCGCTTCGCCTTTCGATAAATCCGCGCTCCTCCAGCCGGTTCAGCACCTTACTCACATTTGAGCGGCGCATGGCAAACAAGTCCGCGAGATCCATCGGTCGGAGCGGGCCTCGGTAGCCGAGTGCCCAGAGCACGTTGCTCTCGCCGAGGTCAAGGTCGGGCATCGCGAGGTGAGCGATACTGAGGGTGTACTCCGGCATCGCCCAGATCGTCTTAATCGCACCGAGGGCGGCAAGGATATCGGAGCGGTACGGGATCTCATTGACGCCCGGAAATATCGAATCCCGTGACGCCCCCAACGGGCGTTCTCTCTCAGACATTTAGGCCTTCATGATGAGTTCGCACCTATCGAGTATAGGCACTCGGGACGAACGACGCCGCCAACGACAGGGCGGCGTCGTTCGTCCCGATGGGCGGTCAGCCTGATAGCGGTCAGCGCACCTGCACCGCGACTCCTTCGCCGTAGTACTCGGTAGTTGCCTTGGTGATAGCGGCGACATGCCCGGCGCCGAGTTCCTCGGCGTGGGCGTTGTGGTATTCCAGGCTCGCAACCCGTGCCCGGTTCGAGCGGCGGAAGTGCGGGATGACCTCCTCGGCGAAAAGCTCGTAGGATTTTTTCGTTGCGTCCCAGTCGGCCATGTCGTAGTTGATTACCAGGAAGCTGCCGAATCCACCGGTCTTCTCGATCATGGCTTCGATGGCTTCGATGGCCTCGTCGGGGGTGCCGATCACGGCCGAGCCGAATGAAGGCCAGCCCTCACCTCTGAGCTGTTCGATCGCTGACTGCGGATCCCGTGCCCAGGGGAACTTTGTGTCGGAGACCTGCTCCAAGTAGTCAGTATGATGCAGCACCTTGCGGCGGATGGCCCGGTCGGCCTCCTCGCGGCTTTCGGCGAGGAACATCGGTGTGACGACACGCCAGTTCGACCGGGAAGCGTCGTAGCCGTTGGCCAGCGACTCCTTCTCGTAGACGTCCCAGTTACGGTCGAGGGCGTCGAAGCCGGCCTTGTCGCCGGCGGCGAGCGAGAAGAGTGAGGCGCCGTGTTTTGCCGCCAGTACCGATCCGGAGGGCGAGATGGTGGAGGCTACCGCAATCTCAAGTCCCTGCGGGCGGACCGGGAGCAATTGTGCCCGGCCGTCCTTCAGCGTGAACCAGTCTGTCTCCATGTTCACGACTTCGCCGCGGAGCAGCCGGGTGATCGCCTCGAGGGACTCACCCTGCATCCGGCGCTGATTTACGGGGTCGATGCCCATCATGATCGCGTCGACCGGCAGCTTGCCCGGTCCGACGCCGAGGATTACCCGGCCGTTCGTCTGGTGATCGAGCTGGGCGATCCGGTCGGCGACGAGCAGGGGGTGGTGGTAGGGCAGCGAGATTACTCCGGTGCCGAAGGTGATGCGGGAGGTGCGTTCGGCGGCGGCGGCTATGAAAACCTCCGGCGAGGGAATGTTTTCGATCCCGCTGGAGTGGTGCTCGCCCATCCAGTATTCGTCGAAGCCGAGCTCGTCGGCGACCTGGGCGAGCTGGATGTCGCGTCGTATCTGTAGGGTGGGGTTGCCGTTGAGGGGGTGGTACGGAGCCTGGAAGATACCGAAGTTGATTGTGGCGGGATCGAAGGTCTCCGGTGTTGGGAGCGTTGTCATACTCCTGTCCTTTCTGTGATGGTGTCTGGTTCTGTTGCGTCGCTTGCGCTGATTTTGCGCAGGCGCACTTCTTTGGAGATGAGCACGGGGATGATGGCGAAGGCGAAGATGCCGGCACCCACCAGCCAGATCGGGCTGAGCTGGGCGAGACCGGTAGCGTTCGTATCGATCCAGCTGCCGCTGTTGCTTACGATGAACCAGCCCACTGCCACCTGCGCCGCCGCTGCGATGCCGTTGAGCGTGCCGGTGACCTCGGGACGGGCGATGCCCGCCCAGTAGCTGTTTACAGTGCCCCAGAAGAACGGATCGCATAGGTAGGCGAAGCCCGCAATCATGAAGGCCCAGAGGAACCAAGGTGAGTCCGGGACTAGGGCGGAGTACCCGTAACCGATCACACCGCAGAGCGGGCCGATGACAAGCCAGGGCTTTGTGCGGGAGTGGAAGAACCGTTCGACCAGCTTGCCGTGCAGGAGGCCGACACCCACGGGAACGAGGGCCATCAACGGCATCGCCAGGGCGACGAGGTTTGCATCGACCTGCTCGAGAGTGATCAGGCCGTAGGGCACCCAGGTGCCCGAGAGCCAGGTAGCCGAGGTGGCGAACGCCGTGGCGATCCCCATCGTGACGATGCTCGGCTTCTTCAGCGCCTTCAGCACCTCCCCTAGCTTGAGTCGCGGCTTCGTGGTCCCTTCGAATCCACGGCGGATGGCGTCCCTCTCGTCGGCGCTGATGCCACGTAGCTTTTCTGGCACTTCGGCGATGAAGATGACGAGGAGCACCAGGGCGGGCACGCCGAGCGCGGAAATCACGTAGAAGGCCTCGCGCCAGCCGAAGGCGGTGGCAAGAGGGTAGGCGATCAGCGGCGCGAGGATGTGAGGGAGGAGCGTAGAGCTCATCCAGACCGCGGTGGCCTTCGGGCTCATCGTGCCGGGATACCAGTTCGAGATGAGGCGCTGGCTCGGCGCCCAGAGGAATCCGAAGAAGACACCGAAGACCAGGTTGCGCCAGTAAAGCTCATCGTAGTTCGTCACCATTCCCGTTGATGCCGACATCACCGTGACGCCGGCGACGCAGATGACGAGCATCCGTTTCGCACCGAACCGGTCGGCGAGCACGCCCGCGATCAGCAGCATTGGGAAGTAGCCGAGCAGGTAGCTGGCCGAGGCCTGCGCGATCTGGTCAGGGGTGAGACCGAGATCCGCCGCCCAGAACGGGTTCAGGAGGCCGAACTTGGCCACGTCGAGCCAGACGACGAAGTTCACTATCAGGATGATGACGAACAGTAACCCGCGTTTGCCCGCTAGCAATCTGTCGGGTCTGAAGGTGGATAAAGCTGACATTGAATCTCCTTTGATTTAGTCATTGCATTGGTAGAGCGGATGGCGGCATCGGCATCAGACGGCGGTGTAGCCGCCGTCGACGGGCAGCACGGCCCCGTTGACGTATCCGGCCACCGGTGAGGCAAGGAACACCGAGACCGCAGCGATCTCCTCCGGGGTGGCTAACCGGCCCATCGGGCTTTGGCCAGAGAGCGCGTCCTTGGCCTCGGGGTTTTCGAGGATCTGCGCGATCATCGGGGTATCGACCCCGCCCGGACAGATGCAATTCACCCGGATGCCCCGGTCGGACCACTCGGCAGCAATCGAGCGGGTAAGCGCGATCAGTCCCCCTTTGGTGGCTGTGTAGGCGTCGGCTCCGGTAAGACCGACGAGCCCGTTGATGGAAGCGATGTTGATGATTACGCCAGAGCCCTGTTCGGCCATCAGGGGCAGGACCGCCTTGGCGCAGAGTGCCGGGCCGGTGAGGTTGATCGCGAGAATGGCGTTCCAGTGCTCGAGCGGCGTGTCGACCACATTAGCCATCGTGAGGCGCGAGTTCTCACTGAATCCGACGGCCGCGTTGTTGACGAGCACGTCGACCCGGCCGTACTCCTCGACGACCGTGTCGAACGCTGCACGAACGGCCGCTGCGTCGGAGACGTCGACCTTGACTGCCATCGCAGAGTGGCCGGAGCTCCGTAGCTCATCGGCCGTCTGCTCTGCCGCAGCACCGTGCCGATCTGCCACGATGACCGTCGCACCCTCTTCGGCGAACAGCCGCACGGTCGCCTTTCCCTGGCCGCTGGCGGCTCCTGTCACGAAGACGATCGAACCTTTTAGACGAGTGTCCACGAATTTCCCCTTTCGTCCCCTCATAAAATTGCCGCGGTCATCGCAGCTAACAGGCACGGGGAACTTAGTGTCTTGAAGACACCAAAACTGATGTCGAGAAGACACTACATGTAATGTCCCTCACACACTAGATGTAATTTCTTAATATCACTAAGTTTCTTCCCTGGTGGCGAAATGGACCCCGGCAGCTGCGCCGACCTTCATCCGCCCTGCGTCCATCGAACGCATAATCCTCGCCGAGGACTACCGCACTCCCCGCTTGGACGGCCTCGTGCGTTTTCCGGCGCCTTATGGCCCTGCGGTGCAGGACCCGCCACGAGAGCCCAGGGCGACTTTATGGGCTCCGGACAGCGTCTCGGAAGTAAAAATCGCAAAACTATCGACATCCGGCACTTAGAGAGTTAGTGTCTTCGCATCATCAAATTTGATGTCTGCAGGACACTAGTCGACCAGTAGGTGCTGGACGCAATTCTGGCTGGTTCAAGTTTTCAATGATTGAACGAGGGAGTTCACATGACAATCCAAACAATGAATGCCGCCGTTTTCCGCGGGCCCGGGGCGATCACTTTCGAGAGTATAGAGGTGCCCGAGCTGGGCCCTCGTGATGTTCTCGTGCGCGTTACGGCGTGCGGAATTTGCGGCTCTGATCTGCACTCGTTCAAGAAGGGCATGTACGTCGAGCCCGGTCAGGTGATGGGGCACGAGTTCGTTGGCACCGTGGAGCGTTCGGGGCTCGAAGTAACCGACATTCCCGAGGGATTGCGCGTGGCCGGTTTTACTATCGGCAACTGCGGGGCCTGCTTCTGGTGCGAGCGTGGCGAGTACGGGCTTTGTCCTGACATTTTTTCCCGGTCGATTGGCTACGGGCGGGCAGGTGCCTTCGCGGAGTTCGTCGTAATCGAACGCGCTCAACTAGGTCTTAACATTTTCGAGGTACCCGAGAGTATCGACGACATGAGTGCGGCGACGATCGAACCGGTCGCAGTCGCTGCGGCTGCCGTGCGGGCCGCGGGTATCGGCCCGGGCTCCAAAGTTGTGGTTCTCGGTGCGGGGCTGATTGGAAACGCCTGCATGCAGATCGCCAAGGCGCACGGGGCCGAACGCGTCGTCGTGATCGACATCAACCCCCTGCGCGTCCAGGCCGCGCTTGACCACGGCGCCGACGCCGCTTTCGACGCACGCTCGGGCGATGCGATCGAGTGGGTGAAAAGCGAGCTGGGCGTTGGGCGCTACGCCTTCAACGAAGGCGCGATGGCGGATGTGGTCATCGAGGTCTCCGGAGCGCCGTCGGCGGTAACGCAATCATTTGAGATGGTCCGCTCCGGCGGCACCATCGCCTTCGTCGGCCTGCCGGAAGTTGCGGCACCCGTGGACACCACGAAGATCGTGCACAAGCAGCCGAAGATCATCGGTTCCCTCGCCGGGGACTTCGCGGCAGCGATCGATCTGCTGGACCGCGGACTCGTCGTTACCGGCGACTTGGTCGACCGCGTGCGCGGGATCGACGAGCTGCAGGACGCGTTCGACGATGCGACCACTCAGCGCGACATCATGAAGACTGTCATCACGATCGGCCAGCGATGATGGGCAACGCCAGCGAAGCTTCCACTCGCACCATCGCCGTGACCGGCGCCGCTCAAGGCATCGGCGAGGCCGTCGCGCACCGCATAGCTGCCGACGGCGAAAATCTCGTGCTCGTCGACCGCCAGGCCGAGCGCCTTAATGACGTAGCCGCGAAGCTGCGCGCCACCGGCGTTGACGTACAGACCCGCATATGCGATCTTTCGGTGGCCTCGGAGGTCTACGACCTCGCCGATTCGCTGCAAGCGGTCGATGGGCTCGTCAACGTGGCCGGCGTCGGCCTGATGTCGCAGTTCGCCGACCTCGAGCTTCGGCAGTGGGAGAAAACCTTCGCGATCAATGTGACGGCAACGTTCATCCTGAGCCAGCGCGTGGGGTCGGCGATGGCCGGACGCGGTTCGGGCCGCATCGTCAACATGGCGAGCATCGCCGGCAAGCGCGGCAGCGCGAATCTCGCCGACTACTGCGCCTCGAAAGCGGCCGTCATCGCACTTACGCAGTCAGCCGCAGCCGCCCTCGGCCCTCAGGGTGTCACGGTGAACGCCGTGTGTCCCGGCCTCGTTTGGACGCCCATGTGGGAAGCGACGGGCTCCTGGGTCGCTGCGAACACCCCCGCCTTGGCCGAAGCAGGGGCGAGTAACTATGACGCGTTCATGGCCACGGTGAGGGCATCGACACCGCTTCAGCGGGCGACCCGCGTGGAGGACATTGCGGCCGCGGTGCGTTTCCTGCTGTCAAGTGACGCGTCGCTCATCACCGGTCAGGCCGTGAACGTCGACGGCGGAATCGAGGTGCACTGATGAGCGGGAGGATGAATCGCACCATCGTGCAGCGCTCAACGGGCGACCCGGCAACGGTCGCCGAGATCGTCGAAACCCCTATACCGGCTCCCGGCGGAAACGAGCTCCTTGTCGAGCTCGTTCTGGCCCCCGTCAATCCCGCCGAGATCCTGATGCTGCAGGGAATGTACGGCTATCGCGACACTCAGCCCGAGCTGCCGCGTTCGGCTGGAATCGAAGGAGTTGGCCGGGTCGTGGGGGGCGCGACATCCGTGGTTCCCTCGGGGACCCTAGTGTCTCTTGCCGGCAGCAGGACGGTCTTCAGCGACTACACCCTGCTCCCCGCCGACAGTGCACTCGTCCTGCCGCCCGGCCTCGATGTCGACACGTTCGCCGTGAGCTTCGTCAACGTACAGGCTGTCCTCCTGATGTTCCATGAATGGCCGGAGGTAGCACCGGGTGACTGGCTCATCCAGAATGCCGGCAACTCGGCATACGCCCGGGTCCTTGACGCCGTCGCCGCCCGGCGGGGGGTCTCAGTAGTCAATGTTGTGCGCAGTGTCGAAAGCGCCCGCAAAATCGACGGGATCATGAACGGCCCAGTAATTGTCGACGGCGATGACCTGGACACCCGCGTGCTCGAAGCAACAGGCGGAACGCGGCCCAAGATCGCGATCGACGCAATCGGCGGAGCAAGCACCGGTCGCCTGGCTGAGTCGCTGGGCACCGGCGGGAGGGTAGTGACCTACGGCCTGCTCTCCGGCGAGCCCGTACACGTTGATACGCGGCTCATCGTATTCAATGATGTGAGCGTCGAGGGGTTCTGGATGCCCCGCTCGATGGGCCGGGCCTCCCCGGAGCTCCTGCGGAACATCGGCAACGAAGCCCTCGAAATCATTCGGGAGGGAAGCATCACCGTGCCGATCGCGGCGCGATTCGGCCTCGGAGAAATACGCCAGGCGCTAACCCTCGCCGCGCAGGGCGGCCGTGACGGCAAAGTCGTCATCACCCGCTGATCTGCTCGCTTCCGAGCCGTGCCCCCCAAGCCGGGCGGCGGTCGCCGCATCCGGTTCTATCGATCGCCCCTTGAATACTGACAGCCCAACGACCACGCGGAACGCGTGCTAGAAGGAGACCACCATGAAGACCATCAGAACCGATGACGTCACTGCCGTCTCGGTCGCTCCCAACGTCGACACCGATGTCCTCGGACCGGAAGCATTTAAGGCTGCGTTCCGCAACCACCCCGCCGGGGTTGCTATCGTCACCGCAGACGCCGGCGCTGGCCCGGTGGCAATGACCGTCACCTCAGTCTTCTCCGTCAGCGCCGAACCGCCGCTTCTGGTCTTCTCGGCCTCTGCCTCGTCATCGAGCACCCCCACCATCCGAGCGGCTGAAACGGTCGTCGTGCACATACCCGGCGCCGACCAACTCGAACTCGCCCAACTCGCCGCGACCAGCGGCGTCGACCGATTCCCCAACGGGCTCTGGACCAGGCTCCCCACGGGCGAACCGGTCTACCCCGGCGCCCACGCCTGGATCCGCGGCCGCATCATCAACCGCATGGAAGCGGGCTCTTCGACCGTTTTTGTCGTCGAAGCACTCAGCTCCAGCGCTCCCGCGGCCGACAGCGACGAAGCGGACGCCCGATTCGCCCGCCCTCTTGTGTACCACAACCGCACATGGCACGTGCTCAACGACGCCTCCAAGCTCTAATGCTGCTCGCTATCGACACCTCGCTCGGCACAAGCGTGGCCATCGTGGACCGGGACCGAGGCATCCTGACCGAAATCAACGAGAGCGACGAAGTCGATCACGCTGCCGTGATCGGCCCGTTGATCGCACAGGCACTCACGCTGAGTGAGACCGAATCCGCCACGCTCAGCGGTGTCGCCGTCGGCATCGGACCAGGGCCGGGCCGCAATGTCCACATAGGAATCGCCGCAGCTCATGGATTCGCTTGCGCGATCGGCAAACCGGTCGTGCGAGTAATCAGTCACGACGCCATGATGCTCGATAGGCCTCACCCGGCCCTTATCGTCACCGACGCCGGCGACGGCATGAGCGCGTGGACTACATACGGCCCGCCTGATCCACAGCTAGGGTTACCCAGCCGGCTAAGTGATCCAGCCTTTGCGCTAACAGGCGACACCATCGACCCCGGCGCAAACTTCGACGGCCCCCGCATTGATATCCCAGAGGTCAGCGCGGGGGCAGTGGGGATGCTCGCCGAGCGGCTGTTTGCCGGCGGCCGCCCCTTCGCCCGAAGAGAAGCCTATGTAAGCCCGACATCCGACATGGTGACCCGCCCCTAAACTCGACGCGGCTTCCTGGCGGCACGAGTTTTTCCGAGTCGGAAGGACGCAATCGCGCCGAACCCCAAATAGTCCAGGTCCGGTCGTTCTCGCGGCCATACAACGAAACGAAAGCTCAGGAGCAATGCTGCATCTTCAACACGAATGGCAACCCCTCGTGGGCCAGGTCGTCGAGATACGGCTTAAGGGCAAATCGATCCGGCACGGCCGGATGGATATGGTCACCGAAGACGACCAGATCCTGTGGATCCGACACGATGGCGTTGACCACCGACGGCTTTTTAATAGAGAAGAAGGATTTGAAGTCTGGGCAACCACAGCCCCAAAGCCAGAGCCGGAGCCGAAGCCCAGCCATCCCGCTTGTGCGCGCAACGACACCGGTAAGCCAACATCCCTACAGAATGAGAAGGAACTAACAAGATAAGGGGCAGCGTATGCGTGCGGTGGTGACAGAGGGGTTCGGTGGTCCTGAGGTCATGAGGATCGATGAGGTGGATGAACCGGCTGTCGCGGCCGACGAGGTTCTCGTCGAGGTCATCGCGGCCGGAATCAATCGAGCCGACCTGCGCCAACGGGAGGGCTTCTACCCGCCTCCGGCAGGGGCCTCGACGATCATCGGGATGGAATGCTCCGGTCGCATCGTGGCGGTCGGTTCTCAGGTGACAGAGTGGCGCGCGGGCGACGAGGTGTGTGCGCTCCTCGCCGGCGGCGGCTATGCCGAGAAGGTCGCGGTGCCGGCGGCGCAGATCCTTCGTGTGCCGAGTGGCGTGAGCACCCGTGACGCGGCGGCATTGCCAGAGGCGTGCGCTACGGTGTGGTCGACGGTGTTCATGATGGCGCAGCTGTGCGCGGGAGAGTCGTTGCTCGTCCACGGTGGCAGCAGTGGAATCGGCACAACCGCCATCCAGCTCGCTGCCGCGCGCGGCGCGCGCGTGCTGGCGACGGCTGGCAGCGAAGCAAAAGCTTTGCGCTGTCGAGAACTCGGCGCCGAAGTCACGATCAACTATCGGACACACGACTTCGCCGAAGAGGTGATGCGTGTGACCGACGGACGCGGAGTTGATGTCGTTCTCGATCTGATCGGCGGGAGCTACACGCAACGGAATCTGACGGCGCTTGCCCGGGGCGGTCGGCTCATCTGTCTGGGCATCCAGGAGGATCCGGTCACGGCGTTCGATATCCGTACGTTGATGGCCAAGCGAGCTTCGATCATCGGAGCCGCACTCCGTTCACGACCGCTGGCAGAGAAAGCGGAGATTATCTGTGGTGTCCGCGACGAGGCATGGCCGCTCATCGAGGCCGGGGTGATTACTCCGGTGATCGACAGAAGCCTCCCCTGGTCCGAGGTGCAGGAAGCGCACCGTCTGGTCGCTGAGAGCCGCCATATCGGAAAGGTTCTGCTCGACGTCGTGCCGTCATAAATTTCGGACGGTGTCAATCAATGCGCGGACCACGGGGCGGCGGTCGCCCTCCAGCCAGCAGAGGCCGTAAATGTAGTCGGGCTCGGGCTTTGCGAAGTTGCGCACCGTGACGCCGGGACGGCGCAGCTGGCGTGCTCGAGCTTGCGTGGCCACAGCGAATCCGTGTCCGTCGCGCACCGCTGCGATCATGCGCTCGAGGTCGGGTTCTATACGGGACGTAAGTGGTTCGATGCCTTGCCACATGATGCTCATCAGCCGGTCCCATGCACCGGGAGCCTGGTCACGCGGCCAGGCAACATAAGGCTCGGACCGGATCTCCTCGAGCGTGATCTTTCGACGAGAGCGCGCCAGACGGTGCCCTGTGGGCAGAATTGCAGCCAGTTCAATGCGCGCGAGCTCGAGGGAATCGATGCCGGCGTCGTCTGTCAACGGAAGCAGCATTATCGCGGCATCGACCTTGCCGGAGCGCACGAGCTCGAGGTTGTAACTCGACCACGCGGACTCGATCTGCACGTCGAAGCTGGGGTGCGCGCGCCGGAACTGCTCGACGAGATCGTGGCCCAGATAGGTGGGCGCGGAGCGAGACAAGGCGAGGCGCAGCAACCCCTGCTCGCCGCTGGCGACACGGCGAACCTCAGTTAACACGCGCTCCTCGTGCTCGAGGAGCGCGTGCGCCGACTCTGCGAGTGTCGCGCCGGCAGGGGTTAACTGAGTCGGACGGCCACGCGTGAGCAGGACCGCCCCCAGCTCCTGCTCGAGCTTGCGGATCTGTTGGGAGAGTCCGGGCTGGCTGATGTGCAGTTGCTCGGCCGCCTTCCCGAAGTGCAGCGTGCGGGCCAGTGTCAGGAAGTAACTTAGACGCTTCAGGTCCATGGTGCCCCGCCTCCTCGTTGTCCGTGTCGGGCACAGCCTTCGAACCATCCTACTGTCGATTGCAAATGCTTATGAAACGATTGCCCTTTTCTATTTGACCGGGTGCGGAGTGTCCAGTTGACTGTTCCTCAAGCGGCCGCCAGCCAATCCAATCCACCTGTCGGTCTGTCCCGTGGCCGACGCAGTGCGGACGACAGTGTGCGCACGGATGCCTGCAGCGAAGCAGCATCGAGATGAATCAGCATCGAGACAAAGGAGTCATGAAATGATGAAGTGTTCTGCCCTGGGCGGCGTGGCATTAGTCGCCTCGACCATGATGTTGGCCGGATGTGCTGGCGTCACGGGCGGTGACTCGGCCGGCGGCTCGGGTGACGATTTCCCCTCGGGCACGATCGAACTGGTCGTGCCGTTCAGCGCCGGGGGCGCGACAGATCTGATCGGACGCGCCTTCGCCGCCGAGCTCGAGAAAAATCTCGAGGGCACGACGATCGTCGTCGTGAACAAGCCGGGGTCCAACACCGCGGTGGCCGCCACGGAAGTCGCCGGAGCCGCGCCCGACGGCCACACCCTCTTCCTCGGTACGTCTACGACGTTTGTCACCACGCCGATGACACAGAGCGTTCCGTACACCCCGGAGGACTTCGATGGAATCGCCGGGCTCGCAGACCAGCCATACATGCTCGTGACCGCCAACGACAGCGAGTACGCGACGCTGGAGGATCTGATGAACGCCGAGGGGCGCGTCACTTACGGGGTGACCGCAGTGGGTAGCAACACACACCTTGCGGTCGCGGACTTGCTCGCGAAGTCGGGCGTCGAGGCAGAGGCGATCCCATTCGAATCGGCGCAGGAGGTCGTCACCGCCGCGGCCGGTGGCCAGGTCGACATCGCGGCCGCCGATTTCAACATCGCTGCACCGCAGGTCGAGGGAGGCAGCGTCACGGGCCTTGCAGTGACGTCAGCGACGCCGGTCCCGCAGACACCTGATCTGCCGACGCTCGTGGACTCGGGTGTCGACACGCAGGCGTTCGTCGGCCGCTTCGCACTCGTCGCGCCCGATGGACTGCCGGAGGACGTGCGCGAGACTCTCGTGGAGGCCGCCGAGAGCGCGCGCGAGAGCGAGGGCTTCCAGACCTTCGTCGCCGATAACTATCTCGTCGAGCCTGAGTACCAGGACGGCACGGAGTGGCTCGAAGGAATGGTTCCCGAGCTTCGCGCGTCGATGGAGCACCTGTTCGACGAACTCGACATCTCCCAGTGAGTCCGGGGAGTGCCATATGAGCAATGAGATGAAGCCCGTCGCGCGGGGTCACGAGGTGGAAGAGGGTCAGGCCGTCGTCGACGACGAGGAACTCGACGCTGAGACCAGTTGGACGGGGCGCTACCCCGTATACCGGCGTGTCGTCCCGATCGCGCTCGGCGCTGTCTGCATCGCGCTCTCGCTGCAGTTGCCGCTGGGCACGGTGATGCGCCCCGGGCCCGGTCTGTGGCCGCTGATCTGCGGCATCCTCGTGCTCGTCGCGGGCGCTCTGTCGTGGACGTCGCCGCCCGCCGAGGACGAGGAACGGATGTCGCATCGCTCGTGGATCGTCCTGATCGCCGCAGGCAGTGTCGGTGCGTTCATCGTCGCGATGCCGCTCATCGGGTTCGAGTTCCCCATGGTCCTCCTCCTCGCACTTTGGCTCAAGGTCCTCGGGGGTGAACGCTGGCTCATGACGGCGGCTGTGTCCGTCGGAGCCACCGTGGCCTTCTACCTCCTCTTCGTTACCGCACTGGGGCTGAACCTGCCCCGACTCTTCTAGGAATCGAGACGAGATGATGGATTATTTCGCGCCCATCCTCGACGGATTCATTACCGTCCTGGAGCCGGAGAACCTGCTCTTCTGCCTGATCGGCGCACTCCTCGGCATGGTGGTGGGAGTGCTGCCCGGCCTCGGCCCGGTCGCCACGATGTCCGTGCTGCTGCCGCTGACGTATGGAATCGAACCCGTCGCAGCCGTAATCATGCTGGCCGGCATCTACTACGGGACCCAGTACGGCGGAACGATCACATCGGTCCTGCTGCGCCTCCCGGGCGAGGCGACGTCGGTCATCACGGTGCTCGACGGCTACCAGATGGCGCGCCAGGGGCGCGCGGGGTCGGCGCTCGGGATCGCCGCGATCGGCTCGTTCATCGGCGGGACCGTCGCCGTACTCGGTCTCACGTTCCTCGCTCCGATCGTGGCCTCGATCGCGCTCAAGTTCGGCCCACCGGAGTTCGCCGCGCTTGCGCTCGCCGGCATCCTCATGGTTGCAGGGCTCTCGAGCGGCTCGCCGGTCCGGGGGCTTGTCGCGGCGGGTCTCGGCCTCTGGTTGGCCACAATCGGTATGGACCCATTCTCGGGGATGGAGCGTTTCTCCGGCGGCAACCTCGAGCTGTCCGACGGGATCGACTTCGTCACAATCGCCATGGGCCTCTTCGGCCTCGGCGAGATCTTCCACATGATCGAGCAGCGTGCGGCAGGATCGGCGATGGCCGTCAAGGTCTCGAACGTGCGGGTCACCGCCAGCGACTGGGCGCAGTCCAAGTGGGCGATCGCGCGCGGAACGGTCCTCGGGTTCGTGATCGGGCTGATACCCGGCGGTGGTGCAACGCTGTCGTCACTGCTGTCGTACTCGACGGAGAAGAAGGTCGCAAAGGATCCGTCGCGGTTCGGGCGCGGCGCCATCGAAGGCGTTGCCGGCCCCGAGACCGCGAACAACGCCGGAGCGACCGCCGCGTTCATCCCGCTTCTCACCCTCGGCCTGCCGGCCAACGCGGTGCTCGCCGTTCTGTACGGAGCGCTCCTCATCCAGGGCGTCACGCCCGGTCCGAAGATGATCGAGGACCACCCCGACATGTTCTGGGGAGTCGTCAATTCGATGTGGGTGGGGAACCTGTTCCTGCTCCTCCTCGCGCTTCCCCTCGTCGGAGTTTTCGTGCGGATCCTGCGTCTGCGATCCAGCATCCTCGCGCCCCTCGCCGTCGCCGTCGCAATGCTCGGCGTCTACAGCCTCGGCAACTCGTTCTTCGACATGTGGATCGTGCTCGCGTTCGGGGTGGTCGGCTGGCTCATGCGCAAGTACGGCTTTGAACCCGGCCCTCTCGTGCTCGCGTTCGTGCTCGGATCGATGCTTGAAGACGCCGTGCTGCGCTCCCTCCTCATCTTCGACGGCGATGCGACACAGTTCGTCCTGCGCCCGATCTCCGGCTCGATCATCATCGTCACGATCGCCGTGATCATTCTGGCGAATATCTTCAAGCGCGTGCAGACCCGCAACGCAGCACGAATTCTCACGAAAGAGAAGGCATGACCACCTCATCGAACGACCACGCAGTCAACACCGTCGCGGACACCATCGCGCGGACGCTTCTAGCGCACGGCATCACGGAGGTCTTCGGGCAGAGCCTGCCCTCCAAGTTCTTCCTGGCGGCAGAGCGGCACGGCATTCGCCAAATCGCGTACCGCACGGAGAACGCGGGTGGCGCGATGGCCGACGCGTATGCGCGAATTACCCGACGCATCGGCGTGATCGGCGCGCAGAACGGCCCAGCGGCGACGCTGCTCGTTCCGCCAATGGCGGAAGCTCTCAAGGTATCGATCCCGATGCTGGCGCTCGTGCAGGAGGTGCCGACGTCGCTCCGTGACAAGAACGCCTTCCAGGAATTTGATCACCATGCACTCTTCCGCGGCGTCGCGAAGTCGATCAACACACTGACCGACCCGGCACGGACCCAGGAGTATGTCGAGGCGGCGCTCCGTACCGCGACGACAGGGCGGCCGGGGCCGGTCGTCCTTCTGCTGCCCTCGGACATTCTGGGCACAGAGGCACCCGAGGCACGGGAGCCACTTCGCTCGCTCGCAACCTTCCCCCTCGATCGAACCCGTCCCGATGCCACTTCGGTGGAGGCCGCCGCCACCGCGCTCGCGGAGGCACGCCATCCCCTGATCCTTGCCGGTGGCGGCGTCCATCTCTCTGGCGCCGTTAATGAGCTTGTCGCTCTGCAGGAGGAGTTCGCCATCCCTGTTGCTACGACGAACATGGGCAAGGGCGCGGTCGATGAGTGCCACCCGCTCACGCTCGGAGTCATCGGCAATGCGATGGGGGAGGGATCTCCGCAGAGACCCGCGGTGTCGTTCCTGCGTGACGCCGACGTGGTCCTCCTCGTCGGCACGCGGACGAACGAGAACGGCACCGATTCGTGGCGGCTCCTGCCGGACAACGCGACCTATGTGCACATCGATGTCGACGGAGTCGAGGTGGGGCGGAACTATCCTGCTCTCCCGCTCGTCGGCGACGCCGCACTCGCTCTCGCCGATCTGCGTGCGGCACTCGCCGGGCGAAAGCTGCGCCACCTGGCGAATGGTCGCGAGTCAGTCGAGCGTCGGCTCGCTCGGATGCCGATTCGCGCCGAGTTCCCGAGCGTCCCGGACGGCGGGATCCTGCCGCAGCAGATTGCCGCGACGATCGACGAGCTCGCAGACGGTGACACGGTGCTTGTGGCTGACGCGAGCTATGCGACGTTGTGGACCACGTATTTCATGACGGCGAAGAGGGCCGGGCAGCGGTTCCTCACACCGCGCGGCCTCGCGGGTCTCGGGTGGGGGTTCCCGATGGCGCTCGGCGCGCAGGTCGCGGATCCCGGTGCACGTGTGGTGTGTCTGACGGGAGACGGTGGGTTCGGGCACGTCTGGGCCGAGATGGAGACCGCGGTCAGAGAGAATCTGCCGGTCACCGTGGTCGTCATCAACAACGGCATCCTCGGATTCCAGAGGCACGCCGAGCTCGTGAAGTTCGGCGCGTTCACCTCCGCGACCGACTTCGCCCCTGTTGATCATACGAAGATCGCCGAGGCAGTGGGAGCCCGATGGGCGCGCGTGAGCGATGCCGCCGATCTCGGGCCGGCCTTGAAGGACGCGATGGCGCACGATGGTCCGGTCCTCGTCGATGTGCTCGCGTCACCGAACGCGAATCCGCCGATTACGGCCTGGGATGAGCGAGCCGCTGTGCTCGCCGCCAACCCGAAGGTCTGAAATCAGAAATGCCGCTTACTTGGGAATTCGATGGGGACGGTGTCAAGTTCGATGACCGCGGTCAGAATGAGCGCGTCGGCTGGATCACCAGCCAGTGGGAGGGCGGCGAGCTCGTTCCGGTGGCCCCTCTCGACCTCGGCATTGGCGAGCCCGACATGATCCCGCTCCCCGAATGGGACGAGCGATGAGCAGCGACCCATCACGGATCTACAGCAGCAGTACATACAAGAAGGAGAGTAACACTATGGACGTCGGTGAACGTCTCGTTTCGTTGATGATCGGCGCTGGAATCAAGACCGGCTTCGGATGCCCTGGCGGCCAGACCGCCCCGTACTACCACGGCATGGCGGTGAACACCGACGACTTCCAGCATGTGCTGATGCGTGATGAGCGTAGCGCATCGTTCGCGGCTGACGCCTATGCGCGCTTGCGGGGCGTCGTCGCCGCATGCGATGCGACGGTGGGACCGGGCGCGACGAACCTGGTCTCGGGTCTAGTTGAGGCAAAGGCCGCGTCCATTCCGATGGTGACCGTCATCGCGGACATTCCGCGTCACTGGGAGCACCGCCGGCGTCTCGGAAACGCCGCGCAGGGCGCCGACCAGAAGGCCTTCCTCGAGCCCTGCGTGAAGTGGTATGGCCGCGTGGAGACGCCGGAGGCGCTGGACGACGTCTTCGCCCAGGCTTTGCGTATCGCCACGACGGGGCGTCCCGGCCCCGTGCTGATCGAGGTTCCCGACGACGTGTTCTCCGCCGCGGTCGACGCGACGGAGGTCGTGCAGGATCCATCACTCGCCGCTTTCCCTCGCTCTCGCAGCGTCCCCGCTCCGGGCGACATCGAAGCCGCCGTGGCGGCGCTCGCCGCCGCGAAGAACCCGGCGATCCTCGTCGGCGGCGGCGCACATCTCTCAGGGGCAGGCGACCAGGTGCGTGAGCTCGTCGATGTGCTCGACATCCCCGTGGCGACCACGATCAGCGGCAAGGGCATTGTGTCGGAGAAGGACCGGCGTGCGGTTGGCATCATCGGCTCGTTCGGAGTCCCCCTCGCCAACGAGGTTCTCGGCACGGCGGACGTGGTGCTGGTGCTCGGTTCGAAGCTCGGTCAGTCCGCGACGGTTGGCTACGACCTGCCGAGTGCTGACGCCACCGTGATCCACCTCGATGTCGATGCCGAGGAGATCGGCCGCAACTGGACGAACACCTTGCCCTTGGTCGGCGACGTTAAGCTCGGCATTGAGGCGCTCCTCTCGGCCGGTGTCTGCGCACGCTCGTCCGAGTGGGATCTCGACCACCTCGCCCGCACCGCCGAAGCGTGGTGGGCCGACGAACCGACATTTAAGGCGGAGCGCGACGAGGACCAGGTCAAGCCGCAGGACGTCGTGAAGATCATTGGAGAGCGGATCGCCGAGGACGATGTGATCGTGACCGACGCGAGCCTGTCCTCGGGCTGGATCGGCACGCGTTGGCGCGTCGACAACCCCGGTCGTCGGCTGCTCGCGCCGCGCGGCGTCGCCCCGCTGGGCTGGGGCCTTCCGGCCGCGATCGGGACGGCGTTCGCGCTCAAGGACATGGGCTCCTCCGCCCGCGTCGTCTGCCTCGCCGGAGACGGGGGGTGGGGCTACTCCCTGAACGAGATCGAGGTGCTCACGCGCTTCGAGATGCCGATCGTGTCGATCGTCCTCAACAACGCCGTTCTCGGTTGGAACAAGCACGTCGCCCTGCGACGGTATCCCGATGCCTGGGTGTCGCAGGACTTCTCCGAGGTTGACTACGCGGCCTGCGCCGCGGGGCTCGGTGCCCGAACATGGCGCGTTTCAACCATCGAAGATTTCGAGAAGGCGTTCGTCGAGGCACTCGACGTCACTGACCGGCCGACAGTGATCGAGGTCCTCAGCTCGCCGTTCGAGACCCCAGTCATCAAGTCGATGTCTGGTGGCGGCGTCGCCCCGCTGGCCGCATCCTACTGAGGAAGGAGAACAGCATGTCGACTCTGATAGATCTGACTCATGTCCTTCGCGAGGGCATGATCGGGCATCCGTTCCACGGGCCCACGCCCGTGTGGCTCGCCGGTTCGCTGAACCACTGGATGTATGCCAATTCGGACAGGCGCAATCCGTACGACGGCTCGCAGCTGTCCTTCGCGAATGAGCAGTGGGTGCTGAACGGGAATACCGGGACGCACATGGATTCACCGTGGCATGGCGACCCGGAAGGGATCGGAGCCGACCAGATGGCGCTCGAGCACGGTCACGGCACTGCTGTGCGTCTCGACGTCAGCTTCGCGAAGGCGCCGCGTGCTCACGTCACTCCCGAGATGCTCGAGCGCGCCGAACGGGAGTCCGGTGAAACGGTGTCCGCCGGCGACATCGTCCTCATTCACACAGGATGGTCCGATCTCGCGGACACGGATCCGCAGGCGTACCTGAGCGACCACATGGGCCTCACGAAGGAATCGGGGGAGTGGCTGCGCGCGCGTGATGTCCGCACGGTCGGGATCGATAACTCGACGGTCGAGACGGTGGAGGGGGCGCGTGAGTCGCCCGTGCACATGAACTTCCTCAAGCCGGCATCGCATGGCCTGCCGAAGGCGAAGATCATCGCGATCATCGAGAACCTGCGCAATCTCGCCAACATCCCGGTGAGTCGATTCGATTTCCTTGGGCTGCCACTGCCCTTCGAGGGAGGCAGCGGCAGCCCGATCCGAGCCGTGGCGGTCGTGCCATGATCTCGGTCGTCAAGGATTGCGCGGAGCCCGGTGTCTCGCTGATCGATCTCCCGGTTCCCAAGCGCACGGGAGACGACGTGCTCGTCCGGGTCGACACGGTCGGCATCTGCGGCAGCGATCTGCATGCCTATGAATGGATCCCCGAGTATCACTGGCTGGAGTCGTTCCTCCCCGCGGTGCTCGGGCATGAGATCACGGGCACGATCGTCGAGGCGCGGGCCCCCCGCCGCGGGGCGCCCGGGGGGCCAACGGGGGGGGGGGGGGCCGCCGGGAAGGGGGGGGGGGGG
>NZ_JBNHHC010000058.1:0-20167 GCF_059091865.1 Arthrobacter sp. B0316-1-20 | reverse complement strand
GGGGGGGGGGGGGGGGTGGGGGGGGGGGGGGTTGGGGGGGGGGGGGGGGGGTGGGGGGGGGGGGGGGGGGGGGGGGGGGGGGGGGGGGGGGGGGGGGGGGGGGGGGTGGGGGGGGGGGGGGGGGGGGGGGGGGGGGGGGGGGGGGGGGGGGGGGGGGGGGGGGGCGGGGCCCCCCCCCCCCCCCCCCCCCCCCCCCCCCACCCTTCCTGCGCGCCTTATTCAGCCGGCGTAGGCTGCGTTGAGCAGTGCGGTGTCGTAGTACTCTTCGAAGGATTTAACCTTGCCGTTGGCGAAGCGGAAGACCTGGATGTAGCGGCCGTTGTACTTCACGTTCTTGCCGCCCCAGATTCCTCCGGCCTGCACGTCGATGTTGCTGTGCGAGCGGGTAATAATGACGTTCGGGTCCTCGCCGGGGAGGATCTCGTCGATGAACCAGTCGAAGGTGCCCTTCATGTCGTCGTGGATCGGGTCCCAGAATCCCTTGACGGCTTCCCATCCGATATGGCCGCCCACGTGCAGGACCGCAACGTCGCCGGTCACGAAGGGCGTTAGTACCTCGGGGTCCTCGTCGACCCATAGCGAGTAGAACCGCTCCTTGTCCTTCAGGTATAGGGAGAAGAACTCGATGATGACGTCGATGTTGCGTCGGGCGGTTTCGTTCTTGGTGGTGACCTCCGATAGGAGGGTCACGCCGTTGATGACTGTTTCCACGATCTGCTCCTACTTCAGGTGGGACGGGATGTCTTCGAGGATGACGGTTTTGTTTTCCAGGAACGGGCGAAGGCCGTCCACGCCGCCTTCACGGCCGAGGCCGGACTGCTTGAAGCCGCCGAAGCCGATCTTCATGTCGCTGCGGAAGACGTTGTGCCCGACGGTTCCGGAGCGCAGTTGGCGGGCGACGGCGTAGGCGCGGTCCACGTCGTTGGTGAACACCGAGTTGTTCAGGCCGAAGATCGTGTCGTTGGCCAGCGCGATGGCGTGTTCCTCGTTGTCCGCGGGGATCACGCTCAGCACCGGGCCGAAGATCTCCTCGCGGGCGACGGTTGCGTTGTTGTCGACGTTGGCCAGCACGGTCGGTTCGAAGAACCAGCCGCGCGACAGGTCCGCCGGGCGGCGGCCGCCGTGGGCCAGGGTCGCGCCCTCCGCAACCCCCAACTTGGCGTAGTGCTCGACCTTCTCGAGCTGGCGGCGGGTCGCGACAGGTCCCATGCCGGTGGCCGGGTCGAAAGGATCGCCAATCTTGACCCCGGCGAAGACTGAGCTCAGGGCCTCGACCAGCTCGTCATGGCGGCTGCGGCTGACGATGACGCGCGACAGGGACGAGCAGACCTGCCCTGTCAGGAAGCACGCGTAGCCGGCGATGGACTGCGCGGCAGTGGCGATATCGTAGTCGTCCAGCACCACTGCGGCGGACTTGCCACCCAATTCCAGGGTGACGCGCGCGATGCGCTCCGCGGCCAGACCGGCGATGCGCTTGCCCGCCTCCAGCGAGCCGGTGAAGGTGATTTTGTCGACGTCAGGGTGGCGTACCAGACGCTCGGACGGGCCGCGGTCGGCGGTCACGACGTTGAGCACGCCCGGCGGCAGCCCGATGGCCTCGGCGATCTCGGCCATGACATACCCGGCACCGGGGGCCTCGGGGGAGTTCTTCAACACCACAGTGCAGCCGGCCAGAAGTGCCGGAGCGATCTTGAAAGCCATGATGTTTATCGCGGCGTTCCACGGCACGATCGCGGCCACGACGCCCACTGGCTCGCGCACGATCAGTGCCAGCTCGCCGCCGCCGGGCGGGTTGTCGAACCGCTCCTCGAACGGGAAAGTGCCGGCCAGGTCCGCATAGTACTCGTACACGCCGCCGATGGTGCCGGCAAAAGCATGGGCCACCGCGTGGGTGCTGCCCATCTCGCTCGGCCAGATATGGGCCACATCGTCGACGCGCTCATGGAGCTTTTCGCCCATTGCGCGCAGGTACCCGGCCCGCTCGGCCGGGGTCAGGCGCGGCCACGGCCCGTGGTCGAAGGCGGAACGGGCCGCGGCGACGGCGCGGTCAATGTCCGCCTCGGTGGCTTCAGCGACGCTGACGTACACCTGCTCCGTGGCCGGATTGATGACGTCGATTTGTCCGCCGGACTCCGGCTCGACCCACTTTCCGTCAATAAACAGACTTTCCGGGCGCGTGATCGGCGCCGCCGATGTCGCTAGTCCTTGGTTCATTCCAGTCCTCTCTCGCCGGTTGGCCCGCAGTCAGTACGGCGAGCTCACCTAAATGGTAATACCTTTAAACGCGCTTCTTTAGGTTATGGTCTTTTCAGTTTTTCGCCGCGAGTGGCGGTCCCCGTTCCTGCCGCGGCAGGAACGGGGACGACGCCGTCGGACTCTAGGTTGAGGCGGCCAGCGCCAGCCCTGCCGGCTGGGCTGCAGGTTCCGCCGCCGGCGTGAACTTCTCCCGGTAGATCGTGCGCGGCGCCATGCGCCGGCGCTTGAACGCCTTGATGCCTGCCTCCACCATGACGGGCGGCCCGCAGAGGTAGCCCGAATAGCCCTTGCAAGAGTCGAAGTCCTCCAGCATGACGTCAGTGACGTGGCCGGTCCGCCCGTCCCACTCCTCCATGTTGAGCGCCGGAACGTAGTGGACGTTGGCGAACATCTCGGCGTAACGCCGCAGCTTGTCGGCGTCGTAGAGGTCTGCCGTGGTCCGGGCGCCTTGGTACAGATGGATTTCGCGGTCCGGATCCAGGCTCAGCGCGTGCTCCAGGATCGACATCAGCGGGGCCAGCCCGGTTCCGCCGCCCACCAGGATCAGCGGGGCGCCGTCGTCATCGGCATAGGTGAAGTCGCCGTACGGGCCGGACAACTCGATCCGGTCGCCCTCCCGCAGGGTGGCGAAGATCCACCGATCGGTCGCCTCCCCGTCCGGAACGCGGCGGATGTGGAATTCGAGTTCGGTCGCCTTGTCCGGAGGGCTGGCCATGGAATACTGCCGCTTGGCGCCGGTGTAGGGCACCGTGAATTCTGCGTACTGGCCGGCAGAGAACTCCATCGGCTTGTCCAGCGAGACCAGAAGCCGCCGAGTGTCTTCGGCGATGTCTGCCAAGCCCGTTACCGTTCCGGCAAAGTCCTGGAGCCGGTGCTGTCGGCCCTCGGCGCCGCTTTCGCCTACCGGCTGGATCTCGACGTCAGAACAGGGCGTCGCCTGGCAGGCCAGGGCCAGGCCCTCGTCCCGTTCGGCTGCGCTCAGCGTGTCCAGAGGGGATTGGCGGTGATCGACTTGCCCGCGCAGCACGCGAACCTTGCAGGTTCCGCATGTTCCTTGGTTACAAGAGTACGGAATCCAAGTTTCATTGCGCAGCAGCGAATCTAGGAGCGGCTGGTCAGGACGGCAGGTTATCTCATCGGAGGTTGAGGCCAGCTTCAGACCATGATGGACGCTTTCCACCACTGCTAGACCTCCCACTTCGAGTGCAGCGAGTCGGGCCCGCGGAATGCCCAGCCTGTGAAGTTGATTCGGTCTTGATCGACTTCTAGATTCGGAATCGCCTCGAACAGCTCCTCGAGCGCGATCCGGCACGCGTTGTTGCCGAAGTAGACCCCGGCGCAACCGTGTTTACCCGCGCCAAAGGCCAAATGAGGCAACGGCGGCCGTGTCAGGTCGTATTCCGACGGAGCGTTGAACTGGCTGTGATCATGGTTGGCTGAGCCGTAGGACAGCATCACCACCGACCCCGCGGGCAGGTCCACCCCGGCGACGGTCGTGTCCCGGATATTCTCGCGGGCCGTGGCCGACCAGATGGGGGAGGTCCACCGGATTCCCTCTGAGATGGCGCGCGGAATCAATCCAGGTTCATCGATGACGGCCTCAAGCTGTTCCGGCTTGGTGAAGAGCCCGGCGAGAGTGGCTGCCAGGGCGTGGGCGGGCTCCTGCAAGGCGCCCAGGATCAGGGCGATGATGGTGGGATAGATGTAGTCGCGGTCCCGGACCTGGCCTTCGGGCATTCCATCATGGAGCCAGTGGGAAATGGCGCTGTCATCTGGTTCAATCGTCCACTTGTCGAGCAGGGGTTCCACCACGGCTTTGATTTCCGCCTTGGCCTCGTCCGCGGGGATAAAGCCGTCTGGATTGGCAAAATCGCCGTTGCTGTCCACCGCAACGTTGGAGAAGGACTGGCTTAGCTTGTGGAACCACTCCCGCAGCTTTTCCGAGCTGACCTCTTTGAAACCGAGGTAATCGCCGACGGCCCTTACGCTGACCGGCTCACAGAACTGGGCCACCAGGTCTGCGTGGCCGTCATTTTCGAACTGCTCAATGTAGTGCCGGGCGATCGGACGGACCAGGTCGTCGATGTATCGGTCCACCTGCTTCGGCTGCAGTCCCGGATCGATCATGCCGCGCAGGTCCTTGTGGAGCTGCCCGTTCGAACCGATGATGGCGGGGTATCCGAAGATCCTGGCGCCGGTCTTGGGGATGTACCCCTGGAAGTCCGCGCCGGCAGCGACCTCCTTGCACACTTCATAGGTCGAGGCGACATATGCGCCGAGGACCGGAATGTAAGCCAGCGGTGCCTCATCGCGCAGCCGCTCGTAGATCGGGTAAGGGTCGCGCTCCAGCTGGGCCATGGTGATCTCATCGATCCAGCTCAGGGATACGGATGTCGTCGTCATTGTTTCTCCTGCTTCGTCACAGTTTGCCGGACCCTCCACGCGTGGTGCCCGGTGCTTCCGTTGCCGGCCGCATGCCTTTGAGTATGAGCAGGCTCACATTTGCTTCTCAATGGAATGACCGGGAAACGTTTCGCAAATGGGAGTGCATTTCGCAATCTGGATAGACCGGGAGCGCGCGAGCGCGGCGGCGGCCGGACCGACTGGTGGCAACTTCCTTCGACGCGCAGGCAACGTGTCGAGTGTCGGAGTCCCTTTACCGGCGCTGCTCTCGGCGGCCCGGCGTTCCTCTTAATGAGGGCACTCAAAAGCGGCCACTGGCCGGCGCAGGGAGGGACGGGCCAGCGGGCACCAGGTCTTCAGTCTGGATCGAAGGCGGGGTAAGCGATAGCAATCGGATACATTTGACAATGGTCGAACCAATGGAAAAAATGAACCAGATACATCGTTTCGGAACGCGCTACGCTCCTCCCGGCATGATCGGCGAGCCCGGATGCAAGGCCGAAGGGAAGTACTGCGCCTGACAAAGAGCCAACACTATGGCCACACTCCGCCGGACCGAAGGGACTTCTACATGCTGTATTCAATGACCACCCCCGAACGGAAGCGGATCGCGCTGCGCGAGGGCTTGTCCTCCGGCAAGCTGCAGCAGTTTCCCGGCGCGTTCAACCCGCTCTCGGCGCGGCTGATCCAGGAGAAGGGTTTCGACGGCGTCTACATTTCCGGCGCCGTGCTGGCCAATGACCTGGGGCTGCCGGACATCGGACTGACCACGCTGACCGAAGTCGCCACCCGGGCCGGGCAGATCGCGCGGATGACCGACCTGCCCGCCCTAGTCGACGCCGACACCGGCTTCGGCGAGCCGATGAACGTGGCCCGCACGGTGCAGGAACTGGAAAACGCTGGCCTGGCCGGCTGCCACATCGAAGACCAGTTCAACCCCAAACGCTGCGGCCACCTCGACGGCAAGAACGTGGTGGACCTGGAAACTGCCAGCAAGCGGATCCGGGCCGCCGCGGACGCCCGCCGGGACGAGAACTTCCTGATCATGGCGCGCACCGACATCCGGGCCGTGGACGGCCTGGCCGCGGCACAGGACCGAGCCCGCGCGCTGGTCGACGCCGGTGCGGACGCCATCTTCCCCGAAGCCATGCGCACCCTGGAGGAATTCGCTGCCATCCGCGACGCCGTCGACGTGCCGGTGCTGGCCAACATGACCGAATTCGGCAAGAGCGATCTGTTCACCGCCAAGGAGCTGGCCTCGGTAGGCGTGAACATGGTCATCTACCCGGTGACCCTGCTGCGCAGCGCAATGGGGGCCGCCGAGCGGACCCTGGACACGATCAAGGCCGACGGAACCCAGCAATCGCAGGTCGGGAACATGCTGACCCGTGCGCGTTTGTACGAGCTAGTGGATTACGAGGCCTACAACCACTTCGATGCATCGGTCTTCAACTTCCAGTTGCAGGACGATGTCATCCGCTCAGCTGTTGCAAAATAACGGCTGGTTCATCGCTGCGCGCAGAGAACCAGCCTTAATTCTTTACGACTGCGGTGGGGCACCTAATGATCACCCGGATCAACAACTACCGCCACAATGGTGCCTCACCGCCAATTCACACTAGGCGTAGACGACCACGACGCAAGTTGTGTGCCGCCGCCGTCCTTCCAGAAGCGGTCCCTGGCGACTCATATGCTGGTTCCGCACGTAATTTGGCCGACAGGATCCGCCGTCCTGTAAACGAAGCCAGCTTGTGGTCAGCGTGGTGCACCCGATGCAGCCCTGGCACCTGTTGTTTGCCGGCGCGGTTGAATCTGCGCCCTGGAGCTGGCGCGGGAGCCTTGCAGGCCCGGTAGTAACGACCCGTTGCGGGGGCCGAGTGTAGGTGCCAGTGTGGGTGCATGGCGGTGGAGGTCCGGGCAGCAGACGTCTTCGAGGACGTGAAGGCAATCGTGGGGCCCAAGCGTGCCGACGCGACCGTCTGTTGGTGCCTGAGCTATCGACTCCCGTCGAAAGACAACGTGGCTCTGCGCGGGACGGAGCGCGGCGAGATGGTCCAGCGCCTGTGCCAGCAGGATCCGCCGCCCGGAGTGCTCGCCTACGACGGCGACGAGGTGGTGGGCTGGGCGGCAGTGCACCCGCGGGCGGACACCAGCTTTGCCACCAGCCGGAAGATCCCGCAGGTTGACGACCTCGACGTGTGGTCGGTGTGGTGCATCCGGGTGCGGCCCGGGCACCGCGGCCAGGGCATCTCGCACCAACTGCTGGCCGGCGCGGTGGAGTTTGCGCGCGGGTACGGCGCTCCCGCTGTCGAGGGTTACCCGGTGGACAACCGCGGCGAGAAGGTGGATCTCACCATGGCCTATGTGGGTACGCGGAGACTTTTCGAGCGGGCCGGCTTCAGCAAAGCGGCAGACACCGGCTCGGTGCTGAACGGATTTCCCCGCGTCCTCATGCGGCTGAATCTGCGCTGACCTCTCGACGCGTTAAAAAGGAGGACGACGGCGGTGCTTGCGCGCCGCCGTCGTCCTCCTGATCTGGCTGGTTAGTGCTGTGGCTGGCGGGCAGGCAGCAGCGGGGCGAAGAACTCTGCGAGTTCAGCGGTCGCGGTCAGCGGCAGGACGTTCGCCACGTACTGGTCCGGGCGAACCACCACGATGGCGCCGTCGCGGGAGAGGCCGCGGACGTCGAAGATGTCCTCGTCCTTGGCGGTGCCGAAGACCTTCTCCAGGTTGGTCAGCTGGAACGGGCCGACTTGGGGCTTGAACACGGCGGGCACGGCGTTGATGTCGACGTCCTCGTGGTTCTGCTGGTAGATGACCTTCACATCGAACCAGGCGTCCAGGTCAGCGCCCTCCGGGGTGGCGGCCAGCGGCGAATCCTGCGCGGTTGCCAGCCACTCGCCCAGCTCCGCGACAGCGGCGGACTCTCCGGCCTTGGCCTGGTCGGCGAAGACGTAGATGCGCCAGCGGCCGTCGGCCTCGGCGAGGTGGCCCAGGTGCAGCGGGTTGGTGTCACATACGCGGGAGACCTTGGCGGACTTGAAGCGCTTGCCGACCGGGAAGCCGGTGGCCAGGTCCTGATACTTGGCCTCGGCCGTGAGCAGCGAGGAGGTGTACTCGGTCATGAAGCCGGCCGGGAACTCGGCGGTGCGCACGTAGAAGTCCTCGAGTTCCGAGGGGTCGTTGAACTCCTCGGGCTTCTTTGCCATCATCGTCGACCATTCCTTGTCGAAGTCGATGAGGTTCTTGGCCACCACCTGGCGCTCGGCGGAGTAGGTAGAGAGCAGGCTCTCCGGGCTGCGGCCTTCGAGCACGTGGCCCAGCTTCCAGGCGATGTTGAAGCCGTCCTGCATGGAAACGTTCATGCCCTGGCCGGCCTTAGCGCTGTGCGTGTGGCAGGCATCGCCGGTGATGAAGACGCGCGGCGTGCGGGTGCCGACGTCCTCGGGCAGCAGGTCATCGAACCGGTCGGTGAGGCGGTGGCCCACCTCGTACACGCTGTGCCAGGCTACGCTGCGAACGTCGACCGTGTACGGGGTCATGATCTCGTTTGCCTTGGCGATGATCTCCTCGATGGACGTCTGGCGGATCTTGCCGTTGTCATCCTCGGGTACCTCGCCGAGGTCCACGTACATGCGGAACAGGTAGCCGCCTTCGCGGGGGATCAGCAGGATGGAGCCGCCGTCGTGCGACTGGATGGCGCACTTGGTGCGGATGTCCGGGAAGTCGGTGTTGGCCAGCACGTCCATGACGCCCCAGGCGTGGTTGGCGCTGTCGCCGGCCAGGGTGCTGCCGATCGAGGCGCGGACCTTGCTCCGGGCGCCGTCGCAGCCCACCACGTACTTGGCGTGGACGATGCGCTCGGTGCCTTCATCCGGGCCGGCGCTGCGGACCAGCGTCACCTTCACCGGGTAGTCGCCCTCGTCGGTCACTTCGAGGGTCTTGAATTCCCAGCCGTAGTCGGGCGTCAGGCGGCTGGGGGAGTTGGCAGCGGCTTCGGCGAAGTAGTCGAGCACGCGGGCCTGGTTGACAATCAGGTGCGGGAACTCGCTGATGCCCATCTCGTCGTCAACCGCGCGGCCGCCGCGGACAATGTTCCGGGGGTTCTCGGTGTCCGGGCGCCAGAAGTTCATCTCCGTGAGCCAGAAGGCCTCGGCCGTGATCTGTTCGGCGAAGCCAAAGGCCTGGAAGGTTTCCACGCTGCGGGCCTGGATGCCGTCGGCCTGGCCCAGCACCAGCCGGCCGTCGCGGCGCTCCACCAGACGGGTGGTGATGTTCGGGAACTGCGCGAGCTGGGCAGCCGCGAGCATGCCGGCAGGTCCGGAGCCCACGATGAGCACGTCGACCTCGTCCGGAAGCTCCTCGGGGCGGTCGATGCCGACGCCGGCGGCGGGCTTGACCCGGGGGTCGCCTGATACGTAACCGTGGTGGTGGAACTGCACGGGATGTCCTCACTTCGTTGGGCCGTTTGCGGGTGGCCTGTGTTCTATATTTGAACACCGGGTTCGATAACTGAATAACCGGTCGGTTTAGCCACTGTACAAGAAACATGACGCAGCTAACAAGTAACGCAAACAACAGCGCGGGGTCCAGCACAGCGGCAAATATGGGCTCGGCCCCGGCATGGCGCCGATGGCCCGGTGGTGATGCCTGGCCCTGGGTGGCGCCAGCTGCCCCCGTTGGCGCTACTTGGGCCGCGTGGCGCTGATGACGTGGTCCCGGTCACGAAAGCTGACTCTGCGGGAGGTTGACCGTAGACTCCGGCCAACTGGGACTCCGGCGGTCCGCCAACGGCTGTGCGCCTTCCGGGTCCCTTGACTGCCGCTGAAAGGAACCGCTTCCTGTGACCATTCCCTATTTCGACGCCGGTGCCGTGCGTTCCGCCCTTCCCTTCGGTCGGGCGGTGCGCGCCATCGAGGAGGGGCTGCTGTCCGGCGTTGACCCGGAACTGGACAGCCCGCGGCTGTTCAGCCCCGCGCCGGACGGGGAATTCCTGATCATGCCGACGGAGGGCGGTGGCCGCTACTCCGGTGTAAAGGTGGCAACGATCGCGCCGTCCAACCCGGCCCGCGGACTGGAGAAGATCCAGGGCATCTACGTTCTGTTCGACGCCGAGACGCTGGCCCCGCTGGCAACCATGGACGGCGCGGAACTCACGGCCATCCGGACACCGGCCACCACCTTGGCCGCGGTAAAGAACATCGCTGCCGCGGCTCCGGACGGCGAGGGTTTTGGGGACGCTCCGCAGGTGCTGGTCTTCGGAGCCGGCGTGCAGGCACTGAACCACATCCGAGCCGCCCGGGCCGTCTTCGCCAAGGCCAGCTTCGCCGTGGTCGGCCAGCGTCCGCACCGGGTGGCGGAACTGGTGGCCGCGCTGGCCGCCGAGGGGATCGCGGTGGCCGACGCGACCGGCGAGCCGGACGCGGCAGTGGCGGGCGCCGACTTCGTACTGTGCGTGACATCCTCGCCGGTGCCGCTGTTCGACGGGAGGCTGCCCAAGGACGGGGCGATCATCGCGTCCGTGGGGCAGCACGGACTGGCCGCCCGCGAAGTGGACGCGGCGCTGGTGCTGCGCAGCGACATTGTGGTGGAAGGCCGAGCGTCCTCGTGGCGGGAGAGCGGGGACCTGATCCCCGCGCGCAGCGTGGAGGAGTGGCAGCAGATCCAACCGCCCAACCTGCGCGACCTGATGGAAGGCAAGCTGGTCCGGCGTCCGCGCACCTGCTGCCTATACACCGGTGTGGGCATGGCTTGGGAAGATCTGGTCTCGGCCGCCGTGGTGTACGAAGAGGGCCGGCCGGAGCAGTAGCCCGCGGACGCGGCTCCTGTGGGGGTGGGGCAACCGCGCGGCCGATGGACCGGCGGCCGGTGGCATGAAGGCCGTGGGCGGGCAACCGCCGTACAGTGGGCGCCACATTGGCCCTCCGAGAAGAAGGACTCCTGATGCTGGAGGCGCGGCGTACCTAGTAGTCAAGGCGGCAGCAGCCCGGAGGGCCAGCTCTTCTTGGGCTGCGGCAATCAATGTGGCGCATACCGTCCGGGGGCGAGGTTACAAGAAGTCGGCGGCCCCCGCCGGGCCTCGCCTCCGCGGCACCACGGTGGCCAGCCCAGAGTTTACGGCACAGCGACTTTTCGTGCTGCTCGGCCGTGCACCAGGTAATAGAGCGGAATGCAGGCGACCATCAGCCCGCCCAGCCAGACGTACATGCCGTCGAAGCCGGTCAGCGGGACCAGCAGGCCCAGCAGCACCGGGCCCAGTCCGGTGCCGATGTCCAGCATCAGGTAGTAGGTGGCCAGCGCCGTGCCAAACCTGCGCTCGGGAACCAGCCCGACGGTGATGGCCTGGGTCCCGGGCAGCAGGGTGCCGAAGCCCAGACCGCTCAGCACCGCGGAAGCGAGGACAACCCAGACCGCCGGCCCGAGCGCGAGCATCACCAGCCCGACCGCGAACAGCGCCATGGCCGGGTAGATCACCACGTTGTCGCCCCGATGGTCCTGAATCCTCCCGGCGGTCAGGCGCGACACCAGCACTGCGGCGGCAAACACGCCAAAGAACAGTGCGGCCGCATCCGTGGCACCGGCCGCGTTCGCATACGAGGCCAAGAAGGAGAGCACGCCGGAGTAGGCCAGACCGGCCACCAGCAGCACCGTGGTGATCGGCAGGACCGCCGGCTCGAAGACCTTCGCCAGCAGGCCGCCGGGACTCCGGCGCCTCTTCTCCGGCTCGCCGCTTAGGTCCTGGTGATGGACGACGGCGGCGGGCGCCGGCGGTGCCTCGGGCAACCGCAGGATGAGGGTCACCAGCATCGCGGCCACGGAACAGGCCGCGCAGAAGAGGAAGACGCGGTCGTAGTTCCCACCGACCACCAGCAGCACAGCCATCAGCGGGCCGATCGCGGTGGCCAGCGTGGTGGAAACCGCGAAATAGCCGGTGCCTTCACTGCGCCGGGTGGGCGGGATCAGGGCCTGCGCACCGGCCGTCACCGCCGTGTTCGCCAGCCCGAATGCCACACCGTGGACCAGTCGCAGCGCCAGCAGCACCGTCAGCGAACTTGCTGGAACGTACAGCAGGGACACGGCCACGAAGGCGGCCAGGCTGATCAGCAGGATCCGCCGTCGACCCACGTTGTCAATCAGTGGCCCGGCGAAGAACCGCGAGACCAGCGCACCGACGATGAACGCGCTGGACGCGAAACCGGCCCCGGCGTCGGAAGCCAAGAACCGCTGCGCCGCATAGAGCGCCATGGACGTCATCAGCAGGTAGAACACTATGTAGATGAACAGGTTGGTGCCGATTGCCAGCACAAAGTTCCTGCTCCATAGCTTTTCCTGCACGCGTTCGGCCTCCATGCCTGCTTGGTCCCGGACATCGCTGCCGTGGCCGGACGCCACGGATGACCCTGCGTCCCAGACTATGCCGTGGCGGGGCGGCAGGGGCGACCCGCGACGGGCTGTAGGGGCACCGCCGTAGCCGAAAGAGCCCTCGAAAACACGCAGCCTAAAGTCCGGGAACGCACGGTCCTGTGCCCAGCAGTGCCAGACCGGCCCGGTCGCCGTCCGCCAGCGAGGTCACGCCGTTTGCGCCGGCATGCATCAGTTGCTTCGGGTCATCGACGTGTGCCAGCCCCAGCACATGCCCGAGCTCGTGAATGATGACGGACCGTACATGCTCCCGCCCGTCTGGATAACCAAGGGTTTTCTGGAGCGCCGGCGCGTCCAAGGCAATCTGGCCGGCGACGAGAACAAACGGAGTTCCGGGGGCACTCACCCAGGAACTGCCGCCCAACCCGGCAATATCTCCCGCCAGCCCGGACACTTCGCTGGGGTCCGACCAGGTGATCAGCACCGGCGCCCACCTCTTGCCGTACCGATCCGGCTGGAAGCGTTCACGTCCTTCCTCGGCGAAAGCCTCGTCGGTGTGGCCGTCAAAGACGCATTGGAGTCCGCTGCCAGCCGAGACCTCTGCGATGGCTTCCTCGATCACTCCCTCGGATCCCGGCGGCGCGTTATCGGGACGGACCACGTAGTGGATCGGGCGGCATGGGTCATAAGCGACGAAGGGCTGTGAAGTCCCCGGCGGTGTTGAGTACAACTGATAGGCATCCGAATCCGGAACGGCGGGCGGGTTCTCGAGCGGAGTCTCAGAGGCTTCGACTCCGCGGGGCGGGACGTCCGCGCCCGGGAGATATGGCGCCACCGCGGGCATAAGGTGCCTGTCGAACAGGCCCGGCGCAGAGTACAAGGCGATGACAATGGCGATAGCTAGGCCAGTGGAGAGGCGGCCGCGCCAGCGTGATTTCTTGGTGTGTGCGTCTGACCGGTGCTGCATCCGTTCCCCTCACCGTCCCTTGAATGGCAACATCATACGTTTCACCAGAGGGAGGGAAATTTGGTGGACACGAGGCGACGCCTGAGCGGCTGTGCGCACCGCCGTCGTCCTCAGGGAAGTGGATGTCGCCGCTCGGATGCCTGCACGGCGGACAGACACGCAACGCCAAACGTCACGGCCAAGGCGAGGACCAGGAGCAGGGGAGCGGCCCAGCCGCCGGTCACGGTGTGCAACCACCCGGCCAGCGGCGGGGCGCAGGTCGCGGCCAGATATCCGCCGGTCTGGATCCGGGCGGAGGCGCTTGCAGCCTGACGGTCGGTGCTCGCGATGCGGGGAATGACGGAGAAGATCACGGTAAACCCGCCGCCTTGGGCAATGCCGCCCGTGAACGACCACAGGAGGTAGGCGTCGGGAGCCAGGAGGAGGCCGACCGGCAGCGTTAGCCACAGCACCGCAACGCCTGCCGTCGGCACCCACGGCCGGGCGCGCGCCGCCAGGAGCGGCACCCCGAGCGCACCGACAATCGCCGCGACCTGGAACAGGGAAGCGCTGGCTCCGGAGGCCGTAGGGGAGAGGCCCCGAACATCGGACAGCAGCAGTGGCAGCCAGGTGGTGGTCGCATAGTAGGCGGCCGACTGTCCGCAGAACGCCATGGTCAGCACGGCCACGATCCACCTGTTGCTCCGTCCCCGGAGGGCCTCCGCTGCCCGGACAGCCGGGGTACCGGGTCCGTCGGCGCCGCGGCCGCCGGCTCCCGCTGCGCGGGCGGACGGCTGATCGGCCGCAGTGCTCCGGTCAGGCCGAAGTGCTTCGCGCCGCCGTCGCGCCGTCGGAAGCCAATAGGCCAAGCCAATAACCACCACGACGCCCCAGGATGCCAGTGCCCACCGCCACCCAACGAGTGCAGCGAGCGGTGCGGTGCCCAACACCGCTGCCACCCGACGTTCATGATGGCCGAGTACGCGCCGGTGACCGCTGAGACCCGGTTCCACGGCACATCCCGGCGGATCAGCACGGGCACCACGATGTTGCCCAGCGTGATGGCGGTAGCGATGATCGCGGTGCCTGCGAAAACCACGGGAGCCGGGCCCAAGGAACGGATGACCGTTCCGGCCAAGACGCCCCACAGGCACAGCAGCACGGTGGCTTCAGGACCCCATCGTCCGATGGTGCGGGTGGCCAACGGGGTGGCCAACGCGAAGATCAGCACCGGAAGGCCCGTGAGCAGCCCCGCGCCGGCGGCGGTCAGACCGATGTCGGCCTGGATGTCGCCGAGGACGGCGGTTGGCGCGATGATCGGGGCGCGCAGGCTCACGGCGAGCATGGCGATGCCCAAAACTACCCACGGCAACGACGGCCGGGAGGCGAGTACGCGGTCCGTCGTCGGCTCCTTTACTTCGTTTCAGGGTGGGCCGGAGTCCGGCAGCCACCTCAGCCACCCTAGCCGACGCGGTCAGCGGTCGGCGGTCCGCGGGTTGCCGGGCAGGGCCGGTCCTAGCCCAGGTAGTTCTGCCTCAGATCTGCGCTCACGGCATGCGCCGCGGGTGCAAGCACCTCGAGAACCGGGCCAGCGCGGAAACCATCGGTGGGCACGACGACGGCGATGGACGCTACGGCGTGTCTGTACGGCCCCTTGATGGGGACGGCGACGGCGGTGGCGTCCGGGTGGATGTAGCCGCGGGTCACGGCGTGCCCTTCGCGGCGGACTTTGGCGAGGACCGGCCGCAGGTCGGCGCTGCTGGGGCGTGGCTCGACCGAGTACCGCGGGCGCGGCAGTCCCAGGACCTCTTCCTGCCGTTCTGGCGGTGCATTGGCTACGAGGACCAGGCCGCTGGACGTGGCGTACCAAGGGATGCGGCCGCCAACCTTGGTGAAATTGATGACCGACTCGGGGGCGGACAACCGCTCGAGGTAAAGGATCTCGCCGCCCTGGAGGATGCCGAGCTGGGCGTGCTGCTTAAGCTGGTCGCGGACTCGCTCGAGGTGCGGCAGTGCGATCTCTCGCAGGCCAACGACGCCCGGGGCGCGGACCGCCAGCTCCCACAGCCGGACACCGAGGATGATGTCGCGGCCGCGCCGCTCCAAAAGCTCTAGGCCGATTAGTTCGGTCACGATGCCATGGGCGGTGGCCATCGGCAGGCCGGTCCGGGCGGCTATCTGAGTCAGCGTCAGCTCATTGCTGGAGGGATCAAATGCCTCCAGGATCTCGACGGCACGGGAGATAGCGGACCGGCCGGCGGAAGACCTCGCCACGTCACCAACCACTGTTTATTCGCATGATACGAATTCTAGCTTAGTGCCCTTGTGATCCACACCATACTTTCGAAAGACCCGGGCGATGGCCGGGCTAACTGACCGAAAGGCGGATCATGACGATCGCACCGACTGCCTCCACTCAGACCTCGCCGGAGGCCCATTGGCTGGACCCGGCTGAACTGGCCCGCGACCCGTATCCGAGCTATGCCCGGCTGCGCGAGGAGTCGCCGGTGGCCTGGTCTCCCGCGGTGAAGAAGGTCCTCATCTCCGGCTACGAGGGCTGCAGCTTAGGCGAGCGGCACCCCGAAATCTTTTCCTCCAACGTCTCCGGCGGCACCATGGTCCGGGCGATGGGCGGGCAGCCGATGATCCGCAAGGACGACCCCGAGCACGCGGCGGAGCGGGCACCGATGAACCGGACGCTGCGGCCCAAACAGATTATGGAGATTTGGGCCGGGAAGTTCGAGGCGAACGCCCGGCACTATCTAAACCGCATGCAGGACGTCGGCACAGGCAAGGCCGACTTGAACCTCGACTTCGCCAAGCCGCTGGCAGCCAAGAACCTGTGCGACATGCTGGGCATGACCAGCGTCGAGCCGCTGGACCTGGCGCGCTGGTCCCGTGACTTTATCGCCGGCACGGGCAATGTGCTCGACAAGCAGGAGATCTGGGACCGCTGCGAGGTCTCCCGGATGGAGTGCGACGCAGCCTTGGACGAGACGATCGCCCGGTTGCGTCGCAGCCCGGATGCGTCCATTACCTCAATGCTGCTGGAGTCCGGCATGGACGAGGACAAGGTCCGCAACAACGTGAAGCTGGCGATCTCCGGCGGCGTCAACGAACCACAGCACATGATCACCAACCTGGTCTGGCTGCTGGACCGCTCGCCCGGGCAAAAGGCCCAACTGCTGGCCGACCCCGAATTGTGGAAGCAGGCCTTTACCGAGGGCGCGCGTTATTTCTCCCCGATCGGCATGATCACCCGGGAAACGGTCTCCGACGTCGTTGTATCAGGAGTTGCCATCCCCGCCGGAACGCAGGTGGGGATGATCCTGGCCTCGGCGAACCGGGACGTGAAGCAGTTCACCGATCCGGATGTGTTTGATATCCGCCGCAGCGGCGGACCCAACCTAGCCTTCGGCAGCGGCGTGCACCAGTGCGCCGGCAAGTGGGCCGCACAGAAGGCGGTGGGCGAGATCGCCGTGCCGATGCTCTACCGGGAACTGCCGAAGTTGCGCCAGGATCCGGACCGAAGCGAGACCTGGGACGGCTGGGTCTTCCGCGGCATGACCAGCCTTCCGGTCGCCTGGTAATCCGGCGGCCCGCACTACCCCCAATCCACCACCAGAAGGACGACGATGTCTACGAACACACAGCCACCAACCCTGGCCTCCGGCTCCGCCATAGTGCGCGAACGGCGGCGCGTGATTTTTTCCAGCTACCTGGGCACCACCATCGAGTTCTACGACTTCCTGCTCTACGCCACTGCCTCGGCGGTCGTCTTCGGGCCGGTGTTCTTTGCCGGGCTGGACCCGTGGGCCGGCGTCGTCGCCTCCTACGGAACATTTGCTGCCGGATACGTAGCGCGGCCGCTGGGCGGCATCATTTTCGGCCACTTCGGCGACCGGCTGGGCCGCAAGAAACTGCTGGTCATCTCGATGATGCTGATGGGCCTGGCCTCGACAGCGATCGGCCTGGTCCCCACGCCGGACCTGATCGGTCCCTGGGCCGCCGTGATGCTGGTGGCCCTGCGCGTGCTGCAGGGCATCGCCGTCGGCGGGGAATGGGGCGGCGCGGCGCTGATGGCGCTGGAGCATGCTGATCCCAAGGCCCGCGGCTTCGCGGCATCGTTCACCAACGCCGGCGCGCCGACCGGTTCAGTGCTGGGCCTGCTGATGATGAGCATTTTCTCGGCGCTGCCGCAGGATCAGTTCCTGAGCTGGGGCTGGCGCGTGCCATTCCTGCTGTCCTTCGTGCTGCTGTTGCTCGGGCTGTATGTGCGCTCACGGGTGTCGGAGAGCCCGGTCTTCCAGCAGGCGCTGGAGCGGGAAACTGCCGAACGCGCTGCCGCTCCGAAGGTCCGCCGCACCATTCCGCTGCTGCAGGTGCTGCGCCGGCCGGGTCTGCTGGTGACGGTGATCCTCGCGGCCACCTCCGCTTTTGCCCTGCAGACGCTGCTGTCCACGTTCTCCATCACCTACACCGTCTCGCTCGGCGTGCCGCGCTCCGACGTGATGCTCGCCTTCGCCGGCGCCGGTGTGATCAGCATTGGCACCACGCTGCTGATGGGACGGATTTCGGACCGGGTGGGCCGCAAGCCGCTGATGATCGCCGGCAACATCTTGTTCATCGCGGTCACCCCGGCGGTCTTCGCGCTGCTCTCCACGGGAACCATGGGCTCGATTTTCCTGGCGTTCACGCTCGGCATCGTGACGCAGACCGTGCTGTACGGACCGATGGCCGCGTTCATCGCCGAACGCTTCGGCACCTCCTCGCGCTATACCGGAGCTTCCGTCGGCTACCAGGTTGCCACGCTGCTGGGTGCCGGCTTCACCCCGCTGGTACTGGCCAACCTCTACGGCGGCAGCGGTGCATCGCTGACACCCGTGATCGTCTACCTGTCGATCGTCGCCGCCGTCAGCCTGGTCACCGTAATCTTCATGCCCGAGTCCAAAGACCGCAGCTTGGGCGACGAGCCAGGCGGCATCCCCGCGGGACGATCTCCGCAGCAGGCTGGGCTGCCAACTCAAGGCCGTCGACGACTTCGTTGAGATTGAAGTGGACATACCGGCCGCGCAGAGCTGAGCCGTCACCGGTGCCCCGGCACCGCCAACTGTCCGTGCCGCGGGGTTGACCGGCACGGACAGTTGGCGTTTCGGACGAAAGGCGAGCACCGCCGTCGTCGTCAGGGGAGGTTTGTGGCGCTGCGTCGGGCGGTGAGCGGAGCCCGCCCACGATGGTAAAGTCGGGGCAAGTATGCTTTCCGTCCGCAGTGCTGCGCGGAACGCCGTCGAAGCGCCTTGGGCGTGTCGGCCAACTCAGACTTCAGTGCCGGCAACTCCGGCGTAGGGCGCCGTAGCCCGCAAATAAATAGCACCACAGAGATCGGAACATATGAACGCCAAGACCCTGCAGACTCCTCCCAAACTCGCCAAGGGCGCCATGCGCATTGTGCCGCTGGGCGGGCTGGGTGAAATCGGCCGGAACATGACGGTGTTCGAGTACGGCGGCAAGCTGCTGATTGTTGACTGCGGCGTGCTCTTCCCGGAGGAGCAGCACCCGGGCGTGGACCTGATCCTGCCGGACTTTTCCTACATCCGGGAGCGGCTGAACGACGTCGTCGGCATTGTCCTCACCCACGGGCACGAGGACCACATCGGCGGTGTGCCGTACCTGTTGAAGGAGCGCGCCGACATTCCGGTGATCTCAGCGAAGCTGACGCTGGCGTTCGTGAAGACCAAGCTGCAGGAACACCGCCTGAACGCCAAGATGGTGCAGGTCAAGGAAGGCGACCGGAAGAAGTTCGGCCCGTTCGACCTGGAGTTTTTGGCCGTCAACCACTCCATCCCGGACGGCCTGGCCGTGGCCATCCGCAGCGGCGCCGGACTGGTGCTGGCCACCGGCGACTTCAAGATGGACCAGTTCCCGCTGGACCGCCGGATCACCGACCTGGCCGGGTTCGCCCGGCTGGGCGACGAGGGCGTGGACCTGTTCCTGCCCGATTCCACCAACGCCGAAGTTCCGGGTTTCCTCGCCGCCGAGGCCGATCTGGTGCCGGCCATCGACACGGTCATGCGGACCGCCCCGCGCCGCGTGATCGTCTCCAGTTTCGCCAGCCACGTCCACCGCATCCAGCAGGTCATCGACGTGGCCCACAAGTACGGTCGCAAGGTCGCCTTCGTGGGCCGGTCCATGGTGCGCAACATGACGACGGCGCGCGAGCTCGGCTACCTGAACATCCCGCGCGGTGTGCTGGTGGACTTCAAGGAACTGGAGAAGCTGCCGCCCACCAAGGCCGTGCTGATCTGCACCGGCTCCCAAGGCGAGCCGATGGCGGCGCTGGCCCGGATGGCCGGCGGCGACCACATGATCGACCTGACCGAGGGCGACACCGTGCTGCTGGCCTCCTCGCTGGTGCCCGGCAATGAGTCGTCGATTTACCGGTTGATCAATGACCTGACCAAGCGCGGCGCCAACGTAGTCCACAAGGGCAACGCCAAGGTGCACGTCTCCGGCCACGCCTCGGCCGGCGAGCTGGTCTACTGCTACAACCTGGTCCGCCCGAAGAACGTGCTCCCCGTGCACGGCGAGCACCGCCACCTGAAGGCCAACGCCGAACTGGCCGTCCGCACCGGTGTGGATCCGAAGCGCGCGCTGATCGTGGAAGACGGCACCACCATCGACCTGAAGGACGGCGTGGCACGGGTCTCCGGCCAGATCGCCGCGGACTATGTCTACGTGGAGAACATGGTGGCCGGTGCGGCCACCGAAGCCTCCCTGCAGGACCGGCTGCGGCTGGCCGAAGACGGTGCAGTCACCGCCTTGCTGATCGTCAACCCGGACACCGGCCGTTTGGAAGAAGAGCCGGAGTTCTTCCCGGTCGGCTTCGCCCCGGCTGTTGAGCAGCTGGAGAAGGCTACCGGCATCGTGGAAAAGACGCTGATGCAGCTCCGTGGGGACAAGACCGGTCCGGAGGCCGAAAAGGCGATCGCCCAGGCCCTGATCCGTTGGTCCGACCGGGCCCTCCGCCGCAAGCCGGTGGTCACGGTCATCATCGTCGAGGCGTAGCCCTTTAGCTTCACAAGCAGCGGCGCCCCTGCCCGGCCTGAACTGCTCCCCGGAAGTTGGACTGAGAAATTCAGTTCCGACTCCCGGGGAGCAGTTTTATGCAGGCAAGTAGTTCACTATCCGAGGAACAGCGCG
>NZ_JBNHHC010000057.1:0-21590 GCF_059091865.1 Arthrobacter sp. B0316-1-20 | reverse complement strand
GGTATGGCTTGCATATCCTTTGCCGCCGATGGCTTCGAGTGATTGGCCGCCCGGCGTCCCGCAACGATGCGACCGCTGATTGAGATATGCGAACTGATCGCTATGTAAGGACACGCCGGCGTAGTCGTCTGCCGGGGCTGAGGAATCCCCTGACGAAAGGAAAGGCATGCAGCACCTGTGGGCCGGAATCGACGCAGGCAAGAGCCACCACCACTGCGTGGTGATCAACGAGGCCGGAGACCGCTTGCTCTCGAAAAAGATCGCCAACGACGAGACTGAGATCCTGGACCTAATCGCCGAAGTCTCCGGACTCGCCAACGACGGGCAGATTATGTGGGCGACCGACATGAATCGCGGTGGCGCAGCCCTACTCATCAGCGTCCTGACTGCCCACGCCCAGCAGGTCATCTATCTGCCCGGCCGCACCGTCAGCGCAGCCGCCCAAACCTACCGCGGCAACGGCAAAACCGACGCCAAGGACGCCGCGATCACCGTCGCCGGCATCCTGGGATACTCCTTCAGCAGCACACGGATCCTCGGCTCCACCGATTTGATCGCAGACTCCCCGGACACCCGCTCATACCTCGGCGGGCCCTCCGACTTCACCGCCTTCGCGACGGTATTCCTGGAGATCCCCAACCGCTCCGCTATCGACCTCATCGACTCGCCCTCGGCCAGATGCAACCGCCGAATCAGCGCCCAATCCTCCACTGTGATCACCCGTCCAATCGTTCGGAACAGGTGGCTCAGTTTTCAACCGTCACAATGGCTCACTTTTCGACCGTCATCGACAAGGCCCCAGTGCTAATGGTTCATACACTAGTGAGGTTGCCTAAGGCGTTCACGCGTCGGCTTCTACTTCCAGCGCTGTGGCCGGGCGAACACCTCTCCGTCACGCCGCCGCCACTGATCGCCGACGCACTCGGCTACAGCTACTAGGTCGAGTTCTGAACGCTGGTCGCGATATGTCGACCGGTGGACTGAACCTGAATGAACAAGGGTCCCCGTCAGCCGTCCATTAGGGATCTTTACCGGGCCGGAAGATGGACGCCAGACTCGCATTGGCTCGGATTCATTTCCGATCAATGTCGAAGGGTACCAGGCCTCAGCGCGCAGCTTCCGGCCGGATTATTTGGGTCGTTGGGAACCGCGTACAGAGCACTATCGGTAGACCATTGCCTGTAGCTCAGCGGCTCGGACCGGCTACGGTCTCGCCTGTCGGGGCGGGGACTCAGCCGGTCAGAAGAGAAGGATCGGCTTGATCGTGGAACCGTTGGCTGAGTCCTCGAATCCCTGATTTATGTCGGCGAAGGGGTAGGTCTTGACCAGCTTGTCGTAGGGGAACCGTCCCTGCTTCCACAGCTCGATCAGGCGCGGAATGAAGACCTGGTACACCGAGCTGCCCTGGACGTTCATTTTCAACGTCCATCCCTTGACCTGGGACTCGCCGATCTCGAACGGCGCCTCGGTGCCGAAGGTCGTGTTGCCCACGGCCACCAGGGTGCCGCGGAACGCCAGCGCCCGAGCAGCCTGGTTGAGCACCGCGGGCACGGAGGTCGTGTCGACGATGTAGTCCACACCCTCCCCGCCGGTGATGCGGTCCAGCTCCTCGCCCATGTCCGTCTTCGCGGAGTTGATGGTGTGGGTCGCGCCGAGTTCGAGGGCCGTCTCGAGGCGATTGTCATGCAGATCCACCGCGACCACCGTCGTGCAGCCGGCGATCTTGGCGGCCATGATCGCCGCCGAGCCCACCGCCCCCGCACCGATCACCGCCAGCGATGTTGCCGCCTCCGGCCGCAGCTCATTGAGCACCGCCCCAGCCCCGGTCTGCAACCCGCACCCCAGTGGGGCGAGCATCTCCAGCGGAACCTCGGGGTCGACCTTGACCACGCTGCGCTCCAGCACGTTCGCATACGACGAGAAGGACGACTGGCCGAAGAAGTGCGAGGCCACGGATTCACCCTCGGCCGAGAGCGCGGTGCGGCGACCACTGAGATTGATGGCGATGTAATGCTCGCAGTACGCCATCTCCCCGCGGCGGCACTGCTTGCACGTACCGCACGATGCCGGCGCCAGCACCACGTGGTCACCGACCGCGACGCTCGTCACCGCTATTCCCACATCCTCCACAACACCAGCGCCCTCGTGACCGAGCACCGCAGGCCACTGGAGGGGATAAGCCCCATCGCGGGCAGTCGAATCCGTGTGGCAGATACCGGTGGCGACCATGCGGACCCTCACCTCATCGGGCTGGAGCTCGGCGAGCTCCAGCTCTTCAACTGAAAGCGGTGCGCCCGTCTCGCGCACGACAGCGGCTGTGACCTTCATGGGTACTCCTCCTTGATCCGGGACCAACACACAGGACAGGCCCACGCGATGGCGCGGATACCTACCTCAACCGTCTCATGCCCGCTGGTTCGGCGGCAGTGATGACCACCGCGAGCCGACCAGCCCGGAAGCTCCTGTCGGATTCTGACAATAGGCGTGCTCCCCGCCGCCCCACCGGACGCTGATCCCAGAGGCAGGGTCAACCGCCTCAACGCATTGAAAAGTTCGAGATTGCATATGCACGGTTATCAGTAGTTGCCTCAGGTAACTGCATGCAGAATCTAGCCGGCCCAGCAAAGAGAACTCAGGGCATCGAGACCGCGAGCATCGGCACTATTGGAATTGGCCCAAGAGCATCTTCCAACCCTTGCCGCATAAGCCGGTCCTTCACCGCGACACCCCAGACCCCTCCCCTCGGCAGAAAAAATCTCATATAAATACTGGAACTTCAGATTCGCGTATACCCCGCCCGCAAAAAAGCCCGTTGAAGGTAGCCTAAACGCTACAGTTACCTCCATGACCGCCCACATCATCGGCTACGCCCGCGTCTCCACCAACGAGCAGGACCTCACCGCCCAGCGCAACGGCCTCGCCGCCCTCGGCGTACCCGACGACAGGATCTATACCGACCACGGACTGACCGGCACCAACCGCGACCGGCCCGGCCTGCGCGAGGCCCTCGCCGCCGTCCGCGCCGGCGACACCCTGGTCATCACCAAGCTCGACCGGCTCGCCCGCTCCCTGCCCGACGCCCGCGACATCGTCGAAGAGCTCACCAAGAAAAAAGTGAAGCTGAGCATCGGCGGATCCGTCCACGACCCCACCGACCCCGTCGGCCGGCTGCTCTTCAACGTCCTGGCCATGGTCGCCGAATTCGAATCCGACCTCATCCGCGCCCGCACCCGCGAAGGCATGCAGGTCGCCAAGGCCAAGGGCCGGCTGCGCGGCAAACAGCCCAAACTCACCAGGAGCCAGGAAGCCCACCTTGTCTCCCTCTATAAGGGAGGCCAGCACACCACCACCGAGATCGCCGAGCTCTTCAAGGTCGCCCGCAGTACCGTGTACCGGATCGTCCAGCGCACTCCTGCCGACGACGGGGGCACGGGAAAATGAGTTCGCGCCGGCGAGGCAAACCTGTACCAGCGACTTCGGAGTTGGAGAGACTGATCGCTGCCGCGAAGGAGGACGCCAAGAGGCGGGAAGCATCATTCGGCAACGCGCAGGAGGACGTGGACGCCCCTGAGATACAGGCGCTCGTGGCGAAGGCACGCAAGAATGAAAAGACCGCGCCAAGGAAGCATCATGTTGTTCCCGCCTCGTATCTGCGGAGATGGACGGAAAACAAACAACTCCGCATCACCAAAGTGGATGAAGGTCTCTCCTGGACGTCAGCTGCAGAAAAGGCTGCTCGGATTACAGACTTCTACAGCATGGCCTCAGAAGATCTGGATCCGGCAGTGGTGCCTCCTCTATTCGCAGAGACACAGCTATCGGAGATCGAAGCCTTGGGCAAGCAAGCGATCGACGAGGTGCTGCAGCACGGCTTGGCTGGCACAGATCCATCCCCCAAGGACAATCTGGCGGTTTTTCTGGGTTTCCAGCACGTTAGGGGGACTGACTCCAGGGAACGGAGCCATGCGATCGTTCGGGAGTCCTTTCTCCTGCAGTATGGCGACATCAGCGACGAGAAGCTTGGCGCGTTGATCGGGGAAGACGGGCTGCCTCCTAGCCAAGAACGAATGTCGGAGGTGAAGGAGTACATTGCTGGCGTTCGCGATGGCTCTGTCCGCATCGAGCAGCAAACAGCGGCCGCCGTCTCACAGTCGTTCCTGGCTGCCCTGCCGGTAGCCGAAGAGCTCTTTAGGCGACATTGGGTGATCTACCGGACACCGCGCCTGCTCCTAACCTGCGATGAACCAGTTGTGCCTATCGGCGGGCCCGACACTTCGCGGGCTGTGAGGACGGGTGTCGCCGATGCGTGGGTGATGCTCTTCCCATTGGCGCCAGATGCCCTGTTGGCAATGTTCAAGCATCCTCCCCTACCGCATTGGCTCGGAGATCTGACGGCCGGTGAAATCGTGGAGATCAACCACGAGGTGCTTGCCAATAGCCATAGGCTGGCCTTCGAGATTCCAAGTCGAAGAATGTCGGAGGCGCTGTCGGTCCCGCATGCTTCCGTCGCTCTGGAAGTCATTGAACATCCAATCGAAGGAGACGGTTCCCGGTCCTTAGTTAGTTTTCACACCCCCTCCAGGTGGAAAGATTCAGCGGCTCCTCCTCCGTGGCCTGTAGAACGTTGGTATAAGCAAGCAGTGTTCTGAACCGTCAACGACCGGCGTTCGACCTCCCTGCTGTGCACGCCGGGTTATGCTCCCGCCGAATACCGATGCAAAACCCCGCCATTATCGACAAAAGTTACACGTCTGGCCCCAATCATCCCGCCCAGAACAAGCGTGAGGGCGTTGTCTTGGTCGCGGCTTTACGAGACGGTGCGGCTAAACCGAGTAATCATCAACACGACGGTCAACCAGCGATCATCAGCGGCTATCGGTATGTCGCGGTCTGATCAACCTTGAGCCATTTTTCCCTGCGGGCGACAACTGCAAGCGGTTCCGGCTGTTTGGCAGCGGGGATGGACGATGCATTTGCACTATTTCTAGATGCTTCTTTGGAAGAATAACGGGCAGCTAGTAATCCAGACACCAAAATGCTAGTGGCTACGGCAGTGACTTCTCGTCGCGCCAGGAGGCCAGATTCACCGAGGCGGAGGGCGGCGCTGCGGACGACGGCCTGCAATCGGGCTGGCAGACGGTTGAGGACGTGCTCAAGCTCTGGCAACAGCTCATCGATCACGGGGCCTTCCGCGACTCCCCACAACGCGAACGCCCATTCGGCGTTCGACAGTTCGTCATCGCAGGCCTTAAGTCGGTCGCGCCACCATGTGACGTTGTTTCGGTTGGCTCGTGTTTCCGCAATGAGTGTTGCTGGGTGACTGGCCGGTCCCAGTGCTTCGGTACCTGGCGCCAGTTTGTATCCGTTTTGAAGAGGCGAGGCGGCACCGATGACGGCCAGCTCTGTGACGAGCCAGCAGCGGCCGGCATGTTCGAAGAGTGCCGCGGAGGTGTTTGCCCAGGGGAAGGTGCTTCCCTTCTCGCCCCGTCGGAAGCGTCGAAGTCCTGCGATGCGGGCATAAGGAGATCCGGACTTACGGAGGTGCTGGATAGCCTGTGAACGGCGGTCCGGCGAGGTGTCTACGGTGCGGGGCGGCGTGCTTCCGTCGAAGGAATAGAAGTCCGCGGGGTTAAGCGCAACCGCGATGCGGGCGGGTTCTGAGCGGACTGAAGTCGTCTGGCAGCACAGCCCGTTAAGGACCGCTTGGATGAGTTGGGTTTCAAGGTTGCTGCCTTCCTTCGGGACAGCACCGGTGTTGAGGATCAGCTGTGCGCGCTGGCCGTTTTCCGCGGACAGGCCGGGGATGTCGATGATCTCGCCGGCGGCGACCTCACCAGCCGCCCCGATCTTCAGCCACGCGATCTCATGGTCCTTGCCCACTGCTTCTTTCAGCCGTTCGACCCACCAGGTTGCAAACTGGCGTCGTTGCCCAAGCAGCTCGCGAAGCACACGCACCCGTACGTGATTATTGGGATCCTCAGGGCTTCCAGCGATGGATGCTGTGAGACGCTGCCATGCCGCGCCGGCGTGGCCGGTCTCCGGCAATGCCGTGATCTCTTTACCGTCAAGTGCTGAAAGGAGCAGACGCCCACCGAGGTCGTCGGTCAATGCGTCGACAATGGCGGCTGCCTCTATTGGCCGGCTGTTGAACACCCCATCGGTTATGAGGCTCCACGCCGCTACGCGAACCTGCTTCGACGAGTTGGCAACGAGCTCATGCATGATTCCTGCCTGCATCGCGTAGATGTCAGCGCCGGCAGCATTGCCGCCATAGAAGCGGGTGGTATTGAGCCAGTAAGGCCTGCGGAGCAGTTCCCGGAGCACCAGCGTGCGGTCGAACCGGTGGTCGCCCTCGCCTGCATACGTGTACAGGTACCGAGCCGCGAAGTACTCGCGAAGCGACAGCACCTCGAACTCGAAGTGTCCCTCCTCCTTGCTGGTGAGCGCCCACAACCGATCGGTGGCAGCCTCAAAAAGCTCATCAACAACGTTTTCGGGTTTGCCGTAGGTCTTCTGGAAGTGCTTCATGGCAGCCGTGACTTCGGCATCTGTCATTCGTCCGCTGTGGCCGTGCTCTTCAGCCCTGGACTGGAGGTACCAGCCAAGGAACGGAATGATTTCCATGAGTTCCGCCCGATGTTTCCGGACAGACTCGGGATGCTTATTCGCCTCCCGGGCCAACAGCATGGCCATGTATGCGTCATAGAGTTCCGTGCGCTGGCTCGGAGTGGCGTCGCCGTGCTGCCGGAGCAGGAACAACAAAATCGTCAGCTGCATCGGATTCGCTGCGAGTTCCCCGATATACGGCTCACGGGTTTTCTCATTAAAGTTCCGGCGCAGGGTCCGGCTGTCGTTCCCTCGGACGTTGTGCACGCTGCACCACTTGCGGAGGTACTGATCGCGCAAGGCCGCGTCCATAGGGATGAGCGAGATGACCTCGAACATGTCCGGGTCGGGCTCCGGAAGGCCCGCAGAGTTAGGGCGCGAGGTAACAACGACCTTGGGGGCAACCGCATATGACTTCCCGCGAGAACAAAACAGTCCGATCTCGCGAACGACCCTCTTGCGTGCGGCAACGCTACCGACCTCGTCCAGTCCGTCGAGCACGACCAAACTCGGCACGCGGTCGAAGATTTCCTGGACATCGGAGGCACTCACCGAATTGTTCCCGCTGAGGTGTGACATCAGTTCGGCCAGGAAGCACTCGATGCTCGCCTCCGCCGCTGCCCGCTTCTTGCCCTTCTTGACCTTGGTAGCCTCCGACTGATCGAAGACATCGAATCCCTGCATCCATGCCGCATAGTCATCGAGGTCGAATCGCAGCGGAAACCGGGGATTCTTGATCACGGGAAGATCGGTAGGTGATGCGCCCTTGGGCATGAAAGCAGCGCGAAAGGATTGGCAGACGAACTGGCCAAGTGTGGACTTCCCTTGTCCAGGTGCTCCTCTGACGAGCGTGAAAGGATACGGTGACGTTCCGGTGAGGTAGGCTGCGGCACCGCCGAGCCTGGTGGCATCCCAAGCGAGCCCATGTGCCCGACGAGGCAGGTGGATTCGCTCTGCCGGCACATCCACGAACAGGTCGGACAGACGTTCGCGGTCCAATTCGACTTGGCTGAACTTGATGCTTTCGTCCTCGTCCCATTGCGCGGCAGCGACTTTGCCCAGAAGGTCGCGGAGACCGGAGTCCCGTCGGGATTCCGCGTCTTCGCTAATGAGATACCGAACGAGGTCCCACCCCGCGAGCATGTCGGCATAGGCCCACTTAAGCTCGTTTGGCGCCGCATCAACCATGGAGTTGAGGGCCTCACGCCAAAGAGCGCTCATTTCGATGCCGAAGTCTTTTGAATGCCTCTCAAGCTTCTCGTTGAGCTTGTCGAAGGTCCCCGTCTCCCGTCGTCCTGTACTCGGAACGTTCGTGACGATGATGTACTTCTTCGCGCCCTCCGATGCGAAACGATGGATCTTCTCGGCTTCCTGGGTGATTGTTGCGTCCAGCCAAGACACCGGGTCTTTCTCGTTACCTGTTACGGACCACTTGACCTGGTAAATCAGTAGGCGCTCAGGTGAGATGCGAACACCGTCGCGCCCTCCATCGGCCTGTCGAAGCGGAAGCGGCACGAAATCAGGGAAACGCTCAGTGAGCAGGGCAGCGACGAGTTGCTGGAAGTCGTGATCTCCGAGGCGCTCGTAAAGATACTTGTGGCGGCTGTCAGGCAACGGCACCCTTCCTTCTGATTCTGACTCACCATGATCTCACCCACATGCCCACGTCTTCGAAGCCCGACACGCACACTGCCGACTGCGCCATAGCCGCCTGAGCACTGCACCAGAAAGCCCACAGATTCACAGAAATACAGAAAGACAGAAATCCGTGTTTCGGAGCGGACCGAAAGGTTCGTGGGACTGATCCTCGGTCACTGCCCGAGAGGACTGCCGCGGCCAGACTGCCCGCGCAGAAACCGTCCCAAGACGACAACATGACACGTAGTTTTCGGCGCCCGGTTCTGACACCTGTAAGGACCATCGAGAACTCACCTGAGGGAGACACAAAAATCTCCACCGGTATCCACCGTTTTTGACAATGCATCGTAGGCCTTCATAACCAGAAGCTGTCGCCATCGGGTTCTACGTGAGCCTTGGGTTTCGCTGACTATGGAGGTATTTCGTTGATGCAGGTATGGCTGTGCATGAGCAGCTCGGTTGTCCTTTGGATTTGGCTCGTAATTATCGTTTCAGTGGCTGTCCTCCCTCCCCCATACAATTCAAGGCAAGTACGTGCGAGAGCGATGAACGCTGCACAGCAAATGAGGATCCTGCGCTGGACTGGACAGCCACGGCCGCATGTCACCCCGCTGTGTGCAGCAAGGAAGTGGGAGCAGTGGCCGACAACAACAATGCCAACCTAGTGTGGAGCATCGCGAATATTTTGCGCGGCACCTACAAACCGGCGCAGTATGGCTCGGTGATCCTCCCGTTCACTATCCTCCGTCGCCTGGACTGCGTCCTGGACGCCACGAAAAATGCCGTCCTCGCCGAGCAGGAAGCGAAGAAAGATCTGAACATCCCGCTGGATACCTTCCTACAGAAGGCGTCTGGTCACAGCTTCTTCAATACCTCCAAGTTCAGTTTCGCCAAGCTGCTCGATGACCCCACGAACATCAAGGCAAACATCCTCAACTACGTGCAGGGCTTCTCGGAGAACACCAGGGATATTTTCGAGCGCTTCGAGTTCTACAAGACGCTCGAGAAGCTGGACAGCGCGGACCTGCTCTACCACGTCACCAAGGACTTCGCGGCGATCGATCTCCACCCGGAAACCATCAGCAACATCGAAATGGGCCTCATGTTCGAGGAACTCATCCGCCGCTTCGCTGAAGCCTCCAACGAAACCGCCGGTGAGCACTTCACCCCACGCGAGGTCATCCAGCTCATGGTCCAACTACTGCTGAACTACGACGACGACGTCCTCACCAAAGAGGGCATCGTCCGCAGCATCTACGACCCCACCGCCGGGACCGGCGGCATGCTCACCGTCGCCCAGGAACACCTCCACTCGCTCAACCCAAGCGCCTCCCTAGTCGCTTATGGCCAGGAAATCAACGACGAGTCCTACGCCATCTGCAAGTCGGACCTGCTGATCAAGGGCCAGGACATCTCCAAGATCTCCGTCGGCGATACCCTCGCCAACGATCAGAACATCGGCCAGCAGTTCGACTTCATGCTCTCCAACCCGCCGTTCGGCGTGGAATGGAAGAAGATCCAGCCGCAGATCCAGAAAGAGCATGAGCTCCACGGCTTCGACGGTCGCTTCGGCCCGGGCCTCCCCCGGGTCAGTGACGGATCACTACTGTTCCTGCTCCATCTCGTGCGCAAGATGCGCCCGGCACAGGACGGCGGCTCACGCATCGGCATCGTCCTGAACGGCTCACCCCTGTTCACCGGCGGCGCGGGCTCCGGGGAGTCGGAGATCCGCAGATATCTGATCGAGAACGACTTCGTGGAGGCCGTAATCGCCCTCCCCACCGACATGTTCTACAACACCGGCATCGCCACCTACATCTGGATCCTCTCAAACAGCAAGAAAGCGAAGCACCCGGAGCGAGTCGGCAAGATCCAGCTCATAAACGGTGTCGACTTCTTTCAGAAGATGCGCAAGAGCCTCGGCTCCAAACGCAAAGAGCTCGGCCCGAAAGACATCGCCAAGATCGTCAGCCTATACGGGGCCTTTGAGGACGACGGCGACACGTCCAAAATCTTCAACAACCGCGATTTCGGCTACTCCACCATCACTGTGGAGCGCCCGCTCAAACTCAACTTCGCGTTCGCGCCAGATCGGATCGACGCCGTACTGTCGCAGAAGTTAGTCGAGAAAATGCCTGACGACGACCGGCAGCTTCTGGAGAAAGCACTCCGATCCGCTGTGATCGAGCCTATTGAAATCCACAAGAACCGAGAAGCCTTCCTCAAGATCCTCAAGTCGGTGCTCGCCAAGGTCGGCCTCAAACCTGCTGCCCCGCTCCTGAAGGCCGTAATCACCGGACTCTCCAAACGTGACGAGACCGCCGACATCTGCAAAGGACCGAAAGGGACACCCGAAGCCGACACGGACCTTCGCGACACCGAAAACGTCCCCCTGGGTGAGGACATCCAGAAGTACTTCGAACGGGAAGTCCTCCCCCATGTGCCCGATGCCTGGCTCGACCAGTCAAAAATCAGAGTCGGCTACGAGATCCCTTTCACCCGGCATTTTTTCAAGTACGTGGCACCCAGATCGCTGGACGAGATCGACTCTGATCTCAACAGGCTCATCTCCGAAATCACTACTCTGCTAGCCGAGGTCGAAAAATGACGAGGCTCCAGCCCTACCCGGAATATAAAGGTTCTGGGATTGATTGGCTTCCGGAAGTACCGATCGACTGGGAAGTCGCTCGTATCAAGACCTTTGTCGGCCTCGTCAGTGACCGCGCAGATGAACAAACCCATCCAGTCGCCCTGGAGAACATCGAAAGTTGGACCGGCCGATTTGTCGAGTCCGAAACGGAGTTTGTCGCTGACGGCGTGAGGTTTAAACGAGGAGACGTTCTCTTCGGCAAGCTGAGACCATATCTTGCCAAGTCTTGGATAGCAGACCGATCGGGCGAAGCAGTCGGTGATTTTTTCGTTATGCGCCCGACGTCCAAAACCAATCCGAAGTTTCTAAACTACGTAACGCTAAGCCAAGAGTTCATAACCTTAGTTAATGGTTCAACTTTTGGATCCAAGATGCCTCGCGCGAATTGGGACTTCATCGCAAATATTCGTCGTCCGTTCCCGGACGTCGAAGTTCAAGCACAGATAGCTAAGTTCCTCGACCATGAAACTGCCCAAATAGACGGCCTCATTGCCAAGCAGGAGCTTCTCATCGACCTGCTCGCCGAGAAGCGCCAGGCCATCATTACGCATGCCGTCACCAAAGGCCTCGACCCGTGTGCCCCCACCAAGCCCTCAAACATCCCGTGGCTCGGCGAGGTTCCAGTACATTGGGCCGAGAAGCCAATGTGCCACTTCATGACTGGCCGGGTAGATTACCGCGGCGCTACTCCGCAGAAGACCGATCATGGAATCTTCTTGGTTACTGCTAAGAATGTAAAGAAAGGCTTTATCGATTACTCAGCGTCTGCCGAGTACATCGCGACAGAGGATTATGAGACAGTCATGAGCCGGGGACTGCCCGCTGTCGGTGACATCCTGATGACAATGGAGGCACCGCTTGGGAATGTCGCCCTAGTGGACGATCCAAACATCGCCCTTGCCCAACGAGTGGTCAAATTCCGGCCCAAGAACGAGTTGGTCCCGGATTTCGCCGCTTATGCGATGAATTCGCCGTACTTTCAGTGCCAGCTTGAGGCCCGGGCCACAGGGTCAACTGCATTAGGGATCAAAGCAAGCAAACTAATCGAACTTCGCCTCGTGGCCCCGCCAAAAGAGGAACAGCTGCTCATCGTCGACCATCTCGATACGGCTACCGGCCGAATCGATACCTTGACGCGACGATCGAAGGAAGCTGTAGCACTCTTACATGAGCGACGTGCCGCACTGATCTCCGCTGCTGTCACGGGCAAAATTGATGTTCGAGTAGGAGTTACCGAACCATGACAGTGCCATAGTGGCATGGCTTCATTGATCATCAACGGCTGGCATCGCTCATGCCGTGAAGAAGCTGGATAAAGACTTATTCGACAGTTATTTTCGGGGGACCATATGGCACAACACAATGAAGTGACCTTTGAGGAAGAGATCTGTCGGGCTCTCGCCGCCGAGGGCTGGATCTACGAGCCGCACCGCAAAGCCGGTGAGCTCTACGATGCCACACGAGCCCTTGTCCCCGAGGATGTCTTTGCCTGGCTTGGGGACACCCAGCCGGATCAGCTGGCCAAGGTCCTCAAGCCCTGGGATTCACCGGCCGAGCACACAGCGGCGAAGTCGATGCTACTGGACCGGCTCTGCAAGGTCCTGGACAAGCCTGCGACCAAGGAAGCAGGCATGCTCTCTGTCCTGCGCACCGGCTTCAAGGACGTCGCCGCGAAGTTTGAGATGTGCCAGTTCAAGCCTGCCATGGGGCTGAATCCAGTGACACTGGAGCGTTATGGAAAGGTTCGCCTACGGGTAATCCGTCAGGTCCACTACTCCACTGTGGATACCTTGAAGAGCATCGATCTAGTCCTGTTCGTCAACGGCCTGCCTGTGGCCACAATCGAGCTCAAGACGGACTTCACGCAGAACATCAACGACGCCGTCGAGCAGTACCGCAAGGACCGACTGCCCCGCAACGGTAAGAACAAAGATGAGCCGTTACTGTCCTTCGGCCGCCGTGCCCTCGTGCACTTCGCTGTCAGCAACGACGAAATTCAGATGACCACCGAGCTCAAGGGCAAGGACACCTATTTCCTGCCCTTCAACCTTGGCGACAACGGCCGGGCCGGCAACCCTGTCAACCCGAAGGGGTCAGCAACCAGCTACCTTTGGGAACAGGTGCTGCAGCGAGACTCCTGGCTGAACATCATCGGCAAGTTCCTACACCTTCAAGTCAGTGACAAGACCAACCCTGTCACCGGTGAGCGTGAGGTCAGCAAATCCTTGCTGTTCCCCCGTTATCATCAGTGGGACGTGGTCAACAAGCTCATCGGTGCCACAAGGGTGGAAGGGCCAGGCCACCGCTACCTCGTGCAGCACTCCGCCGGCTCTGGCAAGACCAATTCCATTGCTTGGACTGCGCATCAGCTCAGCTCCCTGCACGGTCCGGACGATGAGAAGCTTTTCGACTCGGTGATCGTCGTGACGGACCGGACTGTCCTGGACGCCCAGCTGCAGGACGCGATCTACCAGATCGAGCACAAATCCGGCGTCGTAGTGCCTATCCGAGGAAACGCGGGCTCCAAGTCCGCGGAACTCACCGCGGCTCTGGTGGCACGGACGCCGATTATCATCGTCACTATCCAAACCTTCCCGTACGCATTGAAGGCCATCGCCGAATTCCAGGCTCTGAAGGGTCGGAACTTCGCGATCATTGCGGACGAGGCACACTCCTCCCAGACCGGTTCAACTGCGAACAAACTGAAGAAAGTCCTGTCTGCGGAGGAACTGGCGGATGTTAACGACGGCGGAGACTTCGACATCGAAGCTTACCTGGCCGCCGAAATGGCCGAACGCGCAGACGCGAAGAACATCAGCTACTTCGCCTTCACCGCCACGCCGAAGGCCAAGACGCTGGAGTTGTTTGGCCGCAAGGGTCCGGACGGGCTGCCGCAACCCTTCCACCTGTACTCCATGCAGCAGGCCATCGAGGAGCGCTTCATCCTGGACGTGCTGCAGAACTACACCAGCTACAAGGTGGCCTACCGGTTGGCACATGACGGCCGCGAATACGACTCCGAGGACTCCAAGGTGGAGAAGTCTGAGGCGCTGAAGTCGCTGATGAACTGGGTAAAGCTGCACCCGTACAACATCAGCCAGAAGGTCCAGGTGATCGTGGAGCACTTTCGTGCCAACGTCGCCTGGCGCCTGGACGGCAAGGCAAAGGCCATGGTGGTCACGGGCTCCCGCAAGGAAGCCGTTCGGTACAAGCTTGCTATCGACAAGTACATTCAAGACGCCGGCTACTCCGGCTTGGGCACTCTGGTTGCCTTCTCCGGAGACGTGAACGATGACGAGTCCGGTCCCGAGACCTTCAACGAGATCAACATGAATCCGGGGCTGAAAGGCCGCACCCTGCCAGAGGCCTTCTCGACCGACGAGTACAAGATCATGCTGGTGGCCAACAAGTTCCAGACAGGGTTTGACCAGCCGCTGCTAGTCGCGATGTACGTGGACAAGAAGCTCTCCGGGGTCTCGGCAGTTCAGACGCTCTCCCGCCTGAACCGCACCGCTGTCGGTAAAGACCAGACGTTCGTGCTGGACTTCGTCAACGACCCGGACGAGATCCTAGCGGCTTTCCAGCCTTACTTCCGTGAAGCAGCGCTGGAAGACGTCTCAGACCCGAATGTGGTCCACGACCTTCAAAACAAGCTTGATGCGGCACAGATCTACACGGAGTCCGAGGTGGACGGCCTCGTTCAGTCCTATGTGTTGGAAGCTGGCAATAATGCGCTCTCCGGTTGGGTCGCGCCCGCGAAGTCCCGATTCAACACCCGGCACAGTACCGCGGTGGCCACTGACAACAAGGCAGCGCAGGACGAGCTGGACCTGTTCCGCAAAGACCTCGGCTCATTCGTCCGGGCCTACGACTTCCTCTCGCAGATCGTGGACTTCGCTGACACGGATCTGGAGAAACGCTCAATCTACTACAAGCACCTCCTGCCGGTTCTACGGGTCAATGATGCGAAGGTAGCGTTGGATCTTTCCGGCGTCGTGCTGGCGAAGTATGCGCTCAAGGATAAGGGCGAAGCGCAGCTGCAGCTATCGGGCGACGATGCTCTCCTGAAACCGCCGACCGATGTCGGGACCGGGCAGGGGAAGGACCCCGTCCTAGCGACCTGGGAAGAGATCATTCAGCAGGCCAACCTGCCGTTTGAAGGTGAGGAACTAGACGCCGTGGCGCACTTCGTCGAGGGGGTGCGGCGCGAACTCGTCAAGAACGAGACACTCCAGAAGCAAGCCCAGAACAACTCACGAAACCACTTCGGGAGCAGCCCGCATCTGGAGAAAGCAGTCAGCGACGCAGTCACCAACTCCATGGACAGCCACTACAACCTAAGCCTCCAGGCATTGGGCGACAAGACGAAAATGGCGGCGCTGCTCAAGATGCTGAGTGAATTGGTCTATGAGGAGCTACAGAGATAGATCGCTCGGCCTTTAGCAACGAGGAGCCGCCATTGTGCAGAGTCTCGCTCGGCTAGGCCGTGACCCTTTTGAAAGGGTGCGTGGACCTGACCAAGCGAGACATCGGGGAGGAAGCCTAGCGCCGCCAAGAGGGCGAAACCTTGGTATCCCAGCAGGTAGCTGGGCGATGAAGTCCAGCTACCTCACATAGACTCGACTAGGCCGATACGGCCTAGTCGAGTCTATGCATACCTTTGGGGTATTAAGTTGGGGGACGGCAGCGCCATGGGGAAACTGCCACTGCAGGGAGTGGTTCTATGAGCGCGGAGTTAGGGCATCCGGTGTCATCAATGTCATGGTGCGGAGGCGTTTCGCTACCTAGTCTGGAACAAAGTCTTGTGGCATGCTGTTACCTGATAGGTAATGAGGGAGCATCTTGAAGCTGCTCTATCAGACGCCCGAGGTAGCTAAATTATGTACAAACAACCGAGAAGCGACGAAGCTACTTGGTCAGGTCTGCGTCAAATATCTCAGGCGGCGCATCAAGCAAGTCGAATCTGCCGCCTCCATAGAGGACCTCTTTCAGGGGCCCGGTGATTGGCACCCTCTTAAGGGTGATCGCAAGGGAGAGTTCGCTGCCAGTCTCGAAGGAGGGTGGCGGCTCGTCGCAACGTTTGACGGCAGCGGAACGAACGGGCTGGTGGCTAGGCTTGAAAGTATCGAGGATTACCACGATGGATGACAATGGGGAGGATGAAATGACTGAATTAGCAACGGCTGAGACCGACTATGCCGTCCCCACCGGTGAATTCATTGAAGAGTGGCTTGAGGAAAACGGTATGTCTCAGGCAGAGTTGGCACGTCGTTTGGACGTATCTCCTAAACACGTGAGTAAGCTGATTGCGGGCGCTCGATTGACTGAGACTGTTGCCATGAAACTCGAGCTCGTAACCGGCGTTCCTGCGCGGATTTGGCTTAGTTACGAGGCTACTTATCGTGCTGATATCGCCCGTCTTGGCCTCGAGGCTGAACTCGCCGCCGAGAAAGACGTGGCCGCCCTATTCCCTGTCAAGGAACTCCGACAGATGGAAATCATCACTGAGACGATGCGGCGACCTGGAGTTCTACTCATGCAACTCATGGGGTTCTTTGCGGTGGGCTCTCTGGACGGCCTGAAATCGCGGGCACAGCCCCTAGCCGCATTTCGCCAGGACGCCGCACACCCTGTCGACTCTGCGGCAGTTCAGGTATGGCTGCGATTGATAGAGCTCGAGCTCGCCAGTCTTGACCCACTGGAAAACCGCTTTGACAGAGATGCCTTCCTTGAGCTGCTACCAAACATTCGCAGCTTGTCGCTCAAGTCCCCAGAAGAATATGGGTCCCTACTTCCGCAGATGCTTGCCGAAGTAGGAATCCGGCTCATCTACAAAAGCGAGATCAAAGGCATTCGTGCCTATGGGGCGACCCAGTGGATTGACGGGCATCCGGTCATTGCCCTGACCACACGCGGAGCGGATGACGGTAAGTTTTGGTTTACCCTTTTCCACGAATTCGGCCATGTTCTACATCATCCTCACAATGATCTGTTCATTCAAAAAGAGGACGGAGCCGGCGGGTCTATCTTGGAAGCAGAGGCTGATGATTTTGCTTCCAATGCGTTGATCCCGCCAGAAAGAGCGCAACACCTGCGCAGCCTGCGTTCGCTAAGGGACGTTCAAGAATTTGCCTCATCTATCGGAGTCTGTCCGGGCATAGTCGTTGGTCGAATGCATCATGACCGTATATGGCCCCATCAAAACGGTAGACGTCTATATAAGCGCCTGAGAATAAACGATAGCGACGAATAAACCAGCTTCGTCACCGACAGCTCCCTAAGTCCTTGGCGATCTGCGCCAGCGGCGTCTCATGCTTGCGGGCGACGGCGACGACATCGCGGCGGAACTCAACGGGATAGGGCTTGGGCACAGGAACATCCTTCCTGCAAGGACAGAATCCTCACAAGTCAGGAGTCAACTGAACCGGGGGCAGTCCCCCGTGTTTATGGGCCACTGCAACCTGCTACTGCGGTATCAGGGCCAGCCTGTCGGGATCGGCGGCCGGTTTGATGTTCCAGCACCGTTTGGCTGCGTGGTTGACCATGCGGGGCTGCACTAGATCCTTCGCCCACCAGGCCTCACCGCAAAGCGCCGATAACAGCGCATATGACGGCAGCAGTGGGAGTGGTCCCCGATGCCCGAGACTGCTCGAAGTGAGGCGTGTAGATGCCGCGTTCCAGCTCTCTCGAAGGTCTCCTCTGTGATGGTGCAGAATAACTGCCGGCTCTAAGTCAGAGGGTCCTGATTCTGTTCAGCCACGCGTCAGGACAGACGCCTGAATTCCCCCGGCCCCAGCTGCACATAGATCGGCAAAACCATCTGGATGTGATTAACACCGACCGGCTCGTCGAGCAACTCGTTGAGCGAGGTCTGCCCTTCCAGCTCACAGTCCTGGTCCCTATCCATGAATTGACCATAAACGCGCCTGAACGCCCCGACCCCTTAGACACGCATCTTCCGGGCCCTACCCGGCTCCTTAAAGAGTCAGCCACCGGCATGGGCCGATAACAGCGCCTACGTCAGACGGTTCCTGGAGGGGTTAAATGAGTGGGCACCGGCTGGTCCCGGAGACGGGGGAATCTCCTGACCATGGCCGGTACCGTCATCACTCGCACCTTTGAGGTGTTTCCAACGCCAGAGGCCGCACATGTGCAGGACCGCCATGTTGGCTGGGCAGCCGCTGGACATACTCAGGCGCTTCCAGCCCTTGGCTGTACTCCGACGGTTACCGGATGGGCATGGCTGAGAGCAGTTCCCAGCCTTCGGGGATTTGGGCCAGGAGTGCTTCGCGCCCTTCCGTGTAACTGTTGGCTTCGATTTCGATTTCCTGTGTTTCCTTCGGCCGGATGATGCCGATTACCTTCACCACACCGGTGATCTTATGCCGGAAGCCGGCGCACTCCGGTACGGTGCCGCTGTCATGTAGGCCACGCGGCCGCAGAACGGGGCGGTCAGGATTGTTGGGTGTCGTCCGGATTCTGCTGCAGCCAGCGCCGCAAGGGGCGATTTATTTGCGCGTAAATGCGTTCGGTGACGTCATGATTCGCTATTCGTCCTCGGGCGCTTCGTCTGGCAGGCCGCGGGCGATGTTCTCCTTGGTCCTGCGATAGGCGTCAGCGATGTACTGTTCAAGGATTTGGGCCTCGGTACGCCACTGCCCCCTGCCCCCAATCTGGATCACGGAAAGGTCTCCGGAGCGGACCAGGGCACAGGCCTGGGCTTTGGAGATGTTCAGCTCCTCGGCCACGTCGGTCAGTTTGAGGAACCTTCGGGCCGGCGTCCTCTGCTCGGTCATCGCTGTTCTTCCCGTGTGCGCTGTCCCGGGCGGAGGGAGCCGGGCGGGGCCGGATCCCATTTTCTGCCGTCGTTGTACTTGCGGGCCAGTCGGCGTACCTCCCGCAGGGTGGCCGCTTCGATCAGTTCGGAGACGGAGGCATAGCCTTCGGCCCGGCCGGCGGCCAGGAAGGCGGCTCTGACCTGTCCCGCCGCTTCCTCGGTGAAGTACGGGGTGAATGATGCCGGCTTGCTTCGGCTCATGAACGCTCCTTCCGCCCCTAACGGGCGGGATCTTCGGGCCTGGGGGTGATGTTTCCTGACGGGTTCGCGATTTTCCCGAACCAGGCCTCGTCGTCATCGTAGGGGCGCGGGCTGATGGCCAGCTCGTCCACCGGATGGATCCGCACCGGCACCTCGGCGGCCCGGGGCATGCGCTCGGCGCGATGGGGCGTCACAAGGTTGTAGCGAACGGAGACGCCGAGCTCTTCGATCTCGAGTTCCTGGACGGTGCGCTTCTCTCCATTCTTGGTTTCGTAGCTGCGCACCTTCAGGACACCATGGGCGACAACCCGCGTTCCTTTGCTCAGGGAGGCGACGGCGTTCTTTGCCGCCTCCCCCCAGACCGAAGCCCGAAGGAAAAGGGTTTCGCCGTCCTGCCATTCGTTGCCGTCGCGGTCGAAGGTCCGCGGGGTGGAGGCGATCGTGAAGCTGGCAACCATGGCGCCGGAAGCGGCCAGATGGGGTTCGGGGGCGGCGGTGAGGTTACCGATGACAGTAATGGTGGTTTCACCGGACATGGGTCCTGTTTTCCTTTCCTGCTGGTTCCCGCTGCCGGTTTACCGGACGGAATTCCGGGTAAGTGAGTCGATGGCGCGCTGGATGTTGTCCAGGTCCAGGCCGGACCAGTGGAAATCGCCAACGATGACGATGGGCGCCTGTGAGTAGCCGAGCTCTTCGGTGACGTACTCCAGGGCGGCCGGATTCGTGCTGAGGTCTTCGACCCGGGGTTCAATGCCGGCTTCCTGGAACTTCTGCAGCGTCTTGCGGCAGGGGAAGCATCCGGGCTTGGTGTAGAGAACCGGGCGGTATTCGTCTGAAGAAGTCATGTTCAGTCCTGCGTTTCGTATCAGTTTCGGTTTCGTTCGTCTGGATGAGCTGGTGCTTCCATTCTAGTGTTCATTCATCTGAATGACTATGGGTTCTACCGCTTATTTCCGGGGTTTTCGGGTTATTTTTCGTATGTCCGGGAACCCGTGGCGGGTGGAACGTGCGGACCGGACGTCAACTGGACCGCTCCCCCGCCGGGACCGGGCTGTGTCTCTGACGTTCGGTAAATCCACATATTCTAATCCGGTTTTATCTTTTCGTAGTTGTGTTCTAATTATGGTGTGGGCCGGGACGAACTTGCAAGGATCCAGGCCCGCTACGCACGGCGGGCCGAGCCGATCGGGCTGACCGCCGAGGAACTGGATTTTGAGCATCACCCCACCACCACGGTCGTGCCGGGGATTCCGGTGCGGGCGTGGATCCGCTTCCCTGCCGGTGCCGAGCTGGTCGACGGGGAAGCGTTCACCTGGTCCTCCCGGGCGGTGCGGGTCACCTGGTATGACGGGCCGGCCCGGCGGGCGACCTGGGTATGGGCGTCCGCGGTCACCCGGCGCACCGATCCGCTCAATGCCCAGGGACTGGGCGAAAGGACACGAACACATGACAGCAGCAACAGCAGAGACAACGACGGCAGCGGTACCGGCGGCCTCGCCCCTGGGGCCGGAAACGATGGATGAACCGGTACAGGTGCGCTTCACCACCGCCGGGCTCCCGCTGGCGGTGCGCTGGCGGGACCGGGTGTGGCAGGTCGCAGCCGAGCCGAAGCACTGGTTCGGCCGGTGGGACTGGTGGAACCATGTGCGCCGGGCAGCCCTGGGCGCCGGGGCCGTGATCGAGGTCGAATACTGGATGGTCCAGGTCCGCCTGGCCGGCTCCGCGCTGCGGACCCTGCTGCTGCGCAGGGACTCCGGCTCCGACACCTGGCGCGTGGTGCAGGTCTGCGACGACCAGTAAGGAGCACCGGGTTGAAGTACCAGTACGGGGCAGTCACCGCGTCCGGTGATCATTAAGCTATTAAAGGCCGGAAGGCCTGCCGGTTGCCTGGCAGGCCTTCCTTGTTTTCCCTCCGCAAAAAGGGGTCTGGTTCCGGCTACAGCAGTGCAGCCGGTAAGTCTATGGCGTCGTCTCCAGCCTATCTGCTCGCGAAGCTGCTGGATCTTCTGCTGCAGCGTGTTCGCGAGGATCAACTCCGCCCTGGTCTCGAGGGCCGGCATTCTGGTTCCGGCGGCTTGGCGGAAGGCTTCCATGGCGTCCTTGGGCAGGACGTTGTATTTGTCCAGGTGGAAGCAGACTTCCCGGAGAACCTTGCCTAGGGATTGGAGGAATTCGATCTTTTCTGCCGGGGTCGCAGAGCTGTAGTAGCGTTCGCTCCTCAGCGCTTCGGCGGCGTCCTGATGCCTCGATCCGGGGGGGGGCGGGTCCATGGGTGTGTCCCTTCGACGTCCTTGGTGCTGATTCCTGTCCACCGGTCTGAGAGTTTTAGTCGGCTTCGGGCTGATCCTCGGGCATGCCGCCGGCAATGGCCTCTGCGGTCTTCCTGTAGGCAGCGGCAATGAACTCCTCCAGCTTTGCCTCTTCCACACGCCATATGCCCCTTCCCCCTAACTGAAGTGCCTGAATCTCTCCGGAGCGCACAAGCGCGTAGGCCTGGGAAGCGGAGATGTTAAGGATGTCCTGGACGTCTTCCAGTTTCAGGAATCGCCGGGGGCGGCGCGGTTCTGTCATGGGCGTTCTTTCCGTGATGGGTTCGAGGGTCCCGGCCGGTTCCGGCGTCCGGATCTGAGTCTAGTTTTGAGGACTTGCGGTGCCTGC
>NZ_JBNHHC010000056.1:0-22819 GCF_059091865.1 Arthrobacter sp. B0316-1-20 | reverse complement strand
AACGACCCCCCCCGGGGGGGGGCTTTGGTGGCAACCCCCCCCGCCGGCGTCGTACGCGTCCCTGGGTTGCTGGGTCAGACCTTGGCCGGGCGGCGTTCGCCAAGCTCTGCCGTGGGCACCTTGTAGGTTTCCCGGGCGGTCAGCGCAGATATCGAAGCGATGCCTGCGATGATGGCGGTGAAAATGCTGGTGGCAACCCAGCCGCCCTCCTGCAGGCCGCCGATGGCGGCAACGATGGACGGTGCGAAGCCGGCCATCAGGAAGCCAATCTGGGTGCCGATGGCCAAGCCGGAGAACCGGACCCTAGCGCTGAACATCTCCGCGTAGAAGGACGGCCAGACGGCATTGGCCGCGGCGTAGGCGCAGGAGAAGACCAGCACGGACAGGGTGAACTGCAGGAGGGTGTTGCCCGATTCCATCGAGAGCAAGTAGAAGGGCATGATCGCGGCACTGCCCAGCGCACCGTAGATGAACACCGGCTTGCGGCCGATCCGGTCGGCGAGCTTGCCGAACAGCGGCTGGGTAAAGAGTGCGCCGATGTTGCCTGCGACCACCAGCCACAGCGTGATGCCTTCGTCGACGCTGCCTACTTCGGCGCCGTACTTGATCGCCAGCGTGCCGTAGACCGTGGAGACCGCGGCGATGAACGCGCAGCAGATCACCCGGAGTACGTCGCGCCAGTGATTGCGCAGCAGGACACCGACCGGCAGCTTGGCCAGTTCATTGTTCGCCTTGGCGGCTTCGAAGGTCGGGGTTTCGTGCAGCTGGCGGCGGATGAAGTAGGTGACGATCACGACGACGGCGGAGAGCCAGAACGGAATCCTCCAGCCGATGCCGTACTTGATTTCGTCCGGCAGGGCGACGACCGGAATGAAGACCAGGGCGGCAAGGATCTGGCCCCCCTGGGTGCCGGTCAGGGTCCAGGACGTGAAGAAGGAACGGCGGTCGTCCGGTGCGTGCTCCAGCGTCAGCGAACTGGCGCCGGCCTGCTCGCCCGCGGCGGAGAGGCCCTGCATCAGGCGGCAGAAGACCAGGATCGCCGGAGCCCACCAGCCGATGGTGTCGAAGTCGGGGATACAGCCGATGACGAAGGTCGCGGCCCCCATCAGGATCAGCGTAAACATCAGCACCTTCTGGCGGCCGATGCGGTCGCCGAAGTGGCCCACGAAGATGGCGCCAACGGGCCGGGCGATGTACGCGAAGCCGAAGGTCGCCAGCGACATGATCCCGGCCTGTGCACTTTCATCCGGAAAGAAGACGTGCGGGAAGATCAGCGCGGCGGCAGAACCGAAAATGAAGAAGTCGTAGTACTCGACGGCGCTGCCCATAAAACTGGCCAAGGCCGCCCGCTTGGGCGTCTTGCCGTGATGGGCGAAGGCCGCATCCTCTTGGTGGACGGTGGTCATTGTCAGCTCCTTAACAACTGCTGTGAGCAATACCGCCCACGGTGTTGTGCGTTATGCGCACCGCTGTGCACTGATCGAACGCAGTACAACGTAGCGCACCTCACAGCAGAAGCACAAGACGTATAGCTATCGGATTCACTCCGGACCCTGGCGGGCTTCTTCTGGCCAGAGACTTCCTCGCCGGCGCGGCAACCCAGACCACCTCTTGCCACGCTGTGCGATATGCGTACAATTGTGCAGTAATCGAACGAAGGGTGTCATCATGAGCACGGTCGCGGAGTCCTATCTGGTCGGCCTGATCGGTGAAGGCATTACTGCCTCCCTCACTCCCCCGATGCACGAACGCGAGGCGGACCAGCACGGAATCCGCTATCTCTACCGGCCCATCGACCTCTCCGTGATCAACCGGACCGGCGACCAGGTGGGCCAACTGCTGCACCAGGGCCGCGATCTGGGCTACAACGCCTTCAACATCACCCACCCCTGCAAGCAGTTGGTGCTGGAACACCTGGATGACATGTCCGACGACGCCCGACGCTTGGGCGCCGTCAACACCGTGGTGATTCGGGACGGGAAGTTCATCGGCCACAACACCGACTTCTCCGGCTTCAGCAGGGGGATGGAACAGGGCCTGCCCGACGCCGAGCTCGGCTCGGTCGTGCAGCTTGGCACCGGCGGTGCAGGTTCCGCCGTCGCCTATGCCCTGCTGAAGAAGGGCCTGCAGCGGCTGACACTGCTCGATCTCGACCCCCTGCGGGCCGCAGAACGAGGGGACGCCCTGGCCGCGCTCTTCCCGGAACAGGAAGTGGCGGTCGCACCCATGGACCGGCTGCCGGAGCTGCTTGCGGCCGCCGACGGGATCCTCAATGCCACCCCGGTCGGCATGCACAGCCACCCGGGCCTTCCGCTGGACCCCGCCCTGCTCCAGCCTCGGCACTGGGTGGCGGATGTGATCTACCGCCCGGTCGAGACCGAGCTCATCGCTGCCGCCACGGCCAGGGGCTGCCGGGTGCTGGACGGCGGCCATATGGCCGTGGGCCAGGCCGTGGACGCCTTCCGCTACATCACCGGACTGGAACCGGATTCGGCGCGGATGCGCGCACACTTCCTCGAACTCCTCGCCCAAGGCCGATAACGGCTGCCTCAGCTGCAGGAAAGGTCCCCCCACTTGCGTACCTCCATCGCCACCGTGTGCCTCAGCGGAACACTGGAAGAAAAAATGCACGCCTGCGCCAACGCGGGCTTCGACGGCATCGAAATCTTCGAACAGGACCTGTTGGTCTCCCCCTGCAGCCCCGGAGAAATCCGATCCCTGGCGGCGGAGCTGGGCCTCACCCTCGACCTCTACCAGCCGTTCCGGGACTTCGAAGGCGTCACCGAGGAGCTGCTGACCGACAACCTCTACCGTGCCGAGGCGAAGTTCCGGCTGATGAACGAACTGGGCATGGACCTGATGCTGTTGTGCAGCAACGTGGCCACGGCCATCCACGACGACGACGAGCTGGCCGCAGCCCAGCTCCGCCAGCTCGGCGACCTGGCCGCACGCTACGGGATCCGGATCGCCTACGAGGCCCTAGCGTGGGGGAAATTCGTCAACGACTTCGAACATGCCATGCGCATTGTTGAACTGGCCGCTCATCCGAACATCGGCACCTGCCTGGACAGCTTCCACATCCTGTCCCGCGGCTGGGACCCGGCCGGGATCGAGAAAATCCCGGCCGAGAAGATCTTCTTCGTCCAGTTGGCCGACGCACCCGAGCTCAGCATGGACATCCTGTCCTGGAGCAGGCACTACCGGGTCTTCCCTGGCGAAGGCGCCTGGGAACTCGACAAGTTCATGGGCCATCTGGTCCGCAGCGGCTACAACGGTCCGGTCTCGCTGGAGATCTTCAACGACGTTTTCCGCCAGGCGGACGAGGAACGCACCGCCGTCGACGCCATGCGCTCACTGATTTGGCTCGAAGAGCAGACCTCCGTGCACCTGCAGAAAACCGACGGACCGGACGCCACGTACGCGATGGAGCTGGCAACACTGCCCCGGGTCGCCGAACCGACGGGCTTCAACTTCGCCGAAGTGAAAGCCGAAGACACCGAGCAGGTCCAGCAGTTGCTGCGGCAACTGGGTTTCGCCTTCCGTGGCCGGCACCGCACCAAGCCGGTGCAGCTCTGGACCCAGGGCCGGGCGCGGATCATCGTCAACGAACAGCAGGCCCGCGGACTGGAACCGACCATTGCCGCGCTGGCCTTCGACGTGGAAGATCCGTTGATTGCCGCTTCCCGCGCCCTCCAGCTCAAGGCGGAGGCAGTTCCCCGGCAAAGCCAGGCCAACGAAGCCGTCCTGCAGGCCGTCAAGGCGCCGGACTCCACCGAGATTTTCCTGTGCGAGGCAACCGATGACGGCACCTCCGCCTGGACGGAGGAATTCATCGCCGAAGCTGCCGTCCCGCCCGGCCCGGAGCTGATCACGCGCATCGACCACGTCAACCTGGCGCAGCCATGGCAGCATTTCGACGAGAGCGTGCTGTTCTACGAGAGCACCCTCTCGCTCGCCCCGCGGCCCTCTACGGAAGTGCCCAGCCCCGTCGGCCTCGTGCGCAGCCAGGTCATGCGCACCGACGACGGCATGGTCCGGCTGGCCCTGAACATCGCGCCGCTGGTGATGGAACGGCCCGGCCCATCGGCGGCGTCGGCCTACCCGCAGCACATCGCCTTTGCCTGCACGGACGTCGTCGCGCTGGCCCGCAATGCCGTGGCCGGCGGGCTGGAGTTCCTGAAGATTCCGGCCAACTACTACGCCGACCTGCAGGCACGCTTCCGCTTGGACCCGAAGTACTTGGCCACGCTGCAGGAACTGAACCTGCTCTACGACCGCGATGAATCGGGCGAGTTCGTCCATTTCTACACGGCAACCGTCGGGAGCGTTTTCTTCGAGGTCGTCGAGCGCCGGAACGACTATGACGGCTACGGTGCACCGAATGCCCCGGTTCGCCTCTCTGCGCAGTATCGTCTGAGCAAGAACGGCTAAACTCACTCGCGTTGCCCGCCGCCGTGGACAATGCCGTCCGCCAGTTGAAGGGATAGGAATGGTCATGGAGTTGCAGGACGACGCTGCGCCGGCCTATTGGGTCAAGTCCGCCGAGAAGACCTTGGGCGTGCTGTTGGCGTTCAGTTCGGACGAACCGCGCCTGACCATCACCCGCGCCGCGGCCAAGGCGGACTTGAGCCGCGCCGCCGCCCGGCGGTTCCTGCTCACGCTCACCGACCTGGGCTACCTCCGCTCAGACGGCAACACGTTCGAGCTGACACCACGCGCGCTGGACATCGGGGCCTCCTTCCTGTCCAGCCTGACGCTTCCCCAGATTGCGGAACCGCACTTGAAGCAACTGGCAGTGGATCTCGACGAAACCACCTCCCTGTGCATCTTGGACGGCACGGACGTGGTCTATATTTCACGGGTGCTGGCGCCGCGCATGCTCCGGGTCTCGGTCAACGTCGGCACCCGGTTTCCGGCCTGGGCCACCTCCATGGGCCGCGTGCTCGTCGCGGGGCTGCCGGCGGCAAGCCGCGACGCCTTCTTCGACCGCATCGAAATCACGCAGTTCACCGAGCACACCGTCAGCAGCATCGACGCGCTGCGCACCGAGGTCGAGCGCACTGCCGAACGCGGCTGGTCCTTGGTCTCGCGCGAGCTGGACGATGGCCTTCGCGGGCTCGCCGTCCCGGTCCGCCGCGGCAACGATCTGATAGCCGCCCTCAATGTGTCGCTGCAGACGCACCGCGGCCCGGAGGACACGATCACGAAAACGGTCCTGCCCCGCCTGCAGGAGGCGGCCGAACGTATTGCCAATGACTTCGGCGGCCGCCGGGCCTGATCCGGGCAATGATTTCCGGTCCATAGCCTGCCTCGAACTTAAACTTTTCCCCTATCCGTATCCTTGGACCGTCTCGGGGGTGCTCCGCGTTGAGGTGAACGGTTTACCCTGATGGGGTGCGCACTTTTATAAAACCATTCATCACAGCAGTCCTGCTGCTGGCCCTGACCTTTTCCGGACTTTCACCGGCCTCGGCCGCAACCCGGACAGCCGGGGACCCCTTCGTTGCCGAAGTGCTGCGGTTGACCAACCTGTACCGCGCGCAGAACGGGTTGTCTCCGGTGGTCTGGAACCAGAACGCCGGCAACGTTGCACAGCAATGGTCCGAGGAACTGAATACGCGGATCAACAAGGGCAAGCTGGATCTGGAGAAGATCCACCGGTCCGGCTACGGCAGCAAGGAAATCCCCTCCGGCTTCGACTGGTACACCGAGAACATCGCCATCAACCACTCCGCCCGGCACGTGGTGGACTGGTGGATGGACTCCCCCGCCCACCGCGCCGGCCTGCTCAGCCCCAATGCGACCGACATCGGTGTCGGTTACACGAAGACCACGCACAAGGATTGGTACGGCATGTCGGTCGCGGTGGCCAATATCGCCGGTTACCCGTCCACGAGGGCCAAGCTGCCGCCGCATCCGGGCATGGTGCGTGCCAGTTTCCAGCACGGGGACATCGCTGCCGTTGATTCCGCCGGCAACCTTTATGTCTACGATTCGGCCAAGGGCCATGACCTCTACAAGCGCAGGTACGTCGCCAGCGGGTTCAAGGGTGTGGCCCAAGTGGAGGTCGCCGATTGGAACGCCGACGGTGTGCTGGATCTGGTGGCCCGGTGGAAGTCCGGAAAACTCACCGCCCACTTCGGTAAGCCGGCCGGCGGCCTGGTGAAAGCTGCGACCATCGGGTCCTCCGGTTGGGGCAATTACGACGTCACGGTTACCGCCTGGAAACAGGCCGACACATATCCGACGCTGCTGGCACGCAACACGGTGACCGGGCGGCTGTACCACTACGCGAACCCGGCCGGGCTCAAGCACGGCAGCCGCACCGACTTGGGGACCGGTTGGAAGTCCTTGTCGATCTTCAGCGCAGACATCGACGGCGACGCAAAGATGGACGTGGTCGCCAAGACCACCACGGGGCAACTCAAGCTGTACCGTTCCAACGGCGCCGGCAAGTTCGTCTCCGAGTCCCGGCGGATCATCGCGCCCTCAGGCTGGAACGCAATGAACCATCTGTCGATGATCCACAACCACCTGGGCGATGGGAAACCCGGGCTGCTGGCCCGGGATACCCGCGGCAACCTGTACCACTACCCGATCTTGGCCAACAAGCTGGGCAAGCGGGCAACCATCGGCGTCGGCGGCTGGCAGACGCTGACCATCGGCAGTTGACGGGCGTCCGCCAGGACTTGGAGATCGCGCTTAGCCGTGGGCGTGCTTGCTCTCATCCGGCGCGTGCACATGGGTATCGCCGACCAGTTCCACCAGCCCTTCGACGGCCGCGGACAAGGACAGGTCGGGAGTCCGGGCGATGAAAGGCAGCAGCACACGGTTCTCCTTGTCGATGTGCAGTGCGAACACGCGGGACAACGACGCCGCCACGAGTGCCGCCTCGATTCCCGCGGCGCCGCGCAACTCATCCAGCAGCACAGCCAGCTCTTTGTGGTCCGCCGTCAGCACTTCCACCAGCAGCCTGGCTTCCTCCCTGGCACCGGCCGGGGAATATAGCTGGGTTTCTTCCACTGCAGCATGCGGCAGCATCTCCCGCTCTCCCCACTCCAGCAGGATCCCGTGCGCGTTGTAGGCGGTATCCTCGTCGCTGGTTTCAATGGCCCGGGTGAGCTCCGCCGTCATCGCCTGCACACGCGCCACTAGTTCGGTGTGATGGCGGACCATCGCGTCCACGGCCGCGCTCTCTGCCTCAACATTGGTCTCGGTCACCATGTGCTCCTCAACTTGAGGGGTGCCCGCCGCTCGACAGGCTGGACTCGTCCATTGTCGATGTGGACCAGCAGGCTGTCGAGGGCCCTGCCGTCGCAGGCACGTGCGCGGTCCCCGATCGCGGACCGCACCGCCCGGTGACCGCCGTCGCTGGCGTTGCTGCTCTAGTCGTTGCCCCGGCTCAACGGGCGCAGCTGCCGGTGCCGGCGCCAAAGCAGTACAGCGGCAACGATGTAGCATAGCGGCCACCAGACCATCACCCAACGGTAGGCCCCCTCTCCACCGGCCACGGTGATGGCCCAGCTGCCCAAAGCCACGGCGAGCGCAAGATAGAGATAAATCTTCGACTGGTGCAGCCAAACATACGGCAGGAAATGTGCCCCACCGATCGCCGCAAAGACGGTCGGCACCAGCGCCGGATTCTGCGTGTACATCATGATCACCGCGGCAGCGCGACGATCTGCACCATTGCCAGTTGCACCGAGAGCGAGCGCCAGGGATGGCCCGGGGCCATGGGCGCGCTACCCAGCCGGCGTTCGAGGGCGAAGGCAAGCGGCAATGCGACGCCTCCTTGGAAGACCGCCACCAGAACGGCGACCTCAAGCGGCAGGACGAAGGAAAGCGCTGCAGCGATGGACAACGTGATGCCGAAAGCGATGAGCCAGGCCGCGCCGTGGGCAGCCGTAGCGGAGGCTGTGCTCCGCGCTTCATTAACCGTCCATTCACGGATTGATTGTTCAGTCACGGAAATAGTCAAGAGGTCTTGGCAATAAAAGACAAGGAAGAGGCCAAAGTTCATCTTTGTTATGGTGCTCACCGTCTAGGATTCTCTTATGCCTCCTCAGTGGACATTCCTTATCGCCATTCATGCCATCGCAGCGGGATTCTCGATCTTGTTCGGAGCCTTTCAGCTTCTACGCCGCACCAAGGGCGGGTCCGTCCACCGCGCAATAGGCAGGGTCTGGGTTTTCGCCATGTACGTTGTGACGCTGACATCGTTTGGCATCCAAACCCTGAATGGCGGTTTCACCTGGCTGCATGGCTTGGCGGTGTTCACATTCTTCACGGTGTCAATCGGTTTATGGACCGCACGGAAGAAGAAAATTCAATCACACCGTTCATTCATGAAGGGCAGCTATTTCGGGGTGCTAGGTGCCTTTATCGGCGTAGTGGCGGTCCCGGACCGCAGGATCCCTCATATGGCTATCCATGATCTGGCTGGTTTGTCACTGTGGATAGCCGCGATCGCCTTGACTGCATTTTTCACTGTCCTCGGAATTTCGCGCCTTTCGGCGGACACAAAAAGTCTCCTGAACAGCCCGCCCACACCTAACGTGGCCGGCTCGGCCGCCGATAGCTAATCGCAAGGCGAAGGAAAGCCTCGCTCGGTCATTCGACCACAGAATGTAGCTCACAAGCGGCGAAAAGTCCGAGACGGATCACCAGCAAATTCGCACTAAATCGTCCGGGTCCGCGCCGGATTCATGGGGGATCATGAACACGTCCATTAACCGTTTGGGCCGACCACTGGCCGCCATCACCACTGCCGCGGCCCTGCTGCTCGGGGGCTTCTCCGCCGCGACTCCAGCCGAAGCAGCTAGTGCAAATGCCACAACCAGCGCGTCCTCGGTACTGAATACCCTCCCGGTCAAGGGCAAGGCCGCCAAGACCGGCTACTCGCGGGCCAAGTTCGGCACCGGCTGGAAGGATCCGGACCGTAACGGCTGCGACGCCCGCAATGACATCCTCAAGCGCGACCTGACCAAGGACCGTTTCAAGCCCGGCACACGTAATTGCGTTATTGCCTCCGGGACTCTGAAAGACCCCTACACGGGCAAGACCATCAAACACGTCCGCGGCGGAAACAAGGTGGACATCGACCACGTCGTCGCCCTCGGCCAGGCATGGGTTTCAGGTGCCCAGAAGCTTTCCACCGCCCAGCGCACCGCGTTCGCCAACGACCCGCTGAACTTGCGCGCCGTCGATGCCTCCGCCAACCGTGCAAAGGGCGACCGGGAGGCCAGCGCTTGGTTGCCCAAAAACAAGGCCTTCAGGTGCACCTACGTAGCCACCCAGATCGCGGTGAAGAAGAAGTACGCCTTGTCGGTTACCTCCGCCGAAAAAGCTGCCATGAAGCGGGTCCTCGCCTCGTGCCCCGGCCAGAAGGTCGTGAAGGTCACCGCTATCAAGCCCGCCGGCAAAGCCTCGACGCCCAAGACTCCGGCCAAGAGCACCACCCCGGCCAAAATCGTCAAGGGCGTGCACCCTGGCGCCTTCTGCGCGGCTAAGGGACACAAGGGCATCAGCGCCAAAGGCAAGACCTACACGTGCAAGAAGTCGTCTACAGACAGCCGCCTGCGCTGGCGGGTCTGACCTCATAGGGCTTTTATCGACGGCAGGTGGATGTGAGCGGGCGCGAAGACTTCGAAGCATTGCTGGAACTGCTGTCAGTGGTGCGTGACTCCGGCTTGCGCTACCCCATGTCGGCCATCGTGGACAGGACCGACCACGAAGGCAACATGGTCAGCCTGAAAGTCCGCGTCTCCGACGGCGATCATAGTTGGAGCGTCAAAGGCAACGGCGGAAGCATCACATCTGATCCGTCCCAGGGTTGCGTCATAAGGACCGGCGGCAGGGTCGAAACGATCGGGCATGAACGGCCGGATTGGCTTCCGGATGAAATCCAACTCTTCTATCCGCTCACCATGCGTATCTGGGGCGGACACCAGGACAACCAGCGGATTACGGGCGCAGCACGGACGCAGGACGGCATCCGCCTCTCCATGGTTTACCTAGAGGACGCAGAGTACGTGGCGGAAGCAACGTTCGATTCGCAGCACGGCGTTGTCACCGATTTTCGTACTGCTACCGACCACCTCTCGGTGCGAGACCTGCGAACCGACATCCGAGTCAAAGACTGACGACGACGGCTGCGAGCACCCTAAAGATGAATGGTCCCCTTCGTGACGCCGTGGGCACCCGCCCGGATGAACGAGGGGGCACGGAGTGCCTGGTGGCCGACCCTTGCCAGGTCGTTTCCATGGGGCGCTTAATGAACCTGTCCTCACCGACTGTTCGATGGAGGTTGTCGTGACTGAGCAGAGCAGCCCTGCTGAACCGGTCGCGTTCACTGCCGATGACTTCTCACAGCGGCAGCAGCGAGCTGCCCAGGCCGCGCACGACGCCGGACTCGCCGGCCTGCTGCTGACGCCGGGACCGGATCTGCTCTACATGACCGGCTATGCCCCGGTGGCGATCACCGAGCGCATCACCATGCTGGTCATACCCACGGACGGCGAGCCCGCCATGATCGTTCCGAAGCTGGAACGTCCCGATGCGGAAAAAGCACCCGGCGCCTCCACCTTCCAGGTTTTCGATTGGACAGACGGAAGTGATCCATATGAGGCGACGGCGAAGCTCCTGAACGACACCGGGCGCTACGCGGTATCGGACTCTGCATGGGCCATGCACCTGCTCGGATTGCAGGGCAGGCTGGAGAAATCGTCGTACGTGTCGATGACCACGGCGCTACCCATGCTGCGCGCGATCAAGGACGCCGACGAGGTGGCAAGGCTGGCCGCGGCCGGGTCGGCTGCGGACCAGACCTACGAGGAGATCCTCAAGGTCCGATTCGCGGGCCGGCGCGAGACTGACGTCGGCGCCGACTTGGCCAAGTTGCTGCGCCAGTTCGGACATTCGCAGGTCGACTTCACCGTTGTAGGCTCGGGTCCGAACGGTGCCAACCCGCACCATGAGATCGGCGACCGGATTATCGAGGACGGCGACATGGTGGTGCTCGACTTCGGCGGCCTCAAGCACGGCTACGGATCGGACACTACCCGGACCGTGCACGTCGGCGAGCCCACCGAGGAGGAACGTGAGGTGCACGACGTCGTTCGCCGTGCGCAGCAGGCGGGCTTCGAAGCGGTGCAGCCCGGCATCGAGTGCCAGGAGATCGACCGCGCGCCACGAGCCGTGATTACCGAAGCCGGATACGGTGACTACTTCATCCACCGCACCGGACACGGCATCGGGCTCACCACCCATGAACCGCCGTACATGGTGGCGGGCGAAACCCACCTCCTCCAGCCCGGCATGTGCTTCTCGATCGAGCCAGGCATCTACCTCCCCGGCCGATTCGGCGTCCGCATCGAGGACATCGTCACGGTCACGCCGGATGGCGGGCGGCGACTGAACCAGACTCCACATGAGATGGCGATCGTCTCCTAGCCCTCAACTCGAGACTCAACCTACTGGGAGGGCTCCCACGGGTTCGGGCTGCTGTTCGGGCGTTAGGCGGCCTGCTTCTTCAAGAGGTCGAGGGCGACGTCAACGATCATGTCTTCCTGGCCGCCGACCATCTTGCGGCGACCGAGCTCGATCAGGATCTCGATGGTCGGGATCCCGTACTTGGCCGACGCCGTTTCGGCGTGGAGCAGGAACGACGAGTAGACGTTGGCGTAGCCCAGCCCGAGGGTCTCGCGGTCGCCCTGAACCGGGCGGACCTGGAGCGGGCGGACAATGTCGTCGGCGGCGTTCATGAGGGCCATCACGTCGGTGCCGTGGCTCCAGCCGAGTTTCTCGGCGACGGCGATGAAGACCTCCAGCGGCGCGTTGCCGGCTCCCGCGCCCATCCCGGTGAGGCTGGCATCGACGCGGTTCGCGCCCGCCTTTACGGCCGCAATCGAGTTGGCAACGCCCAGCGAAAGGTTGTGGTGGGCGTGGATGCCGATCTCGGTTCCGGGTTCAATACGTCGCGGAGCGCGTTGACACGGTCGGTGACGTCGTCCATGGTCTGGGCACCCGACGAGTCGACCACGTAGACACACTGGGCTCCGTAGCCCTCCATGAGCTTCGCCTGCTCGGCCAGCTTCGCTGGTGTGGTCAGCGCGCTCATCATCAGGAAGCCCGTGGTGTTGAGGCCGAGCTCGCGAGCGGTCGCGATGTGCTGGGCCGAGACATCCGCCTCGGTGCAATGCGTTGCGACCCGCACGTAGCTGACCCCGGCGGATGCTGCCCGCTTGAGGTCGGAGATGGTCCCGATGCCCGGGATGAGCAGGGTTGCGATGGCAATGTTCGATGCGACCTCGGCTGCTGCCTCGATCAGTTCGACGTCGGAGTGGCGCGAGAGCCCTGTTCGGAAGGAAGACAGACTATTGCACCGGGGTCACCGCAAGGTAACGCTGGGATCAGCTTGCGCAGCCGACGCCGTCACTATCTGTCAAACTTGGGTCCAAAACCGGGATCGCCTGCACGGATCGGTGCCGCACCGGCCTGCTCTGCCGCCGTGCAGTTCTGGTCGCAGCGACAAGACCATTTAGCCTGCAGTCCACATGGGAAACATGAGCGAAAGCAGCAAGAGCAACAAGAATGCGCCAAGGCTGGAAGGGACCCAGTACCACTTGGAAATCTGTAGTCCGAATAGTGAGAACACCATGGCACCAGCTACGGCGACAACCACAAGCGCGTTGTCGGTGACGAAAAAGAGGACCAATGAAGCCAAAAGCACTACCGTCGCAGCGATTGGTCCAGCAGTGAGTCGCCCTGGGGCTACGACTGCCGCCATGGTCTCACCTTTCGTTTATTGGCAATAAGCCTGTTGTCTTGCTCGCTAGCGCGCCCGCCATTCAGTATGTTCCCGAGTGTACGGCGGTGGCAGGCTCACCGCCCAGCTTTCGCAGCCGACCCCGTCGCCGTCGCGGTCGAACTTGGTGCCCCACCCCGGGTCGCCGACACGAATCAGTGCCGCACCGACCTGCTTCACGGCAGTGCAGTTCTGGTAGAACACGTTCCCGCCGGCCGCTGCCTTCTGCACGGGGTGCCGGCTTGGGTGCAGGAGCTGGCTTCGGCTTCGGCGGGGGCTCAGGAGCCGGCTTCGCTGCGACAGGTACCTTCACTCCCCCGTTGTCGGCCGGAACCGGCTGGTCGGGACACGAGCTGGTGATGATGTTTTTGATCGCCGCGGCTTCGGCCTTGGTCATCCAGAGCCCGTACTTGGCTTTGACCGCGGTCTGGAGCGCGACATATTCGCAGCGGAACGCCATGTTCGGCGGCAGCCAGCCCTGCACCATCCCGCCACAGCCCGGTACCCTCATTCTTCTTTCCCTTGAGTGTCGTCCAGTCGCCAGGGGCTAGCTTGGTGCGCGCCATTACGCGGCTGCCGCGTGGTTATCGCGGTACCAGGGCAGCGACGGCGGGCGCTTCATTCCTGACGATGTGACCGCGCAACTTGATCGCCGGTGGCCCGCTGCCGGCACTCTCCCAGTTTGCCAGGGTCTTCGGCGAAATCTCCCAAAGGGACGCCACCTGCCCACGAGTCAGCAGCTTTACCGGTTCGGTGTTCGTGTCTCGTTCCATGGTGCTGCTATGCGCCGCGAAGCAGGCCCGGGCGTCACTTTTTCGTTCAAAGCGTGTGTAAAGCGTTTCTTAGGCTGCCGTCCCAACATGAGTAAGCCCCTCCCGACTGGCATTCGCCTAGTCAGAGAGGGGTTCGCGGAGCCCCCTGCCGGATTCGAACCGGCGACCCCCTGTTTACAAGACAGGTGCTCTGGCCAACTGAGCTAAGGAGGCGTGCTGGCGTTTCCGCCAGCGTGCCGGACAAACCGGCTAGATAAGGGTAGCCCAGGCGGCGGCTCCGCGTGAAACTCGCAAGCCGCCGCCTGTTTGCCGCGCCGGGGAACCGGCACGGCGAAGGGATTAGGCGCGGGCGTCGATGACGCCCTGGGCGAACTCCTGGAAGTCGCCGGCGGTGTTCGGATCCCACTTCTGTCCGTCCACGTAGACCGTAGGCGTGCCGCCCACCTGGTACTCGCTGAAGGTCTGGTTCACGAACTTGGTCCAGGGACGGAATTCGCCGTCGTCAATGCAGGAGGACACGTCGGTTGCCCCGGCCGATTCGGCAATCTTGGTCAACGTGGCGTTGTCCAAGCCGGCACCGCCTTCGGCCGGCTGCTGGGCGAACAGTTGCGTCAGGTAATCGTTGAAGACTTCGGGCTTGGAATCGGCTACGCAGGCCACGGCGTTAGCAGCGCGGGAGGAGTAGTTGGTAGTCGACACCCGGTCGAGGAAGGTGGCCACCCGGTACTCGACGGTTGCGTCGCCGGAGGAGGTGAGGTCGGTGAGGTACCCGCCGTACTGGCCTTCGAAGCTCTTGCAGACCGGGCAGCCCATGTCCACGTACATCACGATGCTCGCCGGCTTGCCTTTAGGCGCCGCAGCTACGCCGGCCGGCACGATGACGTCGCCTTTGGTGGAGGCGGGCGCCGGGATGTTCGCCACATCCACCTGGGCGGCCTCCGTGTCCGCCAGACCCTTCTGCGTGATGGTGTAGCCACCGAATGCGTTGCCGTGCGCCGGCGCTGCACCGGCGTCGGCAATCTGGCCGCGCTGGTTGGTGATGACAACCGCGGCAATCACACCAATGATCACCAGTACAGCGACCACCACCCCGCCCTTGACCAGCAGCGAGTTGCGCTTTTCACGCTTCTGCTGTGCCTCGCGCATCTGGCGGGCCTTATCGCGGGCCGCTGCGGTGCGCTCGGCCTTGGTCGGCTTAGGGCTGTTTGGGTGAGCCATGAATCCTCGCGTCTTTTCGGTCTGCTTCGCCCCGGCAGGGCACATCAGCACCAGTTTAGTTGCAACTTCAACGTTCAGGCGGCATCAGTGGCCGCGTTCACGTTTGTACTTGAGGGAACGATCCGGGGAAGCGACAGGTTTCCATTCCTTATAAGGTCTTCATCAGGACGACTTCACACAAAGGAGAGTCAATTGGCGGATTCCGCTCAAAACGATAGGGACGCAGAAGGACGCCAGTATGGTGAGTACGACCTGATCGTCGTCTCCAATCGGCTGCCGGTGGACTACACCATCGACGAGGACGGGCAGGGCGAGTGGCGCCGGTCGCCCGGCGGACTGGTTACGGCGTTGGCGCCGGTGATGGCCAAGACCGAGGGTGCCTGGGTGGGCTGGCCGGGCGTCCCGGACGAGAAAGTAGACCCGTTCGACCACGACAATATGCACTTGGTGCCGGTTGCTTTGAGCGCCGATGACGTTGAAATGTACTACGAAGGCTTTTCCAACGCCACGCTCTGGCCGCTGTACCACGACGTGATCGCGTCGCCGGAATTCCACCGCACCTGGTGGGAGTGCTACAAGATGGTCAACCAGCGCTTCGCCGACGCCACGGCGGAGATTGCCGCGGAGGGCGCCACCGTCTGGGTGCAGGACTACCAACTGCAACTGGTTCCGAAGCTCCTGCGCGAGGCGAGGCCGGACCTGCGGATCGGTTTCTTCAATCACATTCCGTTCCCGCCGCTGGAAATCTTCGCCCAGCTTCCGTGGCGACGGCAGGTGATCGAGGGCCTGCTTGGTGCCGACTTGCTGGGCTTCCAGCGCCCCAGCGACACCAGCAACTTCCTGCGCTGCGTGCGCCGCTTCAGCGGTTTCGCTGTGCGCCAGCAGCAGGTGCAAGTGGAAAACAACGACGGCGGTGTCCGCCTCTGCAGGGCCGGCGCCTTCCCGATTTCCATCGATGTGGAGCACATCAACGAGCTGGCCCACCGGCCTGACGTGATTGCCCGGTCAGAACAGATCCGGCAGGAACTGGGCAACCCGGACACCGTGGTACTGGGCGTGGACCGGCTGGACTACACCAAGGGCATCGGGCACCGGATTAAGGCATACGGTGAACTGCTCGAAGACGGCAAGCTGGACGTGGAGAACGCGGTGCTGATCCAGGTGGCCTCCCCCAGTCGCGAGCGGGTGGAGTCCTACCGGCTGCTGCGGGAGGAAATCGAAGGGGCCGTCGGTCGGATCAACGGAACCTTCGACACCCTGGAGAACACCGCCATCCGCTACCTGCACCACAGCTACCCGGTGGAGGAGATGGTGGCGCTCTATCTGGCCGCCGACGTGATGCTGGTGACGGCGTTGCGCGACGGCATGAACCTGGTGGCCAAGGAATACGTTGCCTCCCGCAAGAAAGCGGACGGGGCACTAGTGCTCAGCGAGTTTGCCGGCGCCGCCGACCAGCTTAAGCAGGCGATCCTGGTCAATCCGCACGACATCGACGGGCTCAAGGAGGCCATTGTCCGGGCGGTCAACATGCCGCGGGCCGAGGCCAACCGGCGGATGCGGGCCATGCGCCGGCAAATCCTGCAGAACGACGTGGAGCACTGGTCGCGCGCTTTCCTGACGGCGCTCGAGCAAGCGGGTGAACAGGAGCGTGCGGGTGAACATGACTGAGCACGGCCGCGAGCGGGCAGTGCCGGCAGAACTGCGGGCCGCGCTGGAGCATTTAGCCGGAACGGAGCGGTTGCTGGTGGCGCTGGATTTCGACGGCGTGCTGGCACCGATCGTGCCGCGGGCCGAGGATGCCCGGCCACTGCCGGCCTCGGCCGCTGCCGTCGCCGCGCTGGCCGATCTGCCGAATACGTCCACCGCCTTCATCTCCGGCCGGGCGCTGGCCAGCCTGCGTGCCGTGGCATCCCCTGACGACCGGACCCTGTTGATCGGCTCCCACGGCGGCGAAGTCTTCACCGGCCCGGACAGCCCCCCGTTGGTGCTGGACGAGTCGCAGTTGCGCGTGCTGGCCGCTGCCACCGCCGTCGTCGAAAAGGTCGTCGCGGCCCACCCGGGCACGCGGTTGGAAGCCAAGCCGGCCGGCGTCGTACTCCATACCCGCACCGCCGCCGACGATATTGCAGCGGCAGCCACCGAGCAGGCCAGGGCCGCGCTGCAGGCGATTCCCGGGCTGCAGCTCAGCGACGGCAAGCGCGTGCTGGAGACGTCGGTGCTCAGTGCGGACAAGGGCCAGGGCATCGGCCTGCTGCGCGCCGTCACCGGCGCGACCGCCGTCTTTTTCGCCGGTGATGACGTCACCGACGAGCATGCCTTCGCCGTCCTGCGGGATGCCGACGTCGGTATCAAGGTGGGGCCGGGCAACACCGCTGCGCAATACCGGGTGGAGTCCCCGCAGGCTTTCGCTGCTGCGTTGGCCTTGCTGGCCGAGCTCCGAGCGGCTGAGGTGCAGGCTTAGCGCGCGTTTTCGACGGCACCGGATGTTGACCGAAGCGTCGCCGGGCACTTTGACAGCCGTGGCATACTGAGGGCGTGAGCCGCCTCACGGCGTGTGCGCGGCGAGCCGCTTGAAAACTGAATATTCACCCATCACTACGGATCGTCGGGCACGTACCTGCCCGTGAAGGGAAACAATGATGGCAACGGTAACGTTCGATCATGCCACTCGCCTGTACCCGGGCACCGAGAAGCCCGCCGTGAACAGCCTCAACCTGGAGATTGCCGACGGCGAATTCCTGGTTCTGGTCGGCCCGTCCGGCTGCGGCAAATCCACGTCGCTGCGGATGCTGGCCGGTCTGGAAGACGTCAACGCCGGCCGGATCCTGATAGGCGACCGAGACGTGACCGACGTACCGCCCAAGGACCGCGACATCGCGATGGTTTTCCAGAACTACGCGCTCTACCCACATATGTCCGTGGCCGACAACATGGGCTTTGCCCTGAAGATCGCGGGCGTGTCCAAGGAAGAACGTGCCGAACGGGTCCGCGAGGCCGCCAAACTGCTGGATCTGGAAGAGTATCTGGACCGCAAGCCCAAGGCGCTCTCCGGCGGCCAGCGCCAGCGTGTGGCCATGGGCCGGGCGATCGTGCGCAATCCCCAGGTGTTCCTGATGGACGAACCGCTCTCCAACCTTGACGCCAAGCTGCGCGTGCAGACGCGGACGCAGATCGCCTCGCTGACCCGCCGGCTGGGCGTCACCACCGTCTACGTCACCCACGACCAAGTGGAAGCCATGACCATGGGCGACCGGGTTGCCGTGCTCAAGGACGGTGTCCTGCAGCAGGTGGACACTCCGCGCGCCCTCTACGATCGGCCGGCGAACGTCTTCGTCGCCGGCTTTATCGGCTCCCCCGCCATGAACCTGCTGGAACTGCCAGTGACCGACGGCGGTGTCCAGTTCGGCGGCATGACTTATCCGGTGCCGCGGGACCTGCTCGGCGAGGCGCACGGCAGCACGGTGACGCTCGGCGTCCGCCCGGAGGATCTGGAGCGCGCCGAGGACAACCACGGCCTAGCGGTGTTCGTGGACGTGGTCGAGGAACTCGGTGCCGATGCCTACGTCTACGGACACACCGAGTTGGACGGCAAGCGTTACGAGATCACCGGCCGGGTGGATGGACGGACGCCGCCGATAGCTGGCAGCACCGTCTACGTGCGTCCCAAAGAGGGGCACGTGCACCTGTTCGATACCCAGACCGGACTGCGCCTGGGCGAGCATGCACCGGGCACTCCGGAGGCTTCGGTGGAAGACCTCAATGCCCCGGTCGAGGCCGGAAAGACAGCCGACTAGTCCCATGCCTAGGATGTAGTCATTATGGCTGCTCACTCCGGCACCGGCGGCCCCGTCCGGGGCACCGCCGACACGGCTCTGTCCGGTGAGGCCGCGGCGATCGCTTCCTTGAGCATCACCGCGGCCACCACCGACGAGCGGCTGCTGGACCTGCCGTGGCATCTGGCCTTGCAAGACTGGCCGGCGGAGAACCTGGCGGCGCTGCCCCGCGGCCTGTCCAGGCACGTGGTCCGGTTCGCTCCGCTGGGCGCCGGCGTGGTGGCCATCAAGGAGACCGGCGAAGAGGCAGCACGGCACGAATACCAGATGCTGCGCAAACTGCAGCGGCTGGGCCTACCTTGTGTGGAACCAGTAGCCGTGATGACCGGGCGCATGCGCACCGATGGATCGGAGCTACAGCCGGTGCTGGTCACCCGTCATCTGCGCTTCTCGCTCCCCTACCGCGCGCTGTTTTCCCAGACACTGCGCAGGGAGACCCTGACCCGCCTAATCGATGCGCAGGCTCTGCTGATGGTGCGCCTGCACCTGATCGGTTTCTATTGGGGCGATGTCTCGCTGTCCAACACACTCTTCCGCCGGGACGCCGGCGCGTTCGCGGCCTATTTGGTGGATGCCGAAACCGGCGAACTGCACCCGCAGCTCTCCAACGGCCAGCGAGAACACGACCTCGAGATAGCCCGGGTAAATATCGCCGGCGAGATGATGGATCTGGTCGAGGGCGGCCTGCTGGAAGACAGAGTGGATCCGGTAACGACCAGCGAGCGGATCATGGACAGCTACCGAAAGCTCTGGGCGGAGCTGACGGACGAGGAGTCGTTCGACTTAGGCGACCGGTGGCGGGTCAACGCCCGGATCCGGCGGCTGAACGATCTGGGGTTCGACGTAGAAGAGTTCTCCATCAAGAGCACGGCCGACGGAACCAGCATCCGCCTCCAGCCCAAGGTGGTGGACGCCGGGCACCACCAACGCCGGCTGCTCCGGCTGACCGGCCTCGACGTCCAGGAAAACCAGGCGCGGCGGCTGCTCAACGACCTGGATGCCTACCGTGCGGACCACCAGTCGGAGCAGAGCGAGGAAGTCAGCGCCCACAGCTGGGTCCGCCACGTCTTCGAGCCGATCGTCAAGGCGATCCCGCGCGAGCTGGCGGGAAAGCTGGAACCGGCCGAAGTGGTCCATGAGGTGCTCGAGCATCGTTGGTACGTCTCGGAAGACCAGGACCGGAACGTGCCGCTGGCGGAGGCAGTGCAGTCGTATGTCGATTCGGTGCTGCGCCACCGGCGGGACGAGGCAACCATCATGCTGAATCCGGACGAGCAGACCGCTGCCGCCTTGGACGCCGCCGAGACCGACGAAGGTTGACTCCGCTTAAGCCTGCTTCCCCGCCACCTTGCTGAGAACGGCGACCAGGAAGTCCGACGACGGCGTGAAGGGCCGCAGGTCCCAGGTGGACAATCGCAGGTCCGCGGCCAGGCCGGCGGCGGAAGCGTCGGATAAGAACTGGTCGAAGTCGTAGCCGCGGCCTGCTCCGAAGCCGGTCACGAGCCGGCCGCCAGGAGCCAAGTGGTCGGCCAGCTTTCGCAGCACTTCGCCGGAGGTGCCCGGGGCGAGAAAAGTAAGCACGTTCCCGGCGCTGACGATGACATCGAACGGCTCGGCGACACCTTGAGCTGGCAGATTCAGTTCGGCGAGGTCGCCGACCAGCCAGGTGCAGTCGGGATGGTCCTTGCGTGCTGCTTCGATTAACTCCGGATCCACGTCGACGCCGAACACCGTGTGGCCGCGGCGCGCCAGTTCGCCGCCCAGCCGGCCCGGTCCGCATCCGGCGTCGAGGATCCGGCTGCCGCGGGGCACCATCGCGTCGATCAGCCGGGCCTCACCATGCAGGTCCGCTCCCTCGGCCCGCATCTTTTCGAAGCGCTGAATGTACCAGGCCGAATGCCCCGGGTTCTGGCGCTTCATTTCTTCCCACAACGTCTCTTTCCTCATGGCACTAGCCTACGCGCGGGGCACTTCCCGCCGGGCACGTCCCTCAGCCGCCCTGTCCAGCGACTCGGCCCTTGGCAAGCGACTCAGAGCTTCGGTGAACCAGCGGCAGCGCCTTCAGCCCCCCGGGCGCTCAGGACGGTATGTGCTCCGGTACGCCCGCGGGCAACGCCTTGCCCGGATTGAGCAGCCGCTGCGGATCAAACACATCCTTCAGCCGGCGCTGCAACTCCAACACCTCTTCGCTCTGTTCGCGCCCCAGCCACCGCACCTTGAACTGCCCGATCCCGTGCTCGCCAGTGATTGTGCCGCCCAGTGCCAGGCCGACATCGATGGACTCGTCCAGCGCCGCATTGAGCGCCGGCACCTTCGCCACCTCCCCGGGGCCAACCCAGAAGGTGGGATGTAAGTTCCCGTCCCCTGCGTGCGCCACAACCTTAAGACCGACGCCGTGCCGTTCGGCGATACCCTGCAATTGGTTGATGTAGTGCACCAGCTGGGAACGAGGCACCGCCACGTCCTCCCCAACCCGGAAATCGTCGTCCGCTTCGGCTCCGCGACTATGCCTGCGCAGATCGACCAGACGGACCGCTTCCACGGCGTCGGCCGCCTTAATGTCGCCGCCAAGCCTGGTGAGAACATCGCGGATAATGCCTGCTTCCACTCCGGCCGCATAGCCGTCGGTCTGGATCAGCAACAGCGCTGCACCCCGGCTGCACAGATCGGACCCCTGCTCCTTGTCCAACTGGGCCATGGTGTTACCGTCCAACAGTTCCATGATGGCGGGCTGTACGCGGGCGCGGCCCACGGCCAGAACGCCGGCCGCGGCAGCCGTCACGTCGGGGAAGAACGCCGCCACCGTTTCCACGGCGACAGGCAGATAGCGCAACCGGACCGTCGCTCCCACCACGACGCCCAAAGTGCCCTCAGAACCCACAAACAGTCCGGTCAGGTCGTAGCCGGCAACGCCTTTGAAGGTCCTGTGACCGGTGTGGATCAAGGTTCCGTCGGCCAGCACCACGTCGAGCGCCAGCACGGATTCGCGGGTCACACCGTACTTTGCGCAGCGCAGCCCGCCGGCGTTAGTGGCGATGTTCCCGCCAATCGTCGAGAGGCGGTAGCTGGCCGGGTCCGGTGCGTACATCAGCCCGTACTCGGCCACGGCGGCGTTCAGGTCGGAGTTGATCACGCCAGGTTCCACCCGGGCGATCTCGTCCTCGGGATGGATCTCCAGGATTCGGTCCATACGCTCCAGACTCAGCACCAGGGACCCTTCCGTGGCGTGCGCGCCGCCGGACACACCCGTCCCAGCGCCGCGGCATACCACCGGCACCCCGGCCGCGTGGGCTGCGCGCATCACAGCCTGCACGTCCTCCACGCTTTGCACCCGGACGACGGCAATGGGCAGCTGATGGTCCAGCACCGGACCTTGGTCGACGGCGCAGGCGGCCAAATCACCCGGTTCGGTGCTGACCATACCGGCGGGCAGCACATCCACAAGCCCGGCAAGGAAGGAATCGGTCACGGTCTCAAGGCCTCCAGTGGTAGTTGCAGGATGATGTGTGCGGCTCACGCCGGGCCGCCCATGAAGCGGACATAGCGGCCGAGTACCTCGGGCCACCCCTCAGCGTAGTCGGCCCGCTGCTGCTGGCCGTCTGGCATGTTCTCCCAGCCCGAGTGGGCCAGCAGGATCTCCGTGCGCCCCGGGGAGGCTTCCGCAAAGTCGACGCGCAGTTCTCCCGCTGTCGCCGGACTCGTGCCCGGGTGCCAGGTGAGGCGCAGGTGGCTGTCGGGTATCCAGTCCAGGATCTCGCCCCAAACATGGACCTCGTCCTCAACGCTCGTTTCAGTCAGGACCTGGTCTTCAAACTCCACATGGCTGCCTTCACCGGCCACGCTGTGGCTGTCGACTGGCCACCACAGGTGAATGAGGTCGGTGAAACCCTCGAACGCTTCCCTGCTGTCCCGCGCGATCGTCACACGGCAGTGCACCGGTTCGGCGCTCTTGGTTGGTTGGGGCTCCTGCGGCGCATGGGAGAACAAAGACGTGTCCATACGCCCAAGCCTAGTCTGGGTTGTTTTTGTGGTTAAACGGGGAAGGCCCCGCCGTCGTTGGCGGGGCCTTCCCTTGTAATGAGTGTCCGGCGGTGACCTACTCTCCCACACCCTCCCGAGTGCAGTACCATCGGCGCTGTGGGCCTTAGCTTCCGGGTTCGGAATGGGACCGGGCGTTTCCCCCACGCTAT
>NZ_JBNHHC010000055.1:0-24045 GCF_059091865.1 Arthrobacter sp. B0316-1-20 | reverse complement strand
ATCGCGGTCGGGGCCGGAGCACTGCTCGGGGTGGGAGCCGTTGGGGTTGCCATCCGAGGGGCCCTAGGCGCATCAGCGGGTGCAGTGACCGGTCTGGCCCCTGCACCTTGGCGCGTTCGGCCACCTGCGGCAGGCGAGGATTCCTCTGCCCCAGTCTGGTTAGGGGCGGACGACGGGGCACCCATCCGCTGACGGGCCGGAGCCTTGCCAACCTCCGTCGCAGCACCAGAGGCCGGGGCCGCGGAACCGGCTTCGGCCGTCGAGGCACCTGCGCCTATCCGAGTCCTGGTCGGCGGGAACTGCGAGGCGATTGGAGATTCCTGCGCCCCCTCCACCTGCACTGCGGAGTCCGGGAGCTGAGCACCTGCTTCGGTTCCAAGCCCTGCCTGCTGCTGCGGCTGGGGACGGTAACTGGCCATGCGGGCGCGGCGCGGAGCGCTCTTCTCGGTAGTGTTTTTCTCGCTGCTCATCTCGTGGCCTTTCACTTCTAGTACGGCCAGTCAGGCCAAGGCGGTGATGCGGTGCATCCACGCCGGTCGGTCGCTCAGTTCTGGCGGGCAGAGAGCTCGTCGATCAGCTTGGGGACGACGGTGAACACATCCCCGACGATGCCGAAGTCGGCCACGTCGAAGATCGGGGCGTCCTCGTCCTTGTTGATCGCCACGATGGTCTTGGCGGTCTGCATCCCGGCCCGGTGCTGGATGGCCCCGGAAATCCCCAGCGCCACGTACAGCTGCGGGGTGACAGAGACCCCGGTCTGGCCGACCTGGTAGGACTGCGGCACGTACCCGGCATCGACCGCGGCGCGGGAGGCCCCCACGGCCGCCCCGAGGGCGTCGGCCAGTTGCTCCACGAGTACGAAGTTCTCCTTCGAGCCCATCCCGCGCCCACCCGAGACCACGGCCTTGGCCCCGCGCAGCGCCGGCCGGCCGGTCTCGGTCGCCGCGTCGGTGACCGCCTCGATCCGCGCGCCCGGGGCGGCGGCGGTGGACACCGGCGCGGTAGTGACCTGGGGGGAGGCAACGGCCTCGGCGCGGGCCTCGATCGCCCCGAGGCGGACGGTGATGATCATCAGCCCGCCCTCCACGGTGGACTCGGTGGTGAAGTCCCCGCCGAACACCGCGTGGGTGACGATGACCTCCTGGCCCTCGGCGTCCCAGCGCACCCCGACCGCGTCGGCAGCGACCGAGCCGCCGGCGACGATCGCCAGGCGCCCGGCCACCGCCCGCGAGTCGTTGGTCGCCGGCACCAGCACCACGGAGGCCGAATAGGCCTGCATGGCGTCGGCCAGGGCACCGACCTGCGCGCTGCCCAGCTCGGTGCCGGCGGTCTCGGCCTCGGCCAGGTACACCTGGGCCGCGCCCAGCTCCCCGAGCCGGACCGCCAGGGATTCACCCCGGCCCGGGGCGGCCACCGCCACGGCCACCGGGGTGCCCAGGGCCGCGGCCGCGCCCAACAGCGAGGCCGCGGTGGACTTCGGGTCCCCGGCCCCGGTGGTCTCGATCAACACAAGGACGTTTCCAGCAGTCATGGATGCTCTTCCTTCAAGTCTTCAGCACGTGGGCAATCAGCAGGGGCCTCACTGCGTGGCAGGCGGTCCCGTGGGAAACCGGTCAGACGAGCCGGTTGGCAGCCAGGAACTCGGCCAGCTGGGCGGCGGCGGTGCCGTCGTCGGTGATCTTCGGCCCGGCCTCCTTGGCCGGGCGGGCGGTCGCGGAGACCATCACCGAGCGCACGGACGCCGCCTCCGGTCCGGCGGCGATCCCCAGCTCGGCTAGCGACCACGTCTGGAGCGGCTTCTTCTTGGCCTGCATGATGCCCTTGAAGTTCGGGAACCGGGCCTCGGCGGACTTCTCCGTCACCGACACCACCGCCGGCAACTGCGAGGACAACGACAGCGTGCCCCCGTCCACCTGGGCGACACCGGACACGGACCCGGCGGCGATGGCCACTGTGTCCAGCCCCGGCAGCACCGGCCACCCCAGCAGTTCGGCGACCATGGCCGGGACCATCCCGCCGCGCCCGTCCGTGGCCTCGTTGCCGGCCACCACCAGGTCCACCGCCCCGATCCTGCCGATCGCGGCGGCCAGCACCCTCGCGGTCTGGACCATGTCCGAGCCAGCCAGGGCCTCGTCGGTGACCAGCACCGCCGAGTCAGCGCCCATCGACAGCAGCTTGCGCAGCGTTTTGGTCGCATCCTCCGGACCCATGGTCACCACCACGATCTCGGTGTCCAGGTTCTGGTCCTTATACGCCAACGCGTTCTCCAGGGCCCGCTCGTTGATCTCATCCGGCACCGGCTCCGACACCGCCCGGTCCAACAAACCGGTCCCCAAATCGATCTTGCGGTCCGACCAGGTGTCCGGAACCTGCTTGGCCAAAACAACAATCTTCACGACATTTTCTCCTGGGATCTTAGAGTTCGAATAGTCCGGCCGCGCCCATGCCGCCTCCGACGCACATGGTGACTACGACGTATCGCGCTCCGCGACGGCGCCCTTCCAGCAGGGCATGGCCGATCATTCTGGCGCCTGACATTCCGTAAGGATGGCCAATCGAAATGGCTCCGCCGTTGACGTTGAACCGGTCGGGATCGATTCCCAAGGACTCGCGGCAGTAGACGGCCTGGGAGGCGAAGGCCTCGTTGAGCTCCCACAGGTCGATGTTCTCGATCGACAGACCGTGCTGTTTCAGCAGTTTTGGGACAGCGAATATCGGGCCGATACCCATCTCTTCCGGGCCGCATCCGGCCACCGCCATGCCCCGATAGGTGCCAAGGACCTCTAGGCCTCGACGTTCAGCGTGCGTCTTCTCCATCAGCACACACGCCGCGGCGCCATCGGAGAGTTGGGAGGCGTTACCGGCCGTGACGGTTGCCCGGTTACTTACCTGGCCATCTGCCAGAATCGTGCGCAAGGCCGACAGGGAGGGCAGGTCGGTCTGCGGCCTATTGCCCTCGTCTTGGTCGAGGCATACCTCTTGGACACTGGTCTCCCCCGAGGTTTTGTCAGTGAGCACTTTGGTCGTGATTAGGGGAGCGATTTCATCCTGGAAGAGGCCGGCCCGCTGGGCCTGGGCGGTACGCTGCTGAGACTGCAGCGCGTAAGCGTCCTGGGCCTCTCGCGTAATCCCGTAGCGCTCCGCGACAATCTCGGCAGTCTCGAGCATTGGCATATAAGTCTGGGGCAGGTGTTCGACCAGCCAGGGGTCTTGAGTTCGATAACGGTTGGCATGGTCGTTCTGGACCAGAGAAATCGATTCCACGCCACCTCCGATGGTCACGGTCATCCCGTCGGCGATGATTTGCTTGGCGGCAGTGGCCACTGCCATCAGGCCGGAGGCGCACTGACGGTCGATGCTCATGCCCGGGACCGTGACGGGCAGAGAGGCGCGCAAGGCCGCCTGCCGTGCGATGTTGAGGCCGGAGGCGCCTTCCTGCAGAGCGCAACCCAACACGATGTCCTCAGCTTCCCCGGCATCGATGCCGGCACGCTGGATCGCTGCGCTGATAGCGTGGGCGGCCAGTTGCTGAGGGGTGGTGTCATTAAGGGCCCCGCGATAGGCCTTCCCGATGGCCGTCCTAGCCGTGGAGACGATGACAGCTTCTCTGATCATGGGTCACTTCCTAACTAGGGATGTTAGACCCCGACTGTAACCGAGGATTCATATGCAATCAACACTACTGTTGACACGTCGAGGTGAGGCTCTATAGCATCCAGTGAAGGCGGCGGCAGACGATACTATCCCTGCCCTGCCTGAGGGAACAACGGTCTGCATTAGACCTCGCCTGCGATTCAACATGGTCTCTAGGTGGCATTCCCTTCCAACTGGACTGGCGCAATGGAGCGTTCCATGAAAGGCGATTATGGCTACATCAAACACATCCACATCATCACTTCATTCAACAGAACGAAATCAGGACGAACGGCCTGGCAGCCTGAAGCGAGTGATCCTGGCGGGCTCCATAGGAACGTTCGTCGAATACTTCGACCTTGCGGTGTATGGCTTCTTCGCGACAGTTGTCGCCTCGACGTTCTTTCCTGCCGATGACCCCACCGTTGGCCTCCTGTCGACCTTCGCCATCTTCGGCCTGGCCTTCTTTGCCCGCCCCATCGGAGGTGTGATCTGCGGATGGCTCGGGGACAAATGGGGCCGGCGACGGACTCTTGCATGGATTCTGATTACGATGTCGGTCGCCACCGTAACCATCGGTCTGCTTCCCACCTATTCCGCGATCGGAATAGCCGCACCGATATCCCTGCTCCTCCTGCGCTTTGTCCAGGGTCTATCCGCAGGCGGAGAGATCGCGGGCGCCGGGGCATTCGTCGCCGAGCACTCGGCGGACGGGAAGCGCGCTACCAACATGAGCTGGATTCAAGGCGGGACCGTAGCAGCTATGGTCGCCGGCATGGCCCTGGCCTACTTCCTGAACACGGCACTGAGCGATGAATCGATGGCGAGTTGGGGCTGGCGCATTCCTTTCCTGATCGCGGCACCGTTGGGGTTGATCGGTTACTACATCCGCACGAGAGTGTCTGAGACTCCGCAGTTCATCGCAGCGCAAGAGGAAAAGCAGCGCAGATTTCTCGAATCCTCTGCCTCAAGGGATCGCGCCCCTTCTGGCTCAGATTCCTCTCCCGCTGCGTACATTCGTCTAGTGCTTCTTGCCATCGGCGTGATGGCAATGAATTCCACTGCGTTCTACGTTCTGATCAGCTATCTTCCGACTTATTTGACCGGCCATGTTGAGCTTCCGCGCGAACTCGCGCTCATTGCAACTGGGATCTATGCAACCGCATTGTTCTGTCTGCTTCCCATTGCAGGCAGGGTATGCGATCGCATAGGGCGGAAGAAGACACTCCTGGCGTCGACGATCAGCTTCGGAGTTATTGCCTACCCGGCGTTCCTGCTGATCGCTCACGGGACATTCCTCTTCGCTGTTTTGGGTCAGCTGATCTTGGTATTCCCGGCTGCCCTTGGAGCAGCCATGCTGCTACCGGCGCAGATGGAGCTGTTCACGACGACAGTTCGATACCGTGGCACCGCAATCTCTACCGGCTTCGGAGCCGCTGTCTTTGGAGGAAGCACGCCCTTCCTTGCGGAGTTTCTAGCCACCACCACGGGAAGCAATATGGTTCCCGCCCTACTACTGGTAATTGCCGCCAGCGTTGGATTTGTAACCGCACTCTTCTTGAAAGAAACAGCACACTCAACGCTCCCCCAGTAAATTGCGGCAATCCACTTGCGGCTAGTACTACAGTCGCGTTTATTTTCTGCTTTGCCGTTTTCTGTAGTGGTGTCTTTGGGCGTTGTGTTGGCGTTTTCGGCGCCAGTGGGAGCGGGTCAGGACGTGGTCGGGGTGGGGAATGAAGGCCCAGGCGAGGCGGGTGACCAGGTGACGGATTTCGGGCAGGGAGAGGCCTATGAGGCCTTCCGGCCCGGTTCCGGCGCCCCCTTTTTGGCCTTCACAGCGGTCAGGAAGGCGTGGGCGAGCATGGCCAGGGTGATGTGCCGGTACCATCCGGTGTATTGGCGGACCTGGTAGTGATCGAGTCCGGCCTGGCCCTTGGCGGTCTGGAAGGTTTCCTCGACGGCCCAGCGGATCCCGGCGATCCGGGCCATGTCGGCCAGGGCGGTGCGTTTGGGCGTATGCAGAGGAAGTAGGCGATCTCGGAAGGGCTGGCCAGGGACCGGCGGGCCAGCAGCCAATGCTCGGCCTTCCCGTCTTCGGCGCCGTTGATCCGCACCCGGGCCCACGCATAGTCGCGGATTCCCTTGGACCCGTCACCGGCCGGGCGGGTCCGCCACACGGTCGGGGCCAGGTCCCGCAGGGCCGCATCGGCGCGCTTTTCGGTGCCCAGGAGCAAACCGTCCTTGACGGACATTTTCCTGCGGGCGTCGAAGTGCTCCCATTTCCGGTGCAGCCGCCGGTTGCCTTCCAGGGCCCGGATCCGGGTGGCCGCGTCAACGAGGTCGAGCTGCCGCAGGAGCCGTTCCCCGGGGCGGGGGTAGGGACGGCGGTGCTGCCAGGCCGCTTCGATCAGCAGTTTGCGGGCGTAGGTGGACCCGGCTTTGGTGATCGGACCCTGATGGCGGGACTGTCCGGAGGACTGCTCGCTGGGCACCAGCCCCAGGTAGGAGCCGATGGAGGAGCCGGTGAAGCGGGTCCAGTCCCCGATCTCAACCGCGGGCCCGAACCCGGCGGTGGTCTGGATGCCGCGCAGGCACATCAGCGCATTGATCACCGCCGCGTACCGGCACTGCGCCGCCGTTGCGGTCACCTGCCGGTCGATGCGCCGCAGGCGTGCGGCGAGCAGTTCCGCCTGCTCAACGTCGGCCTCATAGGCGAACTGCAGCACCGGGTCCTCGAAGCGCTGCCGGTGCAGCCACCCGGTATGTTCCTGGGTCCACCTGTTCTGGCTCGGGTAGCGGAGGACGTGGCGCAGCAGGATCGCATTGACATACTGGCGGGCATGGGCCAGGTCCCGGGCCGCGGCCGCGCGCAGCTAAGGACAGATCCCGCAGCGCCTCGGTTGCAGCATCCGGGATGCGCACCTCGGTGACGGCGCCGACCGCGAGCATCTGGGCCAGGACCCATGCGTCCCGCCGGTCTTCTCCGAACTAAGAGTTTCAAGGATCTTTGCCAGTGATCACGGGCTTTTCCGGTCGGTGGACGGGGTGTTGGTGCGGCCGGCGGATTGGGCAAAGGTTGGCATGCCGAGTTGGGTCGTGTTTCGGCGGGCGGTGATTTGGTCCATTTCGGCAAGTTTGGTCCGGGCCCCGGCGAGACTGACTTTGAGCCCTTCGGCTTCGCCGAGCCAGCGGTGGGACTCGGCTTCGGCGATGCGCTCGATGAGGTTGTCGCGGATCTGCACCAGGCGGGGCCTGGCTGTGGGATCGGGCCGCAGCAGCGGGCAGCGCAGACAGCTGTGCTCGTGGATGCAGGGCGAGTCGTAGGAGCGGCCGCAGTCACCGACGGAAACTTTGCGGTGTTCGAAGTGGCCGATGAACTCGGCCCATTCCTCGTCGGTGGGGGTGCGGTATTCCTGGCTGGGGCGCAGCGCGCGGCGGCGGGCGATGAATTCACGGTGGCCGTTGATGACTTCTTCGGGGTAGACGGCTTTGTATCCCATGGTGGTGTTGATGTCGCGGTGTCCGGCGACGAGCTGGGCTATGTGCGGCGGCATGCCGTGCATGATCGCGTCGGTGATGAAGATCCGGCGGAAGTCGTGGAAGGTGTAGCGCATAGCGGCTCCGCCGCCGTCCTTGACGCCGAGTTCTTCCAGCGCGTGGTCAAGATATTGGCGCAGCGTCCGTTCGGAAACTGCCCGGTTGTCCAGGCGCCGCCGCCATTGGAACAACAGCGGGCTGGGCGGGTTGTAGACGCGTTCGTTTTTGTCGTAGGACACCACCGGCGGGACGTGGGGTTGCCCGGCGCGGATCCGGGAGACGATCCGGGACAGCACGTCGGCGAGCTCGGGCGAGATGACCAGCAATCGCTCGGCGTCGGTCTTGGACGGGGCGATCTGCAGCAAGGGGACGAGCTGGCCCGTGTCGGGCAGCCGGTATTGGATCAGGCTGTGGTGTGAGATTTCACTGAGCTCTTCGATGCGGATACCGGTGTGGCGCAGCACCTCGACCATGGCCCAGGTCCAGAAGCCGCGGTGCTCTTCGAAGGTCAGATCACGGCGTGGTCCACCGGCGGGATCCTCGGCCCAGACCCGGCCGGTGGTTTCGGTTTTCATGGCGGTGCGGCGCAGCGTTTGGCCCGCAACGGTAAACAACTCGCCGGCAGCGGTGCGGTCGGCTGCCGCGAGCAGATCACCGGTGCATGAGCGTTCGGCCTGCACCCACGAGATCAGTGCCGGCAGCACCGGCAGCCGTTCGCGGGTGCGTTGGTCCGTGCGTGATTTGCGGGCCAGCCGCTCTTTCTTGTGGGAGACATCCGTGGCGCTGACCGGGCAGCGCACCGCCCACGGAGCCCACCGTGCCGGGTCGTCATCGGCCCATTCGGCCAGGTCCAGGTAGAAGGCGCGCACCGCGGAAAGAACGCTGCGCCCATCCAGCCGTGCCGAGGTCCTTTGGATCTGCTCACCGTTGGCAGCGGTGCTGGTGCGGGTCCGGGTCATGACCCGTTTTTTCCATGACGCGGCGACCTCGGGCGACAGCTTCAGTGAATCGATCCCTGGCTGGTGGGCTTCCAGGTCGGCCCAGAACAATTTGCCCAACAGGTAGGCCGTGCGTTGCAGCGTCGAGAAGTCCATTGCCATCTGGCGTTCACGTAAATAATCGACGAGCACGTCCCGGACCGGCCGGCATTTGATCTTGTAGCGGTCGATCAGCTGCTCGCACGTCGGTTGCCCGTTGCCGGAGAACATCTCAATCGCAGCCGGCGCGTCCTCGCCCAGGGCACCATGCCGGCGCAGCAATTGGTAGTGCCGGTGAACCAGTGCCTGTCCGCGACCGGCCGGCGGCCTCGCCGCTGAACAAGTCCCGCCAGTCAGAGGCCGCTTCCGCGCCGCTGGCCTGCCACCGTTGCTGCCAGTTTCCGCCCGGGAATTCCGCCAGCCAGCCCAGCACCGCCAGCACTCCGGTCCGGCGGATCCGCTGGCTGTTCGGATTCTCCAGGCTGAACGGTGCAGCGAGCACGCGGGCCAGCACCGCAGAACGATCATCACAGGTCGAAGGCCACGATGAATCGACTCCGCGGGCGGGGAACGCGGCCATCAGCTGCGCCCCGGTTTGCGCCACCTCGCGGGCCGCCGCCGGATCACCGGCCACCGGCGGGACGAGTAATTGTTCACTGAGCGTCATGGCTGGTTCCCGCCGAAGAGGATCTGCAGGCTTTCGGGACGGTACCCGGGTGGCGGGTGCAGGTACCGGGTCGCGCAGCCGCTGGCGGGCGTGAAAGGCAAGCACTCCGGCGATCACGTCCTCGGTCACCGGGTTCAAATAGCGCTGCGTGGTCGATAAGTACGCGTGTCCGAGGACCCACTGCACGTCGGTCAACGGCATCTGCGGATCCCGGGCCATCCGGTATGCGGCCGTGTGACGAAGGTCGTGCAGCGACCAGTCCGTGCCCAGCGATGCATTTGCCCGATCGAACATCGCCCGTGCCGCGTCATAGCTCAAGGCCCGGAACGGGCGGCGCAGCGTCCACCACAACGGTTCATCCCTGCCCTGCGGAACCAGGGCCGAGACCTGTGCCTGATAGAGACGCAACCAGATAAACGCGTCCGGCGCGGCAGGCAACGGCTGCAACGCGCCGGTGCCCTTGCGCAGCACGGTGATCAGCTGCTGCCCTGGATCGACGTCGGCCACCGTGGCCCCCAACAGCTCCGAAGCCCGGGCACCGGTCGAGACCCAGAACGCGACCAGCGCCCGGTCCCGATGCGATCCCAGCCGGGCGAACAACTGATCGAATTGTTCATCGGGAATCGCCCGTGGTGCCCGGGTCACGACCTTGGGCCGATAGCGGCCGCGGCGCTGCCCGGCAAACGGTTCCATCGGGTTGTGATTGCGACTGCGCCCGGGCGCCTCCACGGGCCCGGGACAGGGGAAACGGGTTGAGCATCGGCCCGGTGCCCGCTTCCAGATGAAAGTCGTAGAAGCCGCGCAGCACGCTCTCACAATGCGCAACGGTGACCGCGGCATACCGGTCACCGTCCGGGGCCCTACCCGGCCCCGGAGTCACCTTTTCCGTCCCGGTGGCCTTGTCGGAGCCCGGTCCGCCGCCGCCGGGGTATCGCCAGTGCGGCCGCACCGGCTTGGCACTCACCTGCAGCCAACGGCAGAAATCACGCGCCTCGGCCTGAGTCGCCTGATCCCACGCCATCCCAAGGGCAGACAGGAACCGGAACCAGCGCAACAAGTCCATGCCATACGAACGCAATGTCGTTGCCGGTCGCCCGCATGCCACCAACTCGGAGAAGAATGCCGCCGCCGGCCCTATCGTCTCACCGGAAGAGTCAACCAGCCGATACGGTTCGAAGGGATCGCCGGTGGCCTTCAGCCCACCCGACAGCGGCACCACCAGCCCGGACAATACCCGCGGAACGTTCTCTTCGATGCCCATCAGAACAGAACCTAGCCGATGCCCATCGCCTCCGCAGACGATTCGCCCCCTCGGCCCCGGTTAGTTCGGTTAACACGTCGGTCTTCACCCGGTCCCCGGGAGCATGCAGCAGCTTCGAGGACGCGGCAACCACACAGTTGACGCCGGCATCCTGCAGGAACCGGGCCAAGACGTACCCGCCCGGACCGGACTCATACACGGCCTTGACCGGCGGATCGAAGCGGCGCGTCCAGGCCAGCACCGCCCGGGTCTGCGGCCATGGTCTGCCGCACGATTTCCCCGGTTCCCGGGGTGAACGCGCAGCCGACAATGTTCACCGCGTGAACATCCAGGCCGATGAAAGTATGCTCGATCATAGCCGGGACCTCCCAAGCCTCACGTGTGGCACTACCATTGCAGCCCCGACAGGCCGGCCAAGCCAACCGGCCAGATCAATGGCAACCCACGGAACCCGTGACACAAAGGCCCCGGCCCTGATACTTCATACCCGCTTCCTGCCCGTCCGGACAGATGGACATCACCGCCGGGATTCAGGACCCGCGGCGCCGCATTCCAACCACACCGGACGCTGCCTGTCAAGCAGGCGCCGCGGGACCGCCCGGCGATAATGGCCATCCCGGCGGGCAGAATGCCCGAACCGGGGATCTCACCTCATATTGTCTAAGCGACCGGGCCCGGGACGCGGCCTGATCCCACGAGGAATACCTGGCCCCCGTCCTAAGGCACGAGGTCGCCGAACGCGAGGCCTCCAGAGTGGCCCTACGGATCCGGGCCGCCCGCTTCCCGGGAGCCAATACGATCGAAGATTTCAACTTCGACCACCAATCGGCCGCCGACGCGAACCTCGTGGCGCACCTAGGCACCGGGGGTCTTCCTCGAGGAAGCCAAGAACGTCGTGCTGCTCGGGCCTATCGGCACAGGCAAGGCTCACCTCGGCCGTGGGGATCGGGATCAAGGCTGCCCGCGCAGGGCACCGGGTCCTGTTTGACACCGCCCCCGGATGGGTCGCCCGCCTGGCCGAGGCCCACGGACGCGGCCGCCTGCCCCAGAAACTACTGGCCAAACTCGGCCGCTACGAGCTGCTGATCGTCGACGAGGTCGTATACATCCCGTTCGACCGGGACTCGGCGAACCTATTCTTCCAACGCGTCTCGCCCAGATACGAATACGCATCGCTGGTCCTGACCCACAACCTGGCCTTCAGCCGGTGGGACGAAGTCTTCGGTGACCCCACCGTCGCCTCCGCCAACCAGCGCCAGACCTCCGGCACAATAGAACAGCACACAAGTAGCCCCATTTTCAGTTGGCAGAAATAGCCCTAATTTTCGGTTGGCGTTAACACATCGGATTCCGCTAGGAAATCAGGGCCACCGATGATTTCTCGGAGCCAGAACTAGCGCACTGCTGCGTCCATCGGTATCCGCTCCGCAGACTGCAGGGCCAAATACGAGACCAGACCTAAGCTAAGCCTGCGGGTCTCGAGTGAATCCCCTCGGCTCGGTAAGGCAATAGGGACCTGCGTACCCAGGATGACGCCCATGGCACGTCCTGTCTCGCCGATGAGAGCCTTACTGGTCATGTTCGCGGCATTGATCTCCGGTGCGACCAGAAGGTCGGCCCGTCCGGCTACGGCCCCGGTCAATGACTTATCCCGTGCAGCCGCGGGCAGCATCGCCGCATCGATCGACAACGGACCGTCAATCTCGAGCCGACCGAGCTGCCCGCGACGCCCCATAACTGCCAAGAGAGCAGCGTCAGTGGCACTCGGCAGTTCAGGCTTCACCAGTTCAACCGCGCTAAGGACGGCAACCTTCGGAATGTCGATGCCCAGAAGGCGCAGTGCATCGATCGAGTTCCGGATAATGTCGGCTTTCGTCGCTAGGTCAGGATGGATGTTGACGCCGGCGTCGGTGATCGCGATCATGCGACCACGGTAGGCGGGCGCTTCAATCACATAGAGGTGACTGGCGACCCGCCCGGTACCCAGTCGATCGCGCCCGAGCATCCCCTGCAGGAGCGTGGCAGTCGCGAGGGAACCCTTGACGACGAAGTCTGCGCAGCCCTCCTTGACCAGCCCCACGGCGGTGGCCACCGCATGCGCTGAATTCCTTGAGGCGATAACCTCAATATCTAGGCTCGCGGCGTGAAGCGCGTTCAATTCGCTCCGAATGCGGGATTCATCTCCAACAAGGTAGGCCGAGCTTCCGAACTCGCGGACTTCGTCAACGATGGCCTCGACCGCCTCGCGGGCATACGGCTCAACGACCACGGCACGCCCTGGCGGGCCACTCCGAATAAGCTCTTCTACTGACTCGAACGTGCGCACCTGTTCACCCCTGTTTGCGATTGATGAAGTTCGTGACTCCTCCATGAAAGGCCGGGGAAGCGAAGAGCAGCGCGCGAAGCGACGAGCCCGTTTCGAGGCCACCGCGATAATCGGAGGTCATCGCTGAGCGGATCGCCATCTTGCCCCACCGCAACACATCAGCCGGAACAGCGTTGGCCGACTCAAGGAACCCGGTGATGAAGTCTTCGAACTCGACGGAAGGCACCACGTTCTGCACCAGGCCAATGGCTTGAGCCTCTGCAGCGCCGATGGGGTTCCCCATGACCGAAAGGGCCAGAGTGGCACGTGGTCCGATGGCCCGGACTAATGCTGGCGCGATCAGCATCGGAAAGGCGCCCAGCTTGATCTCCGGACACCCAAATTTCGCCGAATCGGCCGCGAAGGCGAAGTCGCAGGCGGCGGTCAGGCCACAGCCGCCACCGAGGGCGAGACCCTCGACGGCGGCGATCGTAATTGCCTCCACAGCTTCGAGTGCCGCCAGCATGTCCCGGAACTCCGTGGTGCCGTGGAATTGCTCGGAGGCGACGTCGGTCAAGGAGTCGTGGAACTGCGCAATGTCACCACCGGCACTGAAGGCGCCGCCGGCTCCTCTCAGCACCACCAGGCCCGCCGACCGCACGCCTTCGGACTGCAGTTCGGCCGTAAGCGCTCGGATCGCTTCATCGCTGAGCGGGTTTTTACGCTTCGGCTGGTTCAGAGTCAGAACGACCGTGTGGCCATTTTTTTCCGCAAGGACGAGCGGCGCGGCCTGCTCACTCATGGATCACCCGCGTGACTCGAACATCCGGCAAGACGAGGTCTCGCGGGACCAGGACGCTCCACTCGTGCAACACCTGGCTCACGACGGAACCGCCGCGCAGGCCGCCGACGAACGGGTAGGTGTTGATCGCCAGTGGAGGCAGGAGCTTGGTGAACGCTGTGGCGGCCTCGCGCGAATCGGTGCGGATTGATACCCGCATGATGACCTCATTCTGGTCTGCCGAGGGGACCGTGGCCATGCCGCCGTGCAGGGAGTTCACGCCAACGAACTCCACATGGCTTTCGCGCACCGGAATCTGCTCAATTTTGGCCTGCTTGAGCAGGATGTCAGCAGCTCGCTCCGCCTTCGACAGGGCGTAGGGGAACGCGAACGGCAGCGACACGGTCGCGAGGTAACCATCAGCGAGCCCTGCCGTCATCTTGAGTGTATCCGGGGCGGGCCGCCCCTTGACTCCGGTGACCTCAACGCGATCCTGGCCGACCTCGATGAGGTCTACTTCGGAGAAGTCAGCCGTCACATCCGGAGTCAGGTAGGTCGTGGGGTCGTGGATCTCGTAGTACAGCTGCTCTTGCAGGGTCGCTCTGCTAACCCGGCCACCGGTCGTCGGTGGCTTAGTGACAACGATCTTGTGGGCGTCGACCTCGGCCATGGGATAGCCGATGTCCTCGAGGCGCGGAACGTTCCACCAGTCACCGCTGAAGTTCCCACCGGATGCCTGGCCGCCGCATTCGAGGAGGTGGCCCACCAGGATGCCCCGGGCCACTTGGTTCGGATCGCAGGAATCGATGATCCCACGTGAAATCAGCGGCGCCAGGTAGAGGGACGTGTCCGTGACGCGGCCCGTGACCACGAAGTCGGCCGGTTCCTGCAGGGCCAGGTTGACGGATTCGGCGCCGAGATAAACGTTGGCGAACATCGGTTTGGCGGGCAGGTCCTCGTACCGTTGGCCACTGTCGCGGTCCGACAGCTCCACACCGGCCGCATGCCACTCATTCAGCTTATCGAGGACGTCGTCACCCGTCAGTGCATTGACAACCACGTCTCCATGCCCTTCGGCCGCACAGCGGTCAACGACGGCCCGCGCAGCAGCCAGAGGGTTGAGGCCTCCGCCATTGCTCAGCAGGGTCGCACCAGACTTTCGTGCCAGGGGCAACAGGGAACTGAACAGCAGCGGCATGTCGCGGGCGAAGCCAGACTCGGGGTTTCGGCTCCTGTCTTTGGACAGGATCGCCAGTGTCAGCTCGGCAAGCGCATCGAAGGCCATGAAGTCGACCTCGGTCGACTCCAAAGTTCGATGCGCGGGCCTGGACGCATCTCCATAGAAGGCCTGCCCTGCTGCAAGTCGCACCTGGGAACTCATCGTTGCTCCTGTTCATCGTGGTTTGCGGTCGGGCCGTCAAACAAGGGGCTCGCCGTCGCGAGGTCGGCCGGCACGTCACGGGCAACCCAACGCAGCAGCGCTGAGGCCATCGACTTGCCGAGATTGTCACTGCGCAGGCTGCTGGAACCACCGCCACCGAGCGCCTTGTGACAAACGAACTTCAAGGCGAACAGCTTTGGCAGCTGGTATCGCTGCACCCCTCCATGAACGAGCGGTGAAAGAAATTCCTGCACCACGGACTCGGTCAGCTGTGGGCCCACTAGGTCGTATAGTTCGCGGCTCGTGAAAAACACCGTGATGTCCGACGTGTCACCCTTGTCGCCGGAGCGCCCTTGAGCGATGCGGTACAGCGGCACATCCACGGTCGCGGAATCCTTAGTAACGGTCATGCCACGAACCTAGGCCCACACCGCTTCGCTTGTCAACACTTTAGTTGATAAATTCGACACAGGACCCTTCGGCAGCGTGCGCGGCAGGTATGAAAACGCCTAGCACTGTGGCCCAGGGAAGGTTTCGAATGCAGCCGATTGCCCCGCGCCCATGAAGGCCATCGAGGCCGCCAGCGCACAACAGGGGCAGGGTGAGGAATAGAAGCAACGCACGGCTGCAGCCTTGAATGGCGGGCGGGACGGGACCATGCCGCAACCAGACTTGACCGGGCCCATGAGTACGCCTCCGGAGGATGCTGAGCGAAGGTGGCCCATAAAAGCAGAGAGTACAAGGCCGAGCGCGCGGCCGCGGGAACGATTTTCAACACTATCGTTGACGGAGTGTCTGCAAGAATGGCAGTCTATGAGACAAATCCTAAACTCCTCTTGAAAGCGCGGCGAATCGATGAGCAAGAACCCCCAGTTTCTCAACCAGCGTTCCCCCAAACGAGCGTTCGAGGTGGCGACGTTGGCCCAGGATGCTCCGGCGTATAAACGCGAGTTTGCAGGCCTCGAGATCACCGCTGACACGTGGGCATCGGTCCCCTTGCTTAGCAAGGAGATCCTGATTGAAGCAGTCGAACCGGGCCGCCCTTACGGGGACCGGTTAGCCGTCGAGAAGGAAGAGATCGCTTGGTGCTTCGTCGCCCCCGGACCGATGTTCGTTCCTCTCACCAGTCAGGACATTGACGCCATCGCCGAGCGATATGCCGATACGATGCGGACCGGTGGATTCACCTCTTCCGATGTCGTCGACCAGACGACGCTCTACAACTGGGTCATCGCCGGCTCGATCCTTGGCAAGGGCCTGGAGAAGATCGGTGCTACCGTCGTACCGGGCGGTTCGGGCGACACGCAGCGCCACATCGAGATCATCGAGCAACTCGGCGTCACCGCGATCCTCGCGTTCCCGACCTTCCTCGTTCATCTCCTCGACACGGCCCGGGATCAAGGTCGCCAGTTGCCCCTCAAGCGGGCCATCGTCATGGGCGAGCTTCATGATCCTCGTGAGAAGGAGCGAATCCTGCACGAATACGGCGTCACAGTGCGCGAGTTCTACGGGACCGGTGACGTCGGGCCAGTGGCCGTCGAATGTGGCGTCGAACCGGGCATGCATATTCGCGACGATGTCTACGTCGAGTTGATCGACCCCCACACCGGACAACCCACCTCTGAGGCGTCTCCAGACCGGCCGGCCGAGCTAGTCGTCACGGACCCCGAACGGCGGGCTCTGCCGATCGTCCGACTCCGCACCGGGGATCTGATCGACACGCTGAACCCCGACGCGTGCGGTTGCGGACGAACATCTCCGCGGATCGGTCGCATCGTTGGCCGGGTCGGCGACATCACCAAGGTTAAGGGCATGTTCGTCGTCCCCGGCTCGGTCAAGACAGTGTTCGCCCGCCACAATTTCAGCGCGCGGTACCAGTTGATCGTCACCCGCACGACTGGCCGTGACGACCTCACGCTACAGGTCGAGGGCACCGAACCTAGCAAGTGGAACACGATCCTCGATGACGTAAGCCAGGCCCTTCGAGTCCGGTGTGGCTTCGAGTTTGTCCCGGCGATCGAGGGCGACCGTCTCCTGGTAGATCGGCGCGAGGTTGGATGACGTGCTCGAAAACATGACGGCCAGCCCCGCAGACATCGACCGATTCCTCGGTCTCGCGCCAGACTCGGGCCGGAACATCCGCATCGATCCGTGGTATCCCGACCTCACCTTTGAGGGCGGTGGTGGCGAGTATGCCCAGTTACTCGATGAGCTGCGCAAGGTCCAGGAGATCACGGCGACGTCCAGGGCCGATGCCGCTACCCTTGCGGGCGCGGCCCGCAAGCTGAGGGAAGTAGCCGAAGCCCTGGAACCGGCCCGTGTTCCCCTTGGCCAGGGGTACAGCGGCCAACGCCATGACCTCCCTGGGCGTGGCCATCCATCCCTGGTGCCCTCGCACATCACCGTGTGGACCACATATGCAATCCGTGCGAACGTCACCTTCACCGCTGCCCACGTCGGAGGACGCGGTGCCGTTCACGGCGGGATCATCCCGCTGCTTTTCGACGAGATCCTCGGACGGCTCTCAAACACGAACCGGGAGTCCCCCGCCAGGACGGCCTATCTCCGCACCGATTACCGCAGCGTGACACTGCCCGGCGTCGACTACGTCGTCGACGCGACCGTCGACCGGGAGGAGGGCCGCAAGCGGTTCCTGTCTGCTCGGCTGGTCGGCCCGGACGGCACGGTCACCGCGGAAGCCGAGGGGCTCTTCGTTGTCCTCCGCGATGGTTCCCCCTGAGAACGTGTTGGGAAAGCGGATCAGGCGGCCCTGGCGGATTGCCAGGACCCTCTGCCCGGGGCGGGTGCCAGGCGCTGGGCGATTAGCCCGATCATGGCCCACCTGACCATGGCCTCTGCGTGTTCGGGGAGCCGTTCATAGTCCTAGGACAGGCACCGGCAGCGCCGGGGCAGGACCTCGAAGGTGTGTTGGCCGGCGGTTTTGGCCACGATCTGCGGGGCGGTCCCGAGCAGGTCACGGGCGGTCCCCACCAGCCTGCCGGCGTAGCCGCCGTCGGCGAAGACACACGCGATGGAGGGCGCCTTCGCCCGGGCATTGTCCAAGACTAGGCGCCCGCCGTCGCGGTCCTGCTTAGCTGGCCGCGGTGACCAGCACTGCGACCAGCAGGCCGATCGTGTCGGTGACGAGGTGGCGCTTGCGCCCGTCGGTCTTTTTCCCGGTGTCGTACCCGCGCGAGTCCGCCCCGACGGTGTCGGCGCCCTTGACGGATTGGGAGTCCACGATCCTGAGCCGTGGCCTCCGGGTCCCGCCCGGCAGCGGCCCGAGCGGCAGAACGCAGCGCGTCGTGGATCACCTCGGTGGTGCCGTCCGCGTTCCGGCGCTGGAAGCACCGGTACACGGTGTCCCAGGGCGGGAAGTCGTGCGGTAGCATCCGCCACGCACACCCGCTCCGGTCCACGTGCAGGATCGCCTCCACGATCCGCCCGCGCGGATGAACCGGCGGGCGGCCGCCGGTCTGGACCGGCACCAAGGGCGCGACCAGCTCGCACTGTTCGCCGGTCAGGTCCGAGGGATACGGGTGCGGGGAAGAACCTGCCATACAGCCACGCTCACCCCATCGACCCCAGCAGCCAAACGGCCGCTTTCCCAACACGTGCTGAGACTGTGCTAGCGGGCTGCTGCGGCGAAGTGGGGTCTCGGGGCGCCGGCGACGTCACGCATCGTCAGGCGTACCCGATCACCGACGGAGGGCGTGTTCTCCGGATCTTGTGCGACGGCCACGATCCGAACTCCGGGCGCTTGGGACAGCTCGACGAGGGCCAGCACGTAGGGCGCCGATAGACCGTCGATTCCGACGGTTGCCCGATGCACGCGGCACCATGAGTGGACGCGCCCGTCGGGGTCCATGTCAGCCCATTCCCACATCTCACCCCGACACTGCGGGCACCGGAACAACGGATACCACTGCACCGCAGCACACGAGGAGCAACGGGTAACGCGGATCCGTCCGGCCGCCAGACCGTTACGCCATCCCGCGTAGATGTCCTCGTTATCAAGCATCGTTCCTCCGGAGGTAGAGCCCTGTGTACTGACGACCGGGTCCGGCGCCGACGAACGCGGTCGAGGCATCCGGCACCTGGCGGCCCCGGGCGTCATGGCGCAGTTGCGCCACTGCCTCTGCCAGATGGGAGGCTCCCAGCGTATATCCATGCGCCAAGAGGCCACCATGTGTATTGGTTGGCCGGTTCCCCGTCACGTCGAGCCCTCCACCAGACACGAGTTCAGCGGCCTTGCCGAAGTCCACGATTCCCAGTGCTTCAAGTTGAACCACTGTCGCGACGGTGAAGCAGTCGTACAGTTCGAGGACGTCCACGTCCGCCAATGGGGCACCAACCGCACGTTCGACCGCGTCAGCGACCGCCGTCGCCGCGGGGAACTTCGGCAAGTCCGGGCTTTGGGTGTAAAAGGCCTCGTCCGGGATCGACTGGACCCGGTGAGCCCATTCCTGAAGGCTCACCGTACGCTTTTCAGGTGCAACGGCGCCCGCACGAGACACGACGAACGCGACCGCACCGTCGCTCAGCAAGGAGATATCCGAACGGCGCAGCGGCTCCGCGAAATAGTCCTCGGCCAGGAATTCCCCCAGCTCGATCTCCCGCCGCAACTGGGCGTAGGGATGGGCCATGGCGTTGCGGCGTGCCGAGCAAGCCACCTCGCCGAGCATCGTCGCCAGTTCGGTGCGATCCAACCCGTAATCGTCGGCGTATTTCGTCGCCATGGTCGCAAAGTAGAGCTGTGGGCCGCCGAAGCCGACGGGGTATTCCACCTCCCGTTTGGCGTCCATCGCGCCGTGGATTCCGGTGGGGCCTGAACCGAAGGATCCCCAGTCCACGCCGAAGTAGGTCAGGACATGGTTGGCCAGACCTGACCGGACGACCTCATGTGCTTGAGCGACGGCCAAGAGGATACCGGCGCCGACCGGACTGCTGAGCCCCTGATATCGCACGTTCGTCATCCCCATCGTCGGCAACAGGGTGTCCGCAGCCAAGGCCGCGGGAGTGAGTTTGGATTCGGTCACGACCCCATCGACCTGTGCCGCGTCAATCCCCGCGTCGGCCAGCGCCGCGTCGATCGCCTCCAGGAGCAAACTGTGGACCCGCCGCCCGGATGACCTAACGGGGTGCACCTCCCCCACGCCGGAGATGACAACGTCAGACGTCACTCAGATCACCACCATGGGCGCCACGGGGCTGGCCGTCGCACCCACGATGTTCAGAGGAGCGATCATCAGCATTCCGGCAACCGCAGGGCCGCCCCGGAAATGCTCGAGATTGAGCAGTTCGGCGAAGTAGACGCCGTGATCGCGCAACAGGCCAACGTGCAAAGGGACAGCACAGGTCGGGTCGGTAGCCGGGGACATCTCAACTCCGATGTTGTCGGCGCCAATGATGGAAAAGCCGCACTCCAGGACCCATTCGATGGCGTCAACGTCTAAGCCACCCCAACCGCGCTGGTCCTGAACACCTTCGGTCCAGGCGTCAACCCAGCCGGTTCTCACGAAGAGCGCATCGCCGCGTTCGGGTGTAAGGCCGGCGTCGGAAAGCTGCTGCCGCACGAAGTGCAAGTCAACCGGCTCAGATACGTCGAGCCATTTCCGGTCTCGCGGCACCGCGTCCACGATTAAGACCCTGGTGAGCACCGGGCCGGCTTCCTCGATACCCAACCGTTTCGCACCTCGGCTCGTGACGAGCTCCATCGGAAGATCCCCGTACATCTTGCCGTCCTGCCAGACATGGCACAGCGCGTCCAGATGTGTTGTTCCGTGCGTCGGAATCAGCAGGACATCATCACTGAAGGAGAACCCATGCGCACTCATGGTGTCCGGCGCGATCGCAGCATCGCCCCCGTCCCGTACCATAAAGTGCTGCGGCGCCTGGCGACGAGGGCCGACCGGACCCATGCCGTGGCGGATAGGCAGGCCAAGGCTTAGCGTTTCGAATCGCTTGACAGTAGCCATCGCGCGCTGGATGGCCGCTTCGTCGATATACGCCAGAGCCCCACGCCCGGAGGTTTCCGCCAGTCTTGTCGGCATGTGAACAGCTCCTCGTTTAGCCTGTTGTGTCGCGGGCCTGGTGGCACGCCTCTGACCACATGGTGGCTCTCGAACATGTAATCTGTCAACAGTCATGTTGACAGATTACGCGTCCAGTACATCCTCACTCCGATAACGTGATGCACTACAAGGTGCCGGGGCAGAAAAGGAGACCATGTTGGCCAGTGACATCAGCAGGCGACGCAAGACCGCAGCGGAGGATCAGAGCTCGGTCTACCAGGACCGCAAGGCCGCGCTATTCAAGGCGGCGGCTGAGACTTTTCGAGAGCAAGGACTCGACGGGTCCTCACTCAACGAAATCGCCAAACGCGCAGGCTTGGATCGGGCCAGCCTCTACTACTACGTGGCATCCAAGGAGGAGTTGTACCGCCAAGTCGTAGAGGAGGTGGTGCGCAAGAATGTCGACGAGGTTCTTGCCGTTCGCGACAGCGAGGGTACCGGCGCCGAGAAGCTTGCCAAAGCCGTGACCTTGCTCATGCGCAGTTACGCGGAGAACTACCCCCACCTATACATCTTCGTCGCCGAGGACTTCGGTCGCCGCGGCCCCACGGCGCGTCAAGGCCGCAGCTCTAAAGCGGTTTCGCACGAATGGCGGCAGGAGCTTTCGGCGCTCGGTGATCTTTACTACGAAGCCGTGCGCAACATCGTCACCCAGGGACTCGAGGATGGAACGCTCAGCTCCGGCCTGACCGCCGGCGTGATCGCCCACGGCGTGATCGGCATGACCAGCTGGAGCCACCGCTGGTTCCGCCCGGACGGACCGACCCCGGCGAATGACGTGGCCAAGGGTTTCGTCGGCATCCTTCTGCACGGCTTATCGCCAACGGGGAAAGCGGAAGTTCACTAAGCATTCAATCAACGTGAGTGTTGACGAGCCAACCCTGCATGTCTACGATCGGAGCGTGACACAAGTCACGGCGACCCGCCCGCTTCTGCGCGCCAGAGACATCATCGCCGCCCATCTAGTCGTTCGAAGCAAGGAGCCCCATGTTTGACACCAAGTCGGACACCGAAACGTTTAGCCACGAGATTGCGTTTGACCTTTCCCACCCTGACGGAGTCTTCATCGGGGGGCACTGGGTCCCAGGCGCCGGAACGACGATTGATGTCGTCGACCCTGCCACTGAGCAGACACTGACCACAGTGTCAGCCCCTACCATCGAGCACGCCGATCAGGCTGTGGCCGCGGCACGCCGCGCCTTCGACGAAGGACCGTGGCCACGAATGTCGGCCACCGAACGAATCGCTGTCGTGGAGCGATTCTGCCAAGCAATCGAAAGCCGCCTGGAGCGCATCGTCCCGGCCGTCGTCCTAGAGTCCGGCATGACCATCGGTTATTCGCAGGCGCTCGGTGGTGGCGCGGCTCCTGCGGCGTGGAACGCGTCCCTCGAGGCAGCGCGCAACCTCGCGTGGGAATCCACGGACGGGGGCGTGACCCTGCGTCGAGAGCCTGTTGGCACCGTTCTCGCCGTTCTCACCTACAACGGGCCGGTGTCTCTCGTCGGCATGAAGGTCGTCCCGGCCTTGCTCGCTGGGTGCCCGGTGATTGTTAAACACGCCCCTGAGTCCCAGCTCAGTGCCCACCTCATTGCCGATGCTGCCGCAGAGGCGGGCTTCCCGGAGGGTGTCATCAGCTTCTTGCCCACGACCACGGAGGTGACACAGCATCTCGTCTCCCATCCCGGAATCGACATGGTGACGGTCACCGGCAGTCAGGCAATCGCGAAGGATGTCATCCGGCGCACGTCGGACCGGTTCGCTCGAACCGTACTGGAACTTGGGGGAAAGTCTCCCGCGATCATCACTGAAGACGCCGACCTCGACATGGTGATGTCGACGTTGGGCGATGGGGCCACTGCCGGCACGGGTCAGGTCTGCGTGTTGCTCTCGCGCATCCTGGCTCCACGCTCCCGCTACCGCGAAGTCCAGGACGCGTTCATGGATTTCCTGTCGAGTCGGCGCCTAGGCGATCCTCTCTCTCCCGAGACGCATCTAGGCCCGTTGTCCGTCGAGCGTGCGCGCACGCGCACCGAGGACTACGTCCAAGTGGCACTCCGAGATGGCGCGACATTGGCCTACGGCGGCAAGCGTCCCGCTCACCTGAAGCACGGATATTACTTCGAGCCGACCCTCTTCACCGACGTGGACAATCGGATGCGTATTGCCCAGGAAGAGGTCTTCGGTCCGATCACTACTTTGATCCCCTACGACGACATTGATGACGCGGTCCGCATCGCCAACGACACGATCTTTGGGTTGTCGGCGGCCGTTTACGCCAGCGATGCCGCGGAGGCGGCGGACATCGGTCGTCGGATCCGCTCTGGGACGGTTGCCATCAACCAGGCCGGCATGTCGCTGAATCACGCCTTTGGCGGTGTGAAGCAGTCCGGCTGGGGTCGCGAATGCGGGCTCGAAGGCATCCTGGAGTTCACGGATATCAAGCAGATGCTGCTGCCAAGCGGCGGGAGCTTCCTCAACGCTTGACGCCACCGGCGCGGATCCCTTCGAGGAAGGTGAGAGGCTCCGGGTTCGAGCTGGGCTGTCTAGCCCTCAGTTCGAACCCGGAGCCTCTCACCTTCCGCGCCAACAATTGGATGGTCAGGTCGGGAATGGTGGGCCTGGCGTCCCGCCTGTCAGGCATTAATTCACCGCGGTTCATCGTCGGCTACGCCTGCGATGCGGTCTTTCATCGCCAGGGCGGCCTCGGCGCCACCGTTGCAGTGCGAACTGCTCACCAGCCGGCCCGTCCGAGTTCGGCGGGGCACATCGACGTGGAAGAGCCCGCCCGGATCTCCTACCGTGAGGTGGTGCACCCCTGGCCACCGCGAGCACGTCCATGGGCGCGGGAGCGGCTTTGCCCTTCGTCCACGCCACGGTCGACAGCCGCTTCGGGTGGGGCTGCTTGAAGATCCGCCCTTACGAGCCAGCGGCGCCGGTGCCGGATTGACCCCGCGGGTGAACGATCCCTGCCTCACCCAGCAGGGACTCCCCACGAAGCCCGCCCCACCTACACTTTCGACCCCGGAGACCGGACGCTTTACACCAGGTCTCATCCACCGAGGCATCGTCCAGAAGTCGCTTCGGCCGCATCGACCTTGCACCGACAGGACCGTGTTATCCGACCACATCCCGGTCAGACAAGGATTGCACCCTGCCTAAACCTAAATTGGAGACCGGACTCTAAGCCACGACAGTCTCGGGCCGAACTGCCACACCACGACAGAGCGCGCCGGAACCTCGCAGGCACGCCCAGAGACCGCAACAGCGACGGGCGAGGTCGGCGTGGACTGACCCGGCATTGCGTCGCCGTCGAGGTGATCCGGCAGCTAGGGGCATTCGACGTGTACGTGGGGCGGGATGGAGAGGGCGGCGACACGTCCATGCGCGGTTACGTAAAATCTGTCAACACTAGTGTTGACGGCATGCTCA
>NZ_JBNHHC010000054.1:0-24881 GCF_059091865.1 Arthrobacter sp. B0316-1-20 | reverse complement strand
GTGTGAAGCGGGCGGTCAACGCCCACAAGAAGCGCCGGGTCATCCTGGACCGGGCTGCCGGATACCGCGGACAGCGGTCCCGCCTGTACCGCAAGGCCAAGGAACAGCTGCTGCACTCGTTCGTGTACAGCTACGGCGACCGCCGCAAGCGCAAGGGTGATTTCCGCCGCCTGTGGATCCAGCGCATCAACGCTGCCTCCCGCGCCAACGGCCTGACCTACAACCGCCTCATCCAGGGCCTGAAGGCCGCCGAGGTCCAGGTCGACCGCCGCATGCTGGCCGAGCTGGCCGTGTCCGACGCCGGCGCCTTCGCCGCTCTGGTGCAGGTAGCCAAGGACGCCCTGCCGGCCGACACTTCGGCTCCGGCAGAGCGCCAGACCGCCGCCGCCAAGCCTGTCGCCGCCGCCAAGGCCGCTCCGGCCGCCGCCAAGGCTGCCGCGCCCGCCGCTGAAGGCGGAGAAGTTGCCGGCGCCGTGAAGGCTGTTGACGGCGAGGACGCTCCCGCCGGCTACACCATCAAGGGCAACCAGTCCAAGAAGTACCACGTCCCGGGCTCTACCTGGTACGAGAACACCACTCCCGTGTACTGGTTCGAGTCCGTGGAGGCCGCCAAGGCTGCCGGTTTCGAGCCCGCCGGCGGCGAGGCCCGCCAGAAGGTTGCCGAATAAGCACCGGATGCATAAACGCTTATGTGGCGACGTTATAGTCGCTGTATGAGCACTACCGGGCGCCCGCAAGCCATCATGTCCAACCCCCGAGCCGATCGGGTCAGGGATGTGGCAAAGCTTGCCGGGCGCTCGGTGCGTTTAAAGCGCCGCCAATTCCTGGCCGAAGGCCCGCAGGCTGTCCGCGAGGCCCTGTCCGCCCACCGGGCGCATCTTGGCGCCGGAAACAGCGGCATCGTGGCCGAGGTCTTCGCCACCGAAGCCTGCCTGGACCGGTCGCCTGAACTGGCGGACCTCGCCGACGGCGTGCCGCTGCGGCTGGCCACCGATGCGGTGCTGGCGGCAATGGCAGACACGGTCAACCCGCAGGGGATCGTGGCCGTCTGCCACTACCTGGACCGGCCGCTGAACGAGGTCCTGCAAAGCAAACCCCGGCTGCTGGCGGTCATGGTCCGGGTGCAGGACCCGGGCAACGCCGGCACCATCCTGCGGGCGGCCGATTCCGCCGGCGCCGATGCCGTGATCCTGACCAACTCCAGCGTGGACATCTACAATCCCAAGGCCGTCCGTTCCACGGCCGGATCACTCTTCCACCTTCCGGTGGTGAACGGTCACGATTTCGGTGACGTGGCGGCGGCCGTGCGCGCCGCCGGCGCAACCATGCTGGCAGCTGACGGCTACGGCACCATCGATCTGGACGATTTGCAGGACCGCAGCGCCCTGGCCCGGCTGGGAGAAACTCCCGCGGCCGGGGACGAGGGCGTGGCCGGCAGCCTGCCGGATCTCGCGGCGCCTACCGCCTGGCTCTTTGGGAACGAAGCCCAAGGGTTGTCGTCGGAAGAACTGGCCGCCGCGGACCATCGGGTCGCCGTGCCGGTTTACGGCCAGGCCGAAAGCCTGAACGTCGGCACGGCGGCCACCGTCTGCCTGTACGCCTCCGCGAGGTCCCAGCGTCGACGCGGGCCTGCAGGGTAGCTGTTGGCCGGCCGGCCCGCCGCAAGATGCGCCTCAGGCGAGGCTGCGCCGTTTCTCGAGCGCCCCGCTGAGAGCGGCGATGACCAGCCCCAAGGATGCCAGCCCGGCGCCGACCAGCGCCGGCGCGGCATATCCCCAGCCCCAGGAGATCACGAGGCCGCCCAGGAAAGCGCCGAGGGCATTGGCCATGTTCAACGCCGAATGGTTCAGCGAGGCGGCCAGGGTCTGGGCGTTGGGGGAGGCGTCCATCAGGCGTGTCTGCAGGGCCGGGATCAGGCTCGATCCTGCGGCCCCCAGGAGGAACACGAGGGGAATCGCCAGGGCGGCAATGGATGAGGCGGCCCAGAAGAACACCAGGATCACGATGATCGCCGTCATCACCTGGTAGATGGTCCCCATCACCGAGCGGTCCGCCAACTTGCCGCCGATGAAGGTGCCGACGACCATGCCCAGGCCGTAGAGGCCGACAATCAGCGGCAGGGCGGCCGGGGCCAGGCCTGTCACTTCGGTCATGGTCGGGCTGATGTAGGAATACACCGCGAAAAATCCGCCGAAGCCGACCACGCCGATCAACAGCGCCAACCAGACCTGGATCCGTTTCAGGGCGCCGAGTTCCCGACGGATGCCGGCCTCCGCGTGCGCGGGGGTGAAGGGAACCAAGCGCTGGAGCATCAGTATCGTCACCGCGCCGACGATGCCCACGGCCACGAACATCAGCCGCCAGCCGTACTGTTGGCCCAGCCAGGTGACCAACGGGACGCCGACGACGTTGGCCACCGAGAGCCCGAGCATGACCATGGCGACCGCCTGCGCGCGGCGGGTCGGCGAGACCAGCGAGGCGGCCAGGACGGCGGCCACGCCGAAATAGGCGCCGTGCGGAAGGCCGGAAATGAACCGGGTGGCCAGCATCGTGGCGTAGTCGGGCGCGAACACCGACGAGAGGTTCCCGAGCGTGAACAGGACCATCAGCCCCAGGACCATGTGCTTGTGCGGAAGCTTGGCTCCGAGGGCTGCGAGCAGCGGCGCGCCGACCACCACGCCCAGGGCATAGGCGGAAATCAGGTGCCCGCTCTCCGGGATGGAGACGTCCAGGCCGGCCGCCACATTCTGCAGCAGGCCCATGATGGCAAATTCCGTCGTGCCGATGCCGAAGCCGCCCATGGCCAAGGCGACGATGGCCCACGCCGTCCGGCGGTTTTCGGTCTGCCTCCGTGCGGTGACGAGTGTCGGGGAATTCATGATCGGCTTTCGGTCGGACGGACAACTGGGCGCCGGCGCAAGCCTGCATGCCGGGGCCTGGGCACGGGCGGCAGTTTGCGGGCACCGGCTGCCACTGTACGGCAACGCGACGGCACGGCATCCCATTCCGGACCCGTGTGGCCTGTGGTCTGCGGCATAGTCCGGGGCCGTGGGAACCGGGCCGGACCCGCCCCGTAGACTGAACCGCGTGCAAACGAGCCTGAAACAGATTGTCGGCGCAGCCATCCTCGACGCCCGCGACGCCCCGAACAGATTACTGGCCGCCCGGCGCACCGCGCCGGAGGCGCTGGCCGGCCTGTGGGAGTTTCCCGGCGGCAAGGTGGAGCCGGGGGAGAGCTGCGAAGACGCCCTGCGCCGCGAAATCCGCGAGGAACTGGGGGTCGGAATAGAGCTGGGAGTCGAAGTCTCCGGTCCGCTCCCGCAGGGCTGGCCGCTGAATGAGGCGGCGGCCATGCGCGTATGGTGTGCCTACATTACCGACGGGCTGCCGAAGCCGCTGCAAGACCACGACGAATTGCGCTGGGTCCGGCTGGAGGCGGCAGAAGCCGCGGCCCTGCCGTGGATTCCCGCCGATTTTCCGATCCTCGAAGCCGTGCTGACCGCTGCAGGCCGCACCGCCGCCCGTCCCGCGTAACGGCTCCCGCCGGAACCCGTCGTCCTGCCGGGGCCGAAGCGTTGCCCGGACACTTAGAACAACGTCGCCTGTCCCGCTGCGGCCGGCGTGCCAGACGGCGCTGCCGGACTTTCCGCCGGTGGCCGCACGGGCACGTCGCGCAGCCGGGCAGCGTTTTCCAATCCGTGCCGGCGCTTGGCTTCCCGGACCCGGTCCGCCAGCCAGACCCGATAGTCCTTGGCGGCATACGTGCCGCCGTCGTAGAGGCGGCGGTACTTGCCCACAAGTTGCGGGTATTCCTTGGCCAGCCATTGCAGATACCATTCCCTGGCGCCGGGACGAAGGTGCAGCGCGCCCGCCGTCATGCTGGTGGCCCCGGCTGCCGCAACGGCCGCGCACAGCCCGTCGAGCGCGTCCTCCGAGTCCGTCAGCCAGGGCAGGATCGGCATGGCCATCACCGAACACGGCAGGCCGGCGTCGCTGAGCTTGGCGATCAGCTCGAGCCGGGCCCGCGGCGCGGGTGTTCCCGGCTCCACACGGCGGGCCAGTCCGGCGTCGGTCATGGCGAGCGAAATCCCCATGCCGACCTCGACGTCCCCGGCCGCCGCACGCAGCAGCGGCAGGTCACGGGCCAGCAAGGTGCCCTTGGTCAGGATCGAAAACGGGGTTCCTGACCCGGCCAGGGCCTTGATGATCTCCGGCATCAGCTTGTAGCGGCCCTCGGCCCGCTGGTAAGGATCGGTGTTGGTGCCCATGGCCACGTGTTCGCGCTTCCACGACGGTTTGGCAAGCTCGCGGCGGAGGACCTCGCCCACGTTCACCTTGACCACCAACTGGCTGTCAAAATCCAGTCCGGTGTCCAAATCGAGGTAGCTGTGCGTCTTGCGGGCGAAGCAATACACGCACGCGTGGCTGCAGCCACGGTAGGGGTTGATGGTCCATTCGAACGGCATCCGCGAGCCGGCGCCCACGCGGTTCAGCGCCGACTTGGCCATGACCTCATGGAATGTGATGCCGGCGAAACCGGGGGTCTGGACGCTCCGGACGAGTCCGGACAACGGGAGCAGTGCGCCTGGTTCCGCTTGCTGGGAGGACCACCTCATGTTTTAAGTAGAACACATCTTCGAACCGGGCGACAGGGCCAGGAGGGGGCTTCCGCAGGGAATTCAGCCGGCCGCCCGCACGGTCCGCGAGCCGCGCGGTCCAGTCCTCCGCCGCACCGGCCGCTCCGTGTAGCCGCCCGACTGCAGCCCGGCCAGCCGCTCGAAGATGTTCCGGGACGCCGGGTCGCCGGTCCGCCACCACGACCAGGCGGCAGCGAAGCCGTATAGCGGCAGGAACGGCAGGCCCAGGCACCAGGCATATTGGCTGCTGTGGCGGGATTCGTGGCCCAGCAGCACCGGATTGCCGGCCAGCCCGGCCGCAGCGTCGCGGAACAGCACCACGTTGCCCACGGTAAAGGCAGCGGCCTTCGGCAGCCCGGGCCGAAAGCCGTGGGCCAGGATCAGGCCATGGGGTCCGGGATGAAGGCTGCAGCGGACCGCGGCGGCGAGGGTCAGCCCCAACAGGGTGGAGCCGTTGAGCAGGTTCCAGGCGGCACGCAGCTTCTCGGACGGCGTCATGGGCCCATCGTAAGCGTTTCGGGTCGGTGCCGGCCCGTGAACTAGACTGGACTGGTTGCCCGTACGCGGGCGGAAACCCTTTAACCTATTCCGAGGTCCCCACAGCACATGTCTGACGTGACACCCCCAGTCCAGGAGCCACCCGTGCCGAGCCCCCTCGACGAAGCCGCGGTAGCCGCCGCCGTCGAGCAGGCGGTGATGGCTTTCAAGGCTGCCTCCGACCTGGACGGGCTCAAGACTGCCCGGCTCGCCCACGCCGGCGAGAAGTCCCCGCTTAGCCTGGCCAACCGCGAAATCGGCAAGCTGGCCAAGGAGGACAAGGCGGCGGCCGGCAAGATCGTGGGTCCGGCCCGCGGGCGCATCAACCAGGCGCTGGCCGCCCGCACCGCCGAACTGGAGGCCGAACGGGAGGCGCAGATCCTCGTCGAGGAGGCAGTGGACGTTACCGCGGCTCCGCGCCGCCGCCGCGCCGGTGCCCGGCACCCGCTATCCACGCTGCAGGAACGGGTCAGCGACATCTTCGTCGGCATGGGCTGGGAGATCGCCGAGGGGCCGGAGGTGGAATCCGAGTGGTTCAACTTCGACGCCTTGAACTTCAAGCCGGACCACCCCGCACGGGAGATGCAGGACACCTTCTTCGTGGAACCGCCCGAGGCGCACCTGGTGCTGCGGACCCACACATCGCCGGTGCAGGTCCGCTCCATGCTGGAACGGGACCTGCCCGTGTACGTGCTGTGCCCGGGCCGGACGTTCCGCACCGATGAACTGGACGCGACCCATACGCCTGTTTTCCACCAGTTTGAAGGCCTGGCCGTGGACAAGGGGCTCACGATGGCCGACCTGCGCGGCACGTTGGAGCACTTCTCGCGGCAGATGTTCGGCGCCGAGGCCAAGATCCGCCTGCGCCCGGCCTACTTCCCGTTCACCGAGCCCTCCGCGGAGATGGACATCTGGCATCCGGGCGCCAAGGGCGGCCCCCGCTGGATCGAGTGGGGCGGCTGCGGCATGGTCAACCCCAATGTGCTGCGCGCTGCCGGCATCGATCCGGAGGTCTACTCGGGTTTCGCCTTCGGCATGGGCATCGAACGCACCCTCATGTTCCGCAACGACGTCCCGGACATGCACGACATGATCGAAGGCGACATCCGCTTCAGCCAGCACTTCGGGATGGAGATCTAGAACTATGCGTATTCCCCTTTCCTGGTTGCGCGAGTACGCGCAGGTTCCCGCAGACGCCACCGCCGAGGACGTTATGGCCGACCTCGTCAAGGTCGGACTCGAAGAAGAGGACGTTCACCGTCCGTCCGATTCGATCTCCGGACCGATCGTGGTGGGACAGGTCCTCGACCTGGTCAAGGAGCCGCAGTCAAACGGCAAGACCATTAACTGGTGCCAGGTGCGTGTGGCGCCCGAAGGCGCCGGCCAGCCGCTCAGCGGCGACGGCATCGACCCGTCCGGCGTGCAGGGCATCGTCTGCGGAGCCCACAACTTCGAGGTGGGCGACAAAGTCGTGGTGACGTTGCCCGGCGCGGTGCTGCCGGGGGATTTCCGGATCACCCCGCGCAAAACCTACGGCCACACGTCCGCCGGCATGATCGCGTCCGCCCGAGAGCTCGGCATCGGCGAGGACCACGACGGCATCATCGTGCTCTCCCGGCTGGGACTCGACCCGGAGATCGGCACCGACGCGATGGAACTGCTCGGCCTGACCGACGAGGCGGCCGAGATCAACGTGACGCCGGATCGCGGCTATTGCTTCTCCATTCGGGGGGTGGCCCGTGAATACGCGCTGGCCACCGGCACCGAATTCGTCGACCCGGCCAGCCGCGTCGTTGTTCCCGAAGCGGCCGGCGAGGGCCACCCCGTCCGGCTCGAAGACCAGTCCCCGGTCTACGGCAAGCCCGGCTGCGACCGCTTCGTGGCACGCACGGTCCGCGGCGTCGACCCGTCGCGGCCCACGCCCCAGTGGATGGCCTCCCGGCTGCGCCTGGCCGGCATGCGCTCCATTTCGCTGGTTGTGGACATTTCCAACTACGTGATGCTGGAACTGGGCCAGCCGCTGCACTTCTATGACGCGGACAAACTCCAGGGCCCGATCGTGGTCCGCCGGGCCAATCCGGGCGAGACCCTGGTGACCCTGGACGGCAAGGAGCGCCGGCTCTCCACCGAGGACCTGCTGATTACGGATGACCGCGGCGCCATCGGTTTGGCCGGGGTGATGGGCGGTGCCGAAACCGAGGTCGGGGACGGAACCGCGAATGTGCTGATTGAGTCCGCCCATTTCGACGACGTCTCCATGGGCCGCACCCGGCGCCGCCACAAGCTGCCGTCCGAGGCGTCCAAGCGCAATGAGCGCGGAGTGGACTGGGAAATTGCGGATGAGGCGGCGCAGCGCGCCGTGGACCTGCTGGTCGAACTCGCCGGCGGCACGGCCGACACCGCCGCGACGGATGTCGGGTCACGTCCGGCACCCGTCGAGATCGACCTGCCCGACGGTTTCGCCTCCCGCCTCATCGGCTTCGAGTACACGGCAGGGCAGATTGAATCCGCCCTGACCGGCATCGGCGCTTCCTTCGAACGGTACGACGGCGGCCTGCGCGTCACGGCGCCCAGCTGGCGGCCCGACCTGGCCATCAAGGAGGACCTGGTCGAAGAAATAGCCCGGCTGGTGGGCTATGACCGGATTCCGGCCACCCTGCCGGTGGCCCCGCCGGGGCGCGGCCTGTCCCGTGGGCAGCAGCAGCGCCGCCGCGTGCTGCAGTCCCTGGCGGACGCCGGCCTGACCGAGGTGCTCAGCTACCCCTTCGTTTCCACCGGGCAGAACGAAACGTTCGGAACTACCGAGGCCGGCTCCGGTGCGGCCGCCGTCAAGCTGGCGAACCCGATCTCCGCCGAATTCGGGTACCTGCGCACCAGCCTGCTGCCGGGACTGCTGGAGACTGCACGGCGCAACCATTCCCGCGGCTTCCGCGATCTGGCGTTGTACGAAGGCGGCCTGGTGTTCCTGCCCGGCGGCAAGATCGGGTCTCCGGTCCTGCCCCCGCTGGGCGCCAGGCCGTCGGACGAGGTGCTCGAGGAACTGCAGGCAGGGATCCCGGACCAGCCCTGGCATGTGGCCGCGGTCCTGATCGGGCACGAGGCGGCACCGGGCGCAGGGTTCACGCCCCGCCACTGGGAATGGTCGGACGCACTGGACGCCGCACTGACCGTCGGCGACGTCCTCGGCATTGAACTGGTCGTCGCCCAGGGACAGCACCAGGCCTTCCACCCCGGCCGGACCGCGCAGTTGTCCCTGCGCACCGGCGAGGTCGTCGGCTACGCCGGCGAGCTGCATCCGAAGCTGCTCCAGGACGGGGACCTGCCGGCGCGGACTGCCGCCATGGAACTGAACGGCGAGGCACTCTTTGAGGCCGCCGCCGATGTGATTGTGGCCAAGCATCTGTCCACCTACCCGGTCTCCACCCAGGACGTAGCGCTCGTCGTCGATTCGTCGGTTCCGGCCGAAGCAGTCCGCGAGGCGCTGCGTGAAGGCGCCGGTGAACTGCTGGAAGATGTGGCCCTGTTCGACGTCTATGCGGGCCCCGGGATCGAGCACGGGAAGAAGTCGCTGGCCTTCGGGCTCAGGTTCCGGGCGAATGACCGCACGTTGACCGCCGACGAGGCCTCCGCGGCACGGGCCCAGGCCGTGGAGCTGGCCGCAGCCCGCTGCGGTGCCGTTCAGCGGTAACCGGTTACTGCCATGAATGACGACGGCGGGGCCCACCGGCGCAGGTGGGCCCCGCCGTCGTGGGGGAAAGGGAAAAGGAACGCATGAAGGCCCAGGTGATACTGCAGCTGGTGCAGCTGCCAAACGGGTTCCCGGCCGCCAGCGGGCCGGACCGGCGCCCCAGCGTCCGCGCCCACAACCGCGAAGCCGTCCGCCTGCTGGCGGCGCGGGAACTGAACGTCGACCCCGACCGGATGCGGCTCGCCTTCGACTGCCGCCAATGCACGCGGGGCAACGATGGCCGGCATGGCCAGCCGCACCTGCTGCTGGACGGCGCTCCGGCCCCCGCCCGCCTGAGCTACGCCCGCTCGGGCCGCTGGCTGCTGGCCGCGCTGTCCTTCCGGCCCGTGCTGCTCGGAGTCGACATCGAAGACGCCTGGGCGGACGCTTTTCGGCCGGAGGACAACATCGACGCCGTCATGCTCACGGACGCGGAGCGGACCCTGGTGGAGCAGGCAGCCGACCCGCGCCTGCTGCGGGCCCGGCTGTGGACCAGGAAAGAGGCCGTGCTGAAGTCGACAGGCCACGGCCTGCGGCTGCCGCCCGATACGATCGGCGTCGCCGGTGCGGACGGCGAACCCCAGCTGTCCGGCTGGCCCGGGGAAGCGGGAGACCGTCCCGGGCTGCAACTGCTGGACCTCACCCTCGCGGATGCCGGCGGGGAAGTGCCGCCCGGCCTCGCCGCGGCGCTGGCCGTTGGCGGGTCGGCCGACCCGAAAATCACCTACCGGGAAACTGCGGCTGTCCAGGGCTGAACGGGGAGGGCAGGCGCTCCGCCCGCACTCCCCGTCCGCGGCAATTTCCTCCTCCTCCGCCGGCGCCGGGACCGCCGGCGCCGGCAGCGAGGGCGGGCGTCGACGGCAACCGGGGGCCGCCCTTACGGAACCAGCAGCAGCTTGCCCGTGGTGCGGCGGGCTTGCAGGTCCTCGTGTGCCTGCGCCGCCTCGGCCAGCGGATATGTCCGGCCGATCCGGATGTCCAGGCGGCCCGACAGGACGGCGTCGAACAATTCGCTGGAGCGCCAGCGCCGCTCCTGCGGCGTGAGCAGATGGTCGGCGAGGTTGGGGCGGGTGACGAACAAGGAGCCGCCCCGGTTGAGCCGCTGCAGGTCGAACGGGGGCACCTGGCCCGACGCGCCGCCGAAGAGCACGAGCATGCCGCGGGTGCGCAGGCTGGCCAGCGAACCGTCGAAGGTGTCCCTGCCGACGCCGTCGTACACCACGTCCACCCCGGTGCCGGCGGTCAGTTCGCGCACCTGTCCGGCAAAGCCGTCGTAGCGGAGCACCTCATCCGCGCCGGCGCTGCGGGCCAGTTCTTCCTTTTCGTCGGTAGACACCGTGGTGATCACGCGGGCGCCCTTGGCTTTGAGCAGCTGCGTCAGGATCAGGCCTACTCCGCCGGCACCCGCATGGGTGAGTACGGTCTGGCCCGGCTGGACCCTGAAGCTGGAGTTAATGAGGTAATGCGCCGTCATGCCCTGCAGCGGGATGGCGGCCGCCACGTCGTCGTCCACGCCTTCCGGCACCGGGAGCGCCGCGTCGGCGGAGACCACGGTGAACTCAGCGTAGGTGCGGTCGCCCTCGGCGAAGGCGACGCGGTCACCGGGGGCGAAGCCGTCGACCCCCGGGCCGACGGCCTCGACCGTGCCGGCGGCTTCGGAGCCGGGCGTGTACGGAAACGGGACGTTGTAGACGCCGCTGCGCTCATAGGTCTCGACGAAGTTCACACCCGCCGCGGCAACTTTGACCAGCAGCTGGCCCGGGCCGGGCCGGGGGGTGTCGACCTCGCGCAGTTGCAGTACTTCCGGACCGCCGGGTGCGGCGGCCACGATCGCCTTGGCCATGTAGGGTCTCCTTAAGGTACTCGGGACAGTCGGTGCCGGCGGTGGAATCTGGCCGCTGAGGGCCGGCCGGCTCAGAACCCATCGTAGGCGCTAACGTCCGCGCCCCGGCCCGCCGTTTCCGCCGGCAGGGCATGCAGGACGATGCATAATTATCCTCTCCAGTGCATAGTCTTGCTGTATGCTGGATGCCATGACAATTAAGGTTGCAGTCTCCGGCGCCAGCGGTTACGCGGGCGGCGAGGTCCTCCGCCTGCTGGCGAACCACCCCGAGGTCTCCGTCGGAGCCGTCACCGCCCACAGCAGTGCCGGTTCGCGGTTGGGGGAACTGCAGCCGCACCTGCATGCGCTGGCGGACAAAGTCCTGGTCGACACAACCGTCGAGAACCTGGCCGGGCACGACGTGGTGTTCCTGGCGCTGCCGCATGGCGCCAGCGCTGAGATCGCCGCCGCGCTGCCGGCAGACACCCTGGTGGTGGATGCGGGCGCGGACCACCGGCTGGTGGACCCGGTGTCCTGGGAGAAGTTCTACGGCACCGCCCACGCCGGCAGTTGGCCCTACGGCCTTCCGGAGCTTCCCGGGCACCGGGAAAAGCTGCGCGGCGCCCGCCGGATCGCCGTCCCGGGCTGCTATCCCACCAGTTCGCTGCTGGCGCTGGCCCCGGGCTTCGCGGCCGGGCTGCTGGAGCCCGGTGACGTGGTGATTGTCGCCGCGTCCGGCACCTCGGGGGCCGGCAAGTCCGCGAAGGTACACCTGATCGGTTCGGAAGTAATGGGCGGCATGAGCCCCTACGGGGTTGGCGGCGGACACCGGCACACTCCGGAAATCGAGCAGGGGCTCTCGGCGGCCGCCGGCGAGGCGGTCACGATCTCGTTTACTCCCACCCTCGCGCCGATGAGCCGCGGCATCCTGACCACCGCCACGGCGCGCATCAAACCCGGTACGGATGCCGCGTCGCTGCGCCGCGCCTGGGAGGCCGCCTACGCTGATGAACCGTTCGTGCACCTGCTGCCCGAGGGCCAGTGGCCGAATACCAAGTCGGTGCAGGGCAGCAACCATGCCGTCCTGCAGCTGGCCTTCGACGAGCACGCGGGCCGCGCCGTCGTCACCTGCGCCATCGACAACCTCACCAAGGGAACCGGCGGCGGCGCCATCCAGTCCATGAACATCGCCCTCGGCCTCGACGAGACCGCCGGCCTGACCCAGCAGGGGATAGCACCGTGAGCGTTACCGCACCACAGGGATTTCGTGCCGCCGGTGCCACCGCCGGCCTGAAAGCCTCCGGCAAGCCCGATGTCGCGCTGGTGGTCAACGACGGACCACAGCGGGCGGCGGCGGCAGTCTTTACCTCGAACCGCGTGGCGGCCGCTCCCGTGCACTGGTCGCGGCAGGTGGTCGGCGACGGCCGCGTGGACGCGGTGGTGCTGAATTCCGGCGGTGCCAATGCCTGCACCGGGGCCGAGGGCTTCCAGAACACCCACGCCACCGCCGAGAAAACCGCAGCCCTGCTCGGTATTTCCTCGGGCGACGTGGTCGTATGTTCCACCGGGCTGATCGGCGAGCAGCTGCCGATGGACAAGCTGCTGCCGGGTGTCGAAGCTGCTGCAGCGGCATTGTCCGCCGACGGCGGCGCCGACGCGGCCGAAGCCATCATGACCACCGATTCCGTTTCCAAGCAGGCCCTGTTCACCGGCGGCGGGTACAGCATCGGCGGCATGGCCAAGGGCGCCGGCATGCTGGCCCCGGGCCTGGCCACCATGCTGGTGGTCATCACCACGGATGCCGAACTCGCACCGCCGGCGCTGCAGGTGGCGTTGCGCGAGGCCACGCGGCTGACCTTCGACCGGACGGATTCCGACGGCTGCATGTCCACCAACGACACGGTGGTGCTGCTGGCTTCGGGCGCTTCCGGGGCCATTCCCGCGCTGGAGGACTTCACCGCGGCGCTGACCGGCGTCTGCGCGGAGCTGGCGCGGCAACTGATTACCGATGCCGAGGGCGCCAGCCACGACATCGCGGTCACCACGATCAACGCCGCTTCCGAGCGGGATGCGGAAACCGTCAGCCGCGCAGTGGCCCGCTCCAATTTGTTCAAGACCGCCATCTTCGGCAAAGATCCGAACTGGGGCCGCGTGCTGTCCGCGGTGGGCACGACCGACGCCGCCTTCGAGCCGGACCAGCTCAACGTCAGCATGAACGGCGTGCAGGTCTGCCGAAACGGCGGCGTGGGCGAACCGCGCGACCTGGTGGACCTGAACGGCCGCGACGTGGCCGTGGTGATCGACCTTAATGCCGGCAGCGAGACCGCAACCATCTGGACCAACGACCTCACGCACGAATACGTGCATGAGAACTCCGCCTACTCCAGCTGAGGACCGAGATGAACACGATGCTGATGGCCCAGGACAAGGCCGCCACGCTGATCGAGGCCCTGCCCTGGATCCAGCGGTTCGCCGGCACCACCATGGTGATCAAGTACGGCGGCAACGCCATGGTCAACAATGAACTGCGGCAGGCGTTCGCCGAAGACATCGTTTTCCTCCACCACGCCGGCATCAAGCCGGTGGTCGTCCACGGCGGCGGACCGCAGATCAACGCCATGCTCTCGCGGCTGGGCATCGAGTCCGAGTTCAAGGGCGGACTGCGGGTCACCACCCCCGAGGCCATGGACGTGGTGCGCATGGTGCTCACCGGACAAGTCGGACGGGAACTGGTGGGCCTGATCAATTCGCACGGGCCGTACGCCGTGGGCCTCTCCGGTGAAGACGGCGGGCTGCTGCAGGCGGTGCGCACGGGCACCGTGGTGGACGGCGAAGACATCGACCTGGGCCTGGTCGGCGAAGTCGTCGGCGTCAACCCGTCCGCCATCCTGGATTTGCTCGACGCCGGGCGCATCCCGGTGATCTCCACCGTGGCACCGGAAATCGGCGGCGACGGCGAAGGCACCAACCAGGTGCTCAACGTCAACGCCGATACCGCGGCCGCTGCGGTGGCGGACGCCTTGCACGCCTCACGGCTGGTCATCCTCACCGACGTCGAGGGGCTGTACGCCAACTGGCCGGACAAGTCCTCCTTGATCTCGTCGCTGACGGCGGGGGAGCTGCGCGAGCTGCTGCCGCGGCTGCAGTCCGGCATGATTCCCAAGATGGAAGCCTGCCTCAAGGCGGTCGACGGGGGAGTGGAGCGCGCCGCCGTCGTCGATGGCAGGATGCCGCACTCGATCCTGCTGGAAATCTTTACCGCGGCCGGCATCGGCACCCAGGTCGTCCCGGACGGAGACGCAGCATGAACACCCCGCATACCGTTTCCCCGGCCGCCGGCCTCGCCGGGCTGGAAGCACTGGAAGGCCTGGACAACCGGCAGCTGCTGGAGAAATACCGCGGGTCGCTGATGGGGGTCTTCGGAACCCCGCAGCGCGTCTTGGTGCGCGGCAAGGGCTGCATCGTGTGGGACGCGGACGGCAGGGAATACCTGGACCTGCTCGGCGGGATCGCGGTGAACGCGCTCGGCCACGCGGACGAGTTCCTGACCGGGGTCGTGGCCGCCCAGTTGTCCACCCTCGGCCACGTCTCCAACTTCTTCACCAGCCCGGCACAGATTGCGCTGGCGGAGCGGTTGCTGCAGCTCGCCGCCGCTCCGGCAGGTTCCAAGGTGTTCTTTGCCAACTCCGGCACCGAAGCCAACGAAGCGGCGTTCAAGCTGGCCCGGCGAAACTCGAGCCCCACCCGGAGCAAGATTTTGGCCCTGGAGGGCGCTTTCCACGGCCGGACCATGGGGGCTTTGGCGCTGACGGCCAAGGAGTCCTACCGCGAACCGTTCGAACCGCTGCCCGGCGGCGTGGTCCACCTTCCCTTCGGTGACGAGGAGGCCCTCCGCGCCGCCGTCGACGAGTCCGTGGCCGCCGTCGTGCTGGAACCAATCCAGGGGGAGGTGGGCGTCCGGCCGCTGCCCGCGGGCTACCTGAAGGCGGCGCGCGAAGCTACCAAGGCCGCGGGCGCGCTGCTGATTTTGGACGAGGTGCAGACCGGCGTCGGCCGCACCGGCAACTGGTTCGCGTTCCAGGGCGGCGTGGCCGGTGGCGAGCAGATCGTCCCGGATGCCATCACCCTGGCCAAGGGCCTGGGCAGCGGGCTGCCCGTCGGCGCGTTGATCACCTTCGGGGCAACTACTTCCGGACTCCTGACGGCGGGCCAGCACGGAACGACGTTCGGCGGAAACCCGGTGGCGACGGCGGCAGGCCTGGCGACGCTGCAGGCCATCGAGTCGCGCGGGCTGCTGGCCCACGCCTCCGGACTGGGGGAGCGGCTGCGCGCGGAGCTGGCCGGCCTGGAACACGTCGCCGAGGTCCGCGGCGAGGGCTTGCTGATCGGGATCGACCTGGATGCCGACATCGCCGCTGCCGCGGTGGCCGCCGCCCTGGAAGCCGGCTTCATCATCAACAATCCCGGCCCGCGCACGCTGCGGCTGGCCCCGCCGCTGATCCTGACCGCCGAAGAGGCCGCCCGGTTCACCGCCGCGCTGCCGGACATCCTGACCACCGCGGCTGCCCTGGCCGCCGCTACCAGCAAGGACGCATCATGACCCGCCACTTCCTGAAGGACACCGACCTCAGCCCGGCCGAACAGGCGGAAGTGCTGCAGTTGGCCGCCGACATGAAGCGGTCCCCCTACCGCTACCAGCCGTATGCCGGCGACGGGGCGGGACGTAAGACCGTGGCCGTGATCTTTGACAAGACCTCCACCCGCACCCGGGTGTCCTTCGCCGCCGGAATCGCGGACCTGGGCGGGGTGCCGCTGGTCATTAATCCCGGCGAATCGCAGCTGGGACACAAAGAGTCCGTCTCCGACACCATCAAGGTGTTGGAACGGATGGTCTCCACGGTCGTCTGGCGGACCTACGCCCATGCCGGGCTGGAGGAGATGGCGGCGCTGTCCCGTGTGCCGGTCATCAACTCGCTCTCCGACGACTACCACCCCTGCCAGTTGCTGGCCGACCTGCTGACGGTGCAGGAACACAAAGGCAAGCTGGCCGGACTCACCCTGACCTATCTGGGCGATGCGGCCAACAACATGGCCAACTCGTACCTGCTCGCGGGAGCGACGGCGGGGATGCACGTGCGGATCGCCGGACCCGCCGGGCACCTCCCGGCGGCGTCGGTCGTGGCCGAAGCCGAAGCACGCGCCGCCGAAACCGGCGGCTCGGTTCTGGTCACCACGGATCCCGCCAAGGCGCTGGCGGAGGCCGACGTCGTCGCCACGGACACATGGGTCTCGATGGGGCAGGAAGAGGAGAAGGCGGAGCGGCTGGAACTGTTCAAGGACTACGCCGTGGACCAGGCGGCCCTGAAGCTGGCAGCCGACGACGCCGTCGTGCTGCACTGCCTGCCCGCCTACCGCGGCTACGAGATCGCCGCCGAGGTCATCGACGGCCCCCAGTCGGTGGTGTGGGACGAGGCGGAGAACCGGCTGCACGCCCAGAAGGCGCTCATGGCATGGCTGATGGACCGGTCGTCGCTGGCTCCACTGGCCGGGAGCTGACGGCGGTGAACACGATGCCGGCCACCAAGACCGCCCGCCAGGCCAAGATCACCGCGATCCTCACCGGCGAGTCGGTGCGCTCGCAGGCGGAACTGGCCGCCCGGCTGGCGGACGAGGGTGTCCAGGTAACCCAGGCCACGCTCTCGCGGGACCTGGTGGAACTGGGTGCGGTACGGGTGCGCGGCCAGGACGGCGGGCTGATCTACGCGGTGCCCGGCGAGGGCGGGGAACGCACGCCGCAGAGCGGTGTCACCCAGGAGATCCTGGACGCCCGGCTGGCCAGGCTCTGTGCCGACCTGCTGGTCACCGCCGAGGCCTCCGCAAACCTGGTGGTCCTGCGGACACCGCCGGGGGCGGCCAACTTCCTGGCGCTGGCCATCGACCACTCGGTCATGCCGTCGGTCCTGGGCACAATTGCGGGCGACGACACCGTTCTGCTGGTGACTCGGGATCCGGCCGGCGGAGCGGCGCTCGCCGCACGGTTCCTGCAGTTCGCCGACGAATCCTCGCGCAACGCCTGAACCCCATAACCTAGTCGCAGCAGCAGCAGCAGCAGCAGCAGCAGCAGCAGCAGCAGCAGCAGCGGACGCCGGCGCGGAAGCCGGCACAACGAGCCATCTCCGCCGGCCGGCACGGCCGGGTGCGGAACCGTCACCAGGGCAACCTGGCGGAAAGGGAAGACACAACGTGACGCAGGAACCGAAGAGCCCCACCGGGCACACCAACGAAGGCGCCCTCTGGGGCGGCCGCTTCGCCGGCGGCCCGGCCGATGCCCTGGCCGCGTTGAGCAAGTCCACGCATTTCGACTGGCGCCTGGCGCAGTACGACATCGCAGGTTCCCGGGCCCACGCCAAGGTCCTGCACCAGGCCGGATTGCTCGACGACGCCGAACTGCAAGGCATGCTCGCCGCCCTGGACCGGCTCGACGACGACGTGCGGTCGGGCGCGTATGTGGCGGCCGAGTCGGACGAGGACGTGCACGGTTCCCTGGAGCGCGGGCTGATCGAACGGGCCGGCGCCCAGCTGGGCGGAAAACTTCGGGCCGGACGGTCCCGCAACGACCAGATCGCCACCTTGGGCAGGATGTACCTGCGCGACCACGCACGGATCATCGCGGGGGGAGTGCTGGCAACCATCGATGCGCTGCTCACCCAGGCCCGCCGGTATCCGGAGGTTGCCATGCCGGGCCGCACCCACCTTCAGCACGCGCAGCCGGTGCTGCTGTCCCATCACCTGCTGGCCCACGCCTGGGCGCTGCTGCGGGACGTCCAGCGGCTGGCGGACTGGGACAAGCGGGCCGCCGTCTCTCCCTACGGCTCCGGTGCCCTGGCCGGTTCCTCGCTCGGCCTGGATCCCAACGCCGTCGCGGCGGACCTCGGCTTTGACTCCGCAACTTGGAACTCGATCGACGGAACTGCCGCGCGGGACGTCTTTGCCGAATTCAGCTGGGTCGCGGCCATGATCGGCGTGGACCTGTCCCGGATATCGGAAGAAGTCATCCTGTGGGCCACCAAGGAATTTTCCTTCGTGACGCTGGACGATGCCTATTCCACGGGCTCCTCGATCATGCCGCAGAAGAAGAATCCGGACGTCGCGGAATTGGCCCGCGGCAAGGCCGGCCGGCTGATCGGCGACCTGACGGGGCTCTTGGCCACGCTCAAGGGCCTGCCGCTGGCCTACAACCGTGACCTGCAGGAAGACAAGGAACCGGTCTTTGACGCGGCAGACACCCTGGAGCTGCTGCTGCCCGCCGTCGCCGGCATGATCGAAACCCTTGTCTTCAATACCGAGCGGCTGGAGGCGCTGGCCCCGCAAGGCTTCGCGCTCGCCACCGACATCGCCGAATGGCTGGTCCGTCAGGGCATTCCGTTCCGGGAAGCTCACGAGCTGTCCGGTGCCGCCGTAAGACAGGCCGAAAGCCGCGGAGTTGAACTCTGGGACCTGACGGACGAGGAATTCGCGGCTATTTCCCCGCAGCTGACTCCACAGGTGCGTGAAGTGCTCACGGTCGAAGGTTCGCTGGCCAGCCGCAGTTCGCAGGGCGGCACCGCCCCGACCGCCGTGGCCGCCCAGATCGCGGCGCTTGAGGCAGCGCTGGACGGCGCACGCGGCTACGTCTCCGGCGGCCGCCCCTGAGCCGTCCGCAGCCCGGCACGGGTAAGTTACCGGCCGGTAGCAAATAGTGCTGCGGTAGTTTGTGAAGCGACGGGTCGAGAACCACTGAGCCGAGGGAGCGAGCATGTCGACGCTGAGCCAGGACGAGGAAAAGCTGGTGCCGGAGGGTCGGATCGAGCGGGTTGACGGGGACTACGTCCTGGCCTTCGACCGACAGCTCGATTACCCGCGCAGCTACATCTGGAGCCTTCTGGCGGAAAAGGACAACGTCGCTAAATGGCTCGGGACGCTGGACGCCGACTGGCAGCTGGGCCATACCTATGAGCTGGATCTGGGCGGCGGCACCACCAGCGGTACGGTCCTGCAGCTGAATCCGCCGCTCAGCCTGCAGATCAGCTGGGAGGATGAGCTGGGGCAGGAAGCGGTCATCGAATGGCGGGTGCTGGAGAGCGACGGCGGTACCTTGCTGCAGTTCCGCTCGCGCGCCGAGGGGCCGGACTTCCTGACCGAAGGCAGCGCGGGCTGGCAAACAATCCTGGACGCACTCGCCGCCGTCGCTGGCGGGCGGCCGTCAAACCCGGAGCCCGGTCGATGGGCACGGCTGCGCGAGGCCTATGCCCGCCACTTCCGGCTCTCGCACTCGATGGGCACCGCCCACAAGGATTCGGGGCGCACAAGCCTGCGTTTCGAACGGTTGCTCGACGCCGCCGCAACGGAGGTCTGGGCGGCCCTGACCGAGCCGGATCTGTTCGGCAAGTGGCTGGGCCCCGGCCGCGTAGAGCTGCAGACCGGCGGCGCCGTCGAATTCACCCTGCCGGAACGGACGGTTGAGGGGGACGTTGAGTATGTGCTCGCCGGCAGCCGTCTCGACTACACCTGGACCGCTCCGGAGGGCAGCGGAACCGTGCACTGGATGCTGGAACCGGCCGACGGCAAGACCCGCCTGCTGCTGGTGCACAACATCGGGCGAGAGATATCGCCCGAAGCCCTAATGGCCCGCTGGCACGCGCGGCTGGATGCCCTCGCCACGGTGCTGGGCGGCGGCCATGTGCATGATTCGGCCCACCGGCTCGAAGCCCTGACGCGCTTCTACCAGCGGGTGCAGCCGGCCTAGTGGACGCAGCGTTACTTCACTGGCTTGCCCGGCCCGCCGTGGACGTTGCTCCGGGGCTGCTCGGCGCCCGCCTGACACACACCACGCCCGAGGGAACAGTAGCCGTACGGCTCACCGAGGTAGAGGCCTACATGGGCGAGCACGACCCGGGATCGCATGGCTTCCGCGGCCCGACAAACCGCAACAAGGCGATGTTCGGCCCGCCGGGCCACATCTATGTCTACTTCACCTATGGCATGCACCATTGCGTGAATATCGTGTGCGGCCATGACGGCCAGGCCACCGGGGCCCTGCTCCGCGCCGGTGAAATCACCCAAGGCCTTGACCTTGCCCGAAGCCGGCGTGCTTCGGCCAAAAACGATGCGGAACTGGCACGGGGGCCGGCCCGGCTGGCCACTGCCCTGGGGCTGACGCTTGCCGACAACGGCAGGGCCTTCGCCCAGGGGGAACTGGAACTCGCACGGCCGGCAGTCCGGGCCTCCCATCAGCATGTGCGGACCGGGCCGCGGGTGGGCGTGAGCGGCGAGGGCGGCACCGCGGCCTACCCATGGCGTTTCTGGCTTGAAGGGGACCCGACGGTCTCGCAGTACCGGGCCGCGAAGCCGCGCCGGCGCGCCGGCAGCGGGTAGGGTAGACGGGTGAATGAACGTCCCCGCGAATCAGTTGAAGCCATGGTCAACCGTCTTTCTGAAACGGTTCGGGACTATCCGAAGCCAGGGATCATCTTCCGGGACCTTACTCCCGTATTTGCCGACGGCGAGGCGCTGCACGCCTTGGTGCATGCCCTAATCGACCCGTTCGAGGGCCAATTCGACGCCGTCGCCGGTGTCGAGGCCCGCGGCTTCCTGCTGTCTGCCGCGGCCGCGTATGCCTCGGGCACCGGGGTCATCACCGTGCGCAAGAAAGGCAAACTGCCGCGCAGGACGATTTCCGAAGACTACGCGCTGGAGTACGGCACGGCCACGTTGGAAATCCATGCCGATGAACTGGTGCCGGGTTCGCGCGTCCTGATTCTGGACGATGTGCTGGCCACCGGCGGGACCCTCGGCGCGGCGTGCCGTCTCTTCGAACGGGCAGGGGTGCAGGTTGCCGGATTCGGCGTGGTCCTCGAGCTCTCGGCCCTGCGGGGCAGGTCTGCCCTGACCGGACACCGCATCCGCTCGCTGGTGCGTGAATAGCCCCGGCCATTGCGTCCTTGGCGAAAGGGCGCGTGCCCACCCGCCCGCGGTCGTTCCGGCGGAAGAAAATTTGGCGCGCCGGTAGTAGAATGGACGGTCTGCCTTTTGGGGAGGGAACACGTATGCCTGAATCGCCTTCGGCCCATGCCGAGCTAGAACTTGAGCGCGCCTATGTGGCGGGGCTGTACCGTCGGCTGGAAGAACTGCGCGCCGAGAAACAGGAACAGTTGGCCCGCGTCCGCAGCAGCGGCGCCGTGGGAAGCATGCAGAACATCTCCGAGCGCGACGCGTTCGCCACCATGTACGAAGACCGGCTGGCGCAACTGAACGCCGTGGACGACCGGTTGGTGTTCGGCCGACTTGATCTGGACGACGGCGACCGCCGCTACATCGGGCGGATCGGACTCAGCACGGCAGACCTGCAGCAGCTGATGGTGGACTGGCGGGCCCCCGAAGCCGGGGCGTTCTACCAGGCTACGGCCTTCGAACGGCTGGGAGTCCGGCGGCGCCGGCACCTGATTTTGCAGGGGCACCAGGTCAAGGGCATCGAAGACGACGTGCTGGATCCGACCATGCTCTCCGAGGACGGGGTCCTGCAGGGCGAAGGGGCCCTGTTGGCGGCGCTGAATTCGAAGCGGACCGGAGCCATGTCCGACATTGTCGGCACTATCCAAGCCGAACAGGACCGCATCATCAGGGCCCCGATGCCGGGGATCCTCGTGGTGCAGGGCGGTCCCGGTACGGGCAAGACCGCCGTCGCCCTGCACCGGGCGGCCTACCTGTTGTATTCGCACCGCGAACGGCTGAAGTCGGCCGGCGTGCTGCTGGTGGGGCCATCGAACTCTTTCATGAAGTACATCGAGCGGGTGCTTCCCTCGCTGGGCGAGACCGGAGTGGTGATGTCCACCCTGGGCGGCCTGATGCCCGGCGTACGGGCCGTGTCCGAGAGCAACCCGGCCGTGGCCGAGATCAAAGGCCGCCTGGACATGGCCGGCGTCGTGGCCAACGCAGTGGCCAACCGGCAGAGGCTTCCGGCGGAACCGCGCAGGCTTAACGTCGAAGGCACCATGCTGACGCTGACGCCGCGCCAAGTGGCACGGGCCCGCGACCGGGCACGGGCGACCGGCAAACCACACAACACGGCCCGGGTTACGTTCGTGAAAATCCTGTTGCGCGAACTGGCGGACCAGCTGGGGGAGGCACTGGAGAAATCGTCCGGACCGGGAAACAACGCGGACCGTGCCTATCTGATCGAAGACGTGCGCACCTCGCGCGATGTCAGGGTGGCGCTTAATCTGTGCTGGATGCCGCTGACCCCGGAACAGCTGGTCAGGGAACTGCTCAGCAAGCCGGCCCATCTCGAGGCGGCCGCTCCCGATCTGACGGACGCCGAACGCAAGCTGCTGCTGCGCCCCGCGGATGCGTCGTGGACGGAAGCCGATGTGCCGTTGCTGGATGAAGCCGCGGAGCTGCTCGGGGACATGGATGCCTCGGCCGGGCGTGACAAGGCCCAGCGAGATGCCGAGCGGGCCCGCGACGTCGCCAATGCGGAGCAGTCGCTGCGGAACGTCGACCAGATGCTGCGTGATATCGGGATCGACGGCGTGGTCAGCGCCGAGGACCTGGCCGGTTACAACCAGGCGCAGCAGACCCGCTTCACCGCTGCCGAACGGGCCGCCGTTGACCGCACCTGGGCCTTTGGCCACATTGTGGTTGACGAGGCGCAGGAGTTGTCGGCCATGCAGTGGCGGCTGCTGATGCGCCGCTGCCCGCTCAAGTCGTTCACCGTCGTCGGCGATATCGCGCAGACGAGCTCTCCCGCCGGCGCGGAATCGTGGCAGCAGGCGCTCGAGCCGTTCGCCGGCGACCGCTGGCAGCTTGAAGAACTCACCGTGAACTACCGCACGCCCTCCCAGATTGCGCAGGCCGCCGTCCGGATGGCCAACGCAGCGGGCCTGGTCGTGACGGCTCCGAAGGCGGTGCGCGACGGCCGCTGGTCGCCGGTCGTGGACCGGGTGCCGGAGGGTCGCATGGTCGAACGGCTTTTGGAGGTCATGCCCGAGGAGCTTGCCGCCGCCGACGGCGGTCTGTTGGCTGTTATTGCCTCCGACCACCGCCTGCCGGACGTCCGGAGTGCGCTGGCCGCGGCCTACGGGGCACGCGTGGGCGGCGGTGCCGGCGGGATGGAACAGGACATCAGCGTGCTGGGTCCGCAGGAGGCCAAGGGCCTGGAGTTCGATGCCGTCGTAGTGCTTGAGCCGGGTGAGCTGCTGCACCGGGTCGGCGGCCGCGTCGGAGATCTCTATGTTGCCATGACCCGTCCGACCCGGCGGCTCCGGCTGCTGGCCGAAGGCGACGTCCCCGAGGGCATCGAAGGCTGATAATTTGGTATCCGTGAATAATACGTTTCTGGCTTCCCAACGCAACGACCCTGGTTTTGCCAATGTGTGGCAGGAACTGAAGTGGCGCGGCCTTGTCCATGTTTCGACCGATGAAGCCGAACTGGAGAAGCTGCTGGCGGGGGACGCGATCACGTATTACTGCGGCTTCGACCCCACCGCACCCAGCCTTCACCTGGGCAATCTGGTCCAGCTGCTGACCATGCGCCGGCTTCAGCTGGCGGGGCACAAGCCGCTGGGCCTTGTAGGTGGCTCCACCGGGCTGGTCGGCGATCCCCGACCTACCGCCGAGCGCACCATGAACACCAAGGAAACCGTCGCCGAATGGGTGGACCGCCTGCAGGGACAGGTGCAGCGCTTCCTGGACTTCGACGGTACGAACGCCGCGCGAATGGTCAACAATCTGGACTGGACGGCGCCACTGAGTGTCTTGGACTTCCTGCGCGACATCGGCAAGCACTTCCGCGTGGGGACGATGGTCAAGAAGGACATCGTCGCGTCCCGGCTGAACTCGGACGAGGGGATCAGCTACGCCGAATTCAGCTACCAGATCCTGCAGGGCATGGATTACCTGGAGCTGTACCGGCAGTACGGCTGCATCTTGCAGACCGGCGGATCCGACCAGTGGGGCAACCTCACCAGCGGCATCGAGTTGATCCGCAAGGTGGAGGGCCAGTCTGTCCACGCCGTCGGCACGCCGCTGATCACTAACTCCGACGGAACCAAGTTCGGCAAGAGCGAGGGCAATGCCATCTGGCTGGATGCGGACATGTGCAGCCCCTACGCCATGTACCAGTTCTGGCTCAACACTGCCGACGCGGACGTGGTGCAGCGGCTCAAGGTCTTTACCTTCCGTTCCCGCGAGGAGATCGAAGCGCTTGAGCGCGCAGTAGCCGAACGGCCGCATGCCCGTGAGGCACAGCGTGCGTTGGCCTACGACGTGACGTCGATTGTGCACGGCCCCGCAGCCACCGAGAAGGTGATCGCCGCGTCCTCGGCCCTGTTCGGGCAGGGCGACCTGGCCGAGTTGGACGAGGCGACTCTTGTCGCCGCCACTGCCGAGCTGCCCAGCGCTGTGACCGGTGCAGCTACCACCGGCATCATCGACCTGTTGGTCCAGTCGGGCCTGGCCGCCAGCAATTCCGCGGCGCGGCGGACCGTAGCCGAGGGCGGCGCCTACGTTAACAACCAGAAGATTACCGATCCGGACGCCGCAGTCGGGAGCGAGCAGTTGCTGCATGGCAAATACCTGTTGATGCGCCGCGGCAAGCGCACGCTCGCCATGGTCGAAGTGTCTGCCTGAATCCACGGGCGTTCGCACGTCAGCCGGCCACGTCGAAGGGCCCGCAGTCCCCCTGGTCAGGGGAGGCCGCGGGCCCTTCGGCATCAGTGGCGGGCATCACCCGCCGGCGATTTGCGGGCCCGTCCGGTGCCGTGTAATGTTTTCTGAGTCGCCGCCGCTGGTTGTGAAACAGCCGGCCGGAACGCGACAAGCCCCTTCGATAAAAAGACAGCGACTGTCATGCGCCCGAGTGCGCAGGCGAATTAGCTGGGTTTTTGTGATGGGTTCCTTTTCTCGAGGTAAATGAAGCGGAAACGCGGATTTGACAGAAAGAAAAGGAATGAAATAAAGTAGAAACATCGCAGCGAAGAAAAGCAAAGCGGATTTCGGAAGAAATTGTTTTGGAGAGTATTCGTTTGCTCCTGTTGTTTGAGAACTCAATAGTGTGCCAAGTTTGTTGATACCAATTATTTATTGGTTGAAAGTGCCGTGGCGTGCCGCCCCTGTGGTGTGT
>NZ_JBNHHC010000053.1:0-25903 GCF_059091865.1 Arthrobacter sp. B0316-1-20 | reverse complement strand
TAACACCGGCCACTGCACTCGGCAACGTGCTCATGCAGCGACTCCGTGCGGCCGGCCACACTTACCAGGTAACCAAACTCGCCTGAACCCAGATCCTAGCTGCGGCCCCGGAATACACAATTGAACACTTCGGTGATACGCAGCGGTTAGCTGATGAACTTCTCGCTCATGTCCTCAGCGGAAACAAACGCGCGACGGCGGAGCCCGTTGCGGACTTCATAGCGCGAGGTGACCAGGTGCCCCGGATCGGGGTCACACTGGATTGCCTGTGACGGGAACGGCACTCCGAGCATCATCATTCGCACTATTGAACGGCGCATTCGTTCTTTCAAAAGTGCTGATGCTGCTTTCGCCCGCGACGAAGGCGAGGACGATTTGAGCCTAGACAGTTGGCAGCGTGAGCACCGCCGCTACTGGACTCGCGTATCAGCAGCCCAAGGGCGTCAATGGGCAGAAACCGACGAGATCGTCTTCGAACGATTCAAGGTGGTTTGGCCACCTCAATATGCAGATTCGGCACAATAAGTCAGCCGCACGTTGGCTCGTAGGGGATTCCCCAAATGGGACAGTAATGAGCCCTGATAGAACGGGATCGCGGCCGGCGTTTCAGCTGTCTTTTTCGGCTTCTTTGCCAGACGCGAGATCCAGAAGCTTCGTCATGAGTATCCGACGTCATAACATCCGGTTGGCGTTCTACCTGCCGCCTTCCCCGAGGCAGATCTGGTACTTTGCCTGGCAGTACGCGCAGCGGCGGCCCCGAAGAAAGGCGAACTCATGCACCCGGAACTTCAACGCTACTCGAGGTCAGCAGACCACCTAGACAGGGTGAGCGCCGAAACATCGCTGTCTTTACGTGAGGGCATCAGCAACATCCTGTCGTGGCAACCGATCTGGCTAAAGGCGCTGTTCGTGGCTCGTGGTGTGCTGGCCCGCCTCATGCGGCTCGAACACCCATCCGGCCGTACGAACCGCGCACCTCGCCCGGCAGAGATTAGCCTCCGCCCCGGTGGCAGACTCGCCTTCTTCACGGTTTCCGCAAGCAAGGAAGACACCTACCTGGTGCTCACCGCCGAGGACACTCATCTAATCGCGCACCTCATCGTCGAGGTCGAGCCGACCGGAACCGAACCCAAGAACAATTTCCAGATCACTACCGTCGTCCATTACCGCCGTTGGACGGGGCGGCTCTACTTCAACTTGATTTGGCCTTTTCACAACTTCATCATGCGCCGCATGATCACTGCAGCACTGGTGCATCCCCCGGGTTTTCTGAAGAACTTCCCAAGCCGATGACCGTCTAAATGCCAGGCAGGTGTATCGATACAGAATTCTCAACCGGAACATTCACGAGCGCACAACTGCATTTAGGCAATTGTTCTGCTATCGGCGTTCGCGGAGGCAGGGACGTAGGGTTGTAAACCCTGTTTGGGGTTCCCAACCTCGACCATTTAGCCTCCAGTCCACAGGGGAATCATGAGCGCAAGCAGCAAGAGCAGCAGCAATGCGCCGAGGGTAGACGGGATCCAGTACCACTTGGACATCTGTAGTCCGAATAGTGAGAACACCACGGCACCGGCTACGGCGACAACCACCAGCGCGCGTTGTCGGTGACGAAAAAGAGGACCAGCGAAACCAAAAGCACAACCGTCGCCGCTATTGGTCCGGCAGTAGGTCGCCGCTCTGGGGTAACGACTGCCGCCATGGCCTCACCTTTCATTTACTGGCATTATGCCTGTTCACTTGCGCCTAGCGCTTCCGCCATTCAGTCCACGTCGGTGATGATTGCCCTATGATCAGCCAGCGAGCCACACCCTTCCGCATCATCCTCGGAGCCCTTGCTGTTGGGGCACTGCTGGCTCAGCTGCTGATTGTTCCGCAGGTCGCCGCAGAGTACGCCGGCGCCTACCCCGAGGTTGCGTACCTGGCGCCCCCGTACGTCACGGCAATCGTGATTGCCATCGGCGGTTTCGAGGTGGCCTTGCTGGCGTCCTGGCAGCTGCTTGCGGCCGCGGTGGCGGGCAACGTGTCGACCAGTCGGTCAAAGCGATGGGCCGCCGTCATGGCGGCTTCGCTATGCTTCATGTCGCTGATCTTTGCAGGCGTTTTTGTCCAGCTGGAAGCGTCGCAAACGTCGGCGGACCACCGATGTTGTTCGGACTGCTGGTCTCTCTCGCCCTTGTGCCCGTTGCGTTCAGTGTGAGAGCCAAGGCACTGAGGTTTCTAATGGGAAACGACGTCCACGAACGTGCTGTCGCGTGACTGGAATGCCCCGGGCCTGCGCTCCCGGGTAACGACGTCTTTTCCTCCGGTGAGCCGGCACCGCCGTCGTCCTGAAGGCGCGGTACGACGGCGGTGCGCGGCTTCGGCGGCTGCGGTTACCGCTCCGGGTGGAACTTTCGGCCGTTGACCCGTTCGGAGGCGCCGACCCGGTCCAGGTACGGGGTGATGCCGCCCAACTGCAGCGGCCACCCCGCACCCATGATCATGCACAGGTCGATGTCTTCCGGCGCGGCCACCACGCCCTCTTCCAGCATGAGTCCGATCTCCTCGGCCAGTGCGTCCTGGGTGCGCCGCAGCAGCTGCTCGGAGCTGCTGGGGGAGTCTCCGAACTCCAGCAGCGCCAGGGTCGACTCGGGAATCACCTGCCGGCCGTCGTCGTCGGTGATCCAGAGGGAGGTGATGCCGTTGTCGATGAGACGCTGCTGGTTGGCGGAGACCCGGAAGCGGTCGCCGAAGGCCGCATTCAGCGACTCGGTGACATGTTGGGCTACCGGGATGCCGACCATGGCCAGCAGGGTGAACGGGGTCATCGGCAGGCCCATGGGTTTGAGCGCGTTGTCGGCGATGTCGGCGGGCGTGCCCTCGTCGAAGGCGTTGGACACTTCCCCCATCAGCCGCAGCAGCACGCGGTTCACGACGAAGGCGGCGGCGTCCTGGACCAGCACGGTGGTCTTCTTGAGGGCCTTGCCCAGGACAAAGGCGGTGGAAAGCACTTCGTCGCTGGTCTTCGGCGCCCGGACGATTTCCAGCAGGGGCATGACGGCCACGGGGTTGAAGAAGTGAAAGCCGACCACGCGTTCGGGATGCAGCAGGTCCGCTGCCATCTCCGTGACCGACAGCGATGAGGTGTTGGTGGCGAGGATGCAGTCCTCGGAGACCACCGCCTCGACCTCGGCGAAGACCTGCTTCTTGACGGCCAGTTCTTCGAACACGGCCTCAATCACAAAGTCGGCGTCCGAGAACGCTTCCTTGGAGGCCGAGCCGGTGACCAGGGCCTTGGTGCGGTTGGCAGCGTCGGCCGAGATGCGCTGCTTGGCCAGCAGCTTGTCCACTTCGGCGTGGACGTACCCCACGCCCTTGTCCACCCGGGCCTGGTCGATGTCCGTCATGACCACCGGAACCTTCAGCTGGCGGGCGAACAGCAAGGCCAGTTGGCTGGCCATCAGGCCGGCGCCGACCACGCCCACCTTGGTGACAGGCCGGGTGAGCTTGGGGTCCGGTGCGCCGGCCGGCCGCTTGGAACGCTTCTGCACCAGCTCCAGGAAGGCGTATACCGTGTCGCGGAAATGCGGGGTCTGCATCAATTCCGCCAGCGCCTCGACTTCAAGGTCGGCTGATTCCTGCTGGCTCTTGCCCCGGCCGGCGTCCAGGACGTCCAGCACCTTGGCCGGTGCCGGCGCGGCGTTGGACGTCTTGGCCTCCACGAACTTCCGACCGGCCGCGATGGCCTTGTCCCAGTCCGCGTCGGTGGCCGCGGAGGTCTCGGCGCGGCGGTCCGCGACCAGCCGGCGGGCGTCGTCGTCGGTGAGGATTCGCGTGGCCCAGGCCAGCGACTGCTCCAGGAAATCGGCCGGTTCGAAGAGGACGTCAGCGATGCCCAGCCGGTAGGCGGCCGCGCCGTCGAGCGCCTTGTTGTTGCTCAACGGGTTCTCGACCATGACCTTGACGGCATTCGCCGGGCCGATCAGGCGCGGGAGCCGGTAGACCCCGCCCCAGCCGGGGATCAGGCCCAAGAAGGCTTCCGGCAGCGAGATGGCGCCGGCGCCGGTGGAGATGGTGCGGTAGTCGGCGGCGAGCGCGATCTCCAGCCCGCCGCCCATCGCTGCTCCGTTGATGAAGGCGAACGTCGGGACGCCCAGGGAGGCGAGCGTGGCATAGGCATCGTGGCCCAGCCTGGCCATGGTCCGTCCGTCTTCGGGGCCGGTGAGCCTGCCCACGGCGCTCAAGTCGGCCCCGGCCACCAGGTAGTACGGCTTGCCGGTGATGGCGACGGCGGAGATCCTGCCCGCCGCGGCCCGCGCCTTGAGCCCTTCGAGTGCCGTGCCGAGTTCCACCAGGCTGTTGGGGCCCAGGGTGGTGGGCTTACGGTGGTCCAGGTCGTTGTCCAGGGTCAGCAGCGCCAGGGTGCCGGCACCGGGCAGTTCCACATCCTGCACGTAGGAATGGGTGACGGTCTCGTCCGGGAACTTCGCGGCCAGGGCCGTGTACTCGGCGTTCATGCGTGGTCCTCTCGTGCCTGTGCTGCCGCGGGGGCGGCGGTTCCGACAATTGCGGCGGCCGCATCGGCGGTGCTGCCCGAATAATCTGCATGGTGCGGGTTTTCCCAGATCACCGTTCCCCCCATGCCCAGTCCGATGCACATCGTGGTCAGTCCGTAGCGCACCGACGGGTCGTCCGCGAACTGGCGGGCCAGCTGAGTCATGAGGCGCACGCCGGAGGCGGCCAGGGGATGGCCGACGGCGATGGCCCCGCCGTAGCGGTTGACGCGGGGATCGTCATCGGCGATCCCGTAGTAGTCCAGGAAGGACAGCACCTGCACGGCGAAGGCCTCGTTGATCTCGAACAAGCCGATGTCCGCGATGTCCAGGCCCGCCATCTTCAGGGCCTTTTCGGTGGCAGGGACGGGCCCGATGCCCATGACCTCGGGCTCGACTCCGGCGAAGGCGTAGGAGACCAGGCGCATCTTCACCGGCAGGCCAAGCTCGCCGGCTGCCTCCGCAGAGGCCAGCAGCGAGACGGTGGCGCCGTCGTTGAGGCCGGCGGCATTGCCGGCGGTGACCCGGCCGTGCGGGCGGAACGGGGTCCGCAGCCCGGCCAGGTCTTCCACGGTGGTGTCCGGCCGCGGGGGTTCGTCCGCACTGTGCAACGACCAGCCTTCGCCCGGTTTGCGGCCGGTCACCGGCACCAGGTCGGGCTGGATGCTGCCGATCCGGTAGGCCGCGGCTAACTTGGCCTGGCTGGCCGCGGCATAGGCGTCCGCGCGTTCCCTGGTGATTGCGGGGAAGCGGTCATGCAGGTTTTCGGCGGTGTTGCCCATGTTCAGCGCCGCAGGGTCCACCAGGCGCTCGCTGGCGAACCGCGGATTCGGATCCGCCCCCTGGCCCATCGGATGGTTGCCCATGTGTTCCACGCCGCCGGCCACCACCACGTCGTACGCGCCGAAGGCGATGCCGCCGGCCGTCGTCGTCACGGCGGTCATGGCGCCGGCGCACATCCGGTCAATGGCGAAGCCGGGGACGGAACGGGGCAAGCCGGCAAGAAGCGCGGCGGTGCGGCCGATGGTCAGGCCCTGGTCGCCGGTTTGCGTGGTGGCGGCAATGGCCACGTCGTCGATGCGGCCGGGCGGCAGCGTCGGATTGCGGCGCAGGAGTTCCCGGATGCACTTGACCACCAGGTCGTCGGCCCGGGTGCCGGCGTGGATTCCCTTCTCACCCGCCTTCCCGAACGGGGTGCGCACGCCGTCGACGAAGACGACATCGCGCAGGGCGCGGGGCGGGGACGTGGCGCTCACCTGATACCTCCATGAGATGCGGAACACAGTGCTGACCATGATGTTACCCGCCGGTAACTTAAGCAGCAAGCACGCCGTAGTAGTGCCCCGGAACAATGCAGCGGGTGCGGTCCGGCGGCTACGCTGGGCGGCAGGCAAGCGGCGAGGAGACATGAAAGCGGAAGAACAGCGGTATCGTCCGGCGGAGGCCTCTGCCGGCGCCTTCCTGGTGCTGGCGGCGTCGGTGCTGTGGGGAACCACCGGAACGGCCGCCACCTTCGCGCCCGGCGTCGGACCGCTTGCCATCGGCGCGGTGGCCATGGGAGTGGGCGGGCTTTTTCAGGCGCTGACCGCGCTGCGGCCGATGAATCGTGCCCGGCCGCAACTGCGGGTGCGGTGGAAGCTGGTACTTCTGGGGGCGGTGGCCGTTGCCGTGTACCCGTTGGCCTTTTACAGTTCCATGCGCCTGGCCGGCGTTGCCGTCGGCACGGTGGTGAGCATCGGCTCCGCTCCCTTGGCCTCCGCGCTCATCGAACGGGCTGCCGACCGGCACATCCTGGGGGCTCGCTGGGCGGGCGCCGCCGTGCTGGGGCTCTCCGGAACCGCACTGCTGTGTTTCGCGGCCGCGGGCGGCGGCGGCAACGGTGCCGCGGACGGCGACGCTGCCGGGGGTGCGGGCGGCACGATTGCGGGCATTGCCCTGGGCCTGCTGGCGGGACTGACCTACGCCCTCTACTCCTGGGCGGCGCATCGCATCATCGGCGGCGGTGTGTCCGCCCGCGCCGCCATGGGCGCCATGTTCGGCCTGGGCGGACTGTTGCTGATGCCGGTGCTGCTGGCCACCGGCGCTCCGCTGCTGGCCTCGTGGGGCAACGCGGTCGTGGGGGCCTACATGGCACTAATCCCGATGTTCGCCGGCTACGTGTTGTTCGGCCTCGGCCTCGCGCGGGTCCGCGCGAGCACCGCCACAACGCTTTCGCTGGCGGAGCCTGTCGTGGCCGCCGTGCTGGCCGTGCTGGTGGTGGGCGAGCGGCTGCCGCCCGCGGGCTGGATCGGCGTCGCCCTGGTCATCGCGAGCCTCGCCGTCCTGACGGTGCCCGGCCGCCGCCCGGCTCCCGCGCCGGCGCGGCAAGGGCGGTCAGGCAGGGGAATGCCGTTCACGCCGGCGCCGCCGGATGGAGCCGGACACCGCCCCCGCTGAAGAATCGGCGGGCCCTGCAACAGTTGCCGTGGAAGTCCGCCGGCGCGCGGAGGTGCCGACGGCGCCGCCGCCGGTGGCCGCCTGGGGCTCAGGGTTCTCCTTGAGTGCCAGCGGCTCCGGGTTGGCGTACGCTTCGGCAAGCAGCCCGGCCGTCAGTTTCCGCTGCCAGGGGCGGGCGCCGAGTTCGGCCAGGGCGGCGTCTACCGACTGTTCCGTGGCGGGCTCCGGCGGACGCCATGCGGTGCGGCGCAGGTAGTCGGGGGTGAGCAGGTTCTCCACCGGCATGTCCAACTGCTCGGCGAGCGATGCCAGCCGGGGACGTGCGGTCTGCAGCCGAGCCGCGGCGGCCGGGTCCTTGTCCGCCCAGGAGCGCGGCGGCGGGGGAGCGTTGGTGGGCAGGTGCAGGGGAGGCAGGTCCGTCTCGCCCCGGGCCGTGGCGACGCAACGCAGCCAGCGCGGTGCCTCACGCTGCGCGGCCCGGCCGTGGAACCCGTGCGTCTCCAGCAACTGCGGGACGGTGGCGGGCATTGCCTTGGCCGCGGCGACGATGGCCGAGTCCGGGATCAGCCGGCCCGGTGCAACATCGCGCTTGGCGGCCAAAGCTTCGCGTTCGTTCCAGAGTTCGCGCACGGCGGCCAGCTGCCGCCGGTCGCGGATCTGGTGCAGTCCGGAGGTGCGGCGCCAGGGGTCGACGCGCGGCGGCGACGGCGGGGCGGCGCGCACCGCCTCGAATTCCTCCAGCGCGTACTCGAGCTTGCCCGCGTCGCGCAGCCTGTCGATCAGGGCCTCGCGGAGCTCGATGAGCACCTCGACGTCCAGTGCGGCGTAGCGCAGCCACGGCTCGGGCAGGGGACGCGTGGACCAGTCCGCCGCGGAGTGCTCCTTGGCCAGCGTGAAGCCGAGCAGGGACTCGATCACGGCTGCCAGGCCCACCCGGGGCAGGCCGGCCAGCCGGGCCGCGAGTTCGGTATCGAACAATTTGTCGGGCCACATGCCCAGCTCGGACAGGCAGGGCAAATCCTGGCTGGCGGCGTGCAGGATCCACTCGACGCCGCGCACGGAGTCATTGAGCAGCTTCAGGTCCTCAAACGGCTCGGGGTCGATCAGCCAGGTGCCGGCACCCTCGCGCCGCAACTGGACCAGGAAGGCGCGCTGCCCGTAGCGGAAGCCCGAGGCCCGCTCGGCGTCGATGGCGACCGGACCGGTGCCGGCCGCCAGCGCAGCGGCGGCCCGCTGCAACCCCGACTCGCTGGCGACGACCGGCGGAACGCCGTCGCGAGGCGCGTCGAGGTGGATCAGCTGGGGGGTCTGCTCCCGGTGTTCTGCGGCGTCGTTGGAAGTGCTCTGGTCAGGGCTGTTCTGCCCGGACGTGTCCGAAGTCAAGGAGCTCATGATCCGTTCAGTTTAGGCCAGCAGCATGCGCCCGGCCGAATGGGGGGACGCGCCATGCCGTAATCGGAGGCGATGAAGCGCCGCACGCCGACTTCCTGGCAGCCCACAGCCATTTCTGATGCATCCGCAGCTCCCGGGTGATTACAAACTTGCAATTGACTTCGCTAGCGGATGGGTTCCTGCGGATGAGCCCTCATCTGGGTTGCGCCAGGACGACGGCGGGCAGGATGTGTTCGCACATTTCTCGGCCAGCGCCTCCAGCGGCGTCGTCGCAGGGATCTTGGTACTTGTTGCATCCTTGCCGGCCCGATGGACTTTCGGTCAGGCTATGTTCAGCCCGGCGCAGGAACGGTTACTTTCGGTTGAAAGGGCCCGCTCTGCGTTATTGAGTGCTGGCCGGGTTCTGTTGCGCTGCACGGCACAACTGCTCTTCACGTTCTTCCGGGGAAAGCTCGTTCCATTTCGCTGTCTGGGCTTGGATCTGGGCTTCGGAGAAACCCAGAACCTTCATTTCTTCGGGGGAAATGATGACACTGTTCTCCGCGCCGATCATATTCTTCCGGTCCAGTTCTGCGCCTGCACCGTCCGCGTAGTCAGCTGAGCATTCGACGAAGGGCTGGTGGGCATCCGGCGTGTCAATTGCAGGGCTCTGGCTGGGAAGGGTGCTGATGCCAAGGATTAGGCCGGCAGTCAGAAAGAAGACTGTAGTCAACAGGATGGACGGTTTCTTAGCCATTTGTTCCCCCTCGCATCAACCCCGGTTTGTGCGAGCGGGGACGAATCGATTTTCGCCCAGCCTACCCGGTGCGGACGGTGTTGCCGGACACTTGGCCTAGGAGCGGTGTGCCCCAGTAGTAAGGTTCCCCAGCCATTAGCCTTGCATCAAAGTAATGGCGGGGAAGTTTGGCTAGGAAAAGCTTCCAAAGAGTGCGCAAGACAAGCGGCTAAGCCCTACCGGCTCCGCTGGCGCGGGCCGGAGGGTGGACCACTCCGAGCCTGTCGTTGCCTCATCTGGAACCGGAAATGATTTCGGTTACTAGTAGCAGGGTGGCCGCAAAGAAGGGGGCCGCGCCGAGTGTAAACCCGATCCACGGCCATCGTCCGTGTTCAGGTTCGGCTGTCATCCGTTGTGCCAGTGCAGTGCAAGTGACGATAAGTGTCACCGGGGCGTACATGTGAGGCACGTTGAAAACTCCTATGCCCAGGAGCGTCACGAGCCAAATGTCAGCCAGCATAATCAGCACCAAGATTCCGAGTGACCAGGCAGGGACGACGAGACGTTTGTTGGGGAAGTAGATCGTGACGAGGATCCCGAGCAATCCGAAACCTGCCAATGCAACCGCGCCCCATAGAACAGCGTCACCCACCTCGGCCCCAATTTCTTGGGAGGGGGTCTGGACAGCGTCCGAGGAGAGGTAGACAAAATGATGCAGGATGTGCACATACGCGGGAGGCAGGGCCAAGCCGATTAGCGTTCTCGCCCAGATGGATGACCACCAGGGAGAGTTGCCCCTTGAAATATCTGCTGCGGATGATTGCACGGTTTGGAAACCTACTTCTTTACCTGAGACTGAACCCACTTTGTGCGAGCACGCCAATGGCTCCGTCCATCTGTTCCTCGAAACACTACGGCCACCAGACTTCTGTACATAAAGGGTTCCCTTATGCTGGCTCTACGCTCCGGGAAGCGTTTGCATGCTTTCTGTGCAGACCGAGGATCATCATCGGGCTGTGCGGGTCGATCGGGGGGGTCTGACCAGACCAGAAGTGCGGTGCGGACCAAATCTGGCTCAAAGAATGATTCATTTGGCTAATAGGTTGATTTGCAGCATTTCGGCGGGTTCTGTGTGATTGCCGTGGATATGGTGACTGGCATGGAACCGGTTTTGAAATTTGTGCGGAATTGGGGCGCCCCTGTGGCGGCCGTCCTTTTCTTTACACTGTGGTGTATTGCGGAGGCAGGAAGGATGGGAGGATCCTGGCAGTCATGGCCAGGGAACTGGCCGCTGGTGCTGATGACACTGGCGGTTGCCACTGCCGCTTGGAAGCCTTTGGTCTCTCTTGGGTTCACGGTTGCACTTCTTACCGGACAGATAAGTCATATTTTGCCGCCGATGGAAGCCAATCACTGGGCCATTTACCTTGGCTCGTTTGTCGCTCTGGGCTTTATCGTGTGGATTGCCCCGGCCCGGCAGCGGTACATGGCTGTGGGCGTGAACGTGGCCGCCGCTGCCGTCATGGCGTTCCTGATGCTTTCGTGGCGATACGGCGACGGTGTCGGCTGGTTCCCCCCGGCGCAGGCCGGCGACCGGTGGATGCTGCAGGACTATGGCTGGCAGTTGTTCGCGCTCCTCCTGTTGATAGCCGGGGCGTGCGCCGCCGTCGGCGGACTGGCGGCGCTGTATCAGGAACGGGGAGGTTTGTTCCGGGCCCGCGAACTGGCGCAAAACAGTCTGCAGGAGACCGAGATCGACCTGATCGTGGAGCAGGAACGGACACGCATCGCCAGGGATTTGCACGACGTCCTCGCTCATTCGCTGGCAGTCGTCGCCGCGCAGGCCGATGGAACCCGCTACCTGAGCAAGGACCAGCCCCAAGCCGTCCTAAGCGCCCTGGACACGATCGCCCGATCCGCCCGGAGCGCCTTGGTGGATGCGCAACGCGTGATCGAGGGCGTCCACGATAACGGTATGGTGGCGCCCCAGCCGCTGCTGAGTGACATCCCGGAACTCATCGAAGGCATGCAGCGCGGAAGTTTGAAGATTCACCCGACCGAGTCCGGGACACCGGTGGAACTGTCTGCCGGGCAGGAGATGGCCGTCTTCCGAATCGTTCAGGAGTGCCTGACCAACGCCCTCAAACATGGCGGGCGCGGCACCGATGTGCAGCTCCACTTTGACTGGAGCGGGCCGGGCCTGACTCTGCACGTGGCCTCGTCCGGCGCCGCAACCGGCCAAGAAGATGCCGCGAATCCGGCCACGTCCCGGGTGGGGAGGGGACTTCCCGGTATGCGCGAACGCGCCCATCTGGCCGGTGGCTGGCTGACGGCCGGGCCGGACGGCGAACACTTCCGGGTGACGGCCTTTATCCCCTACGGAACCATGGAAGCGACGACGGGGGACGATGCAGTCGGCGCCGAAGCCAGGGACACCTTCGGTGACGTTTCGAGTGCGGAAGTCCAGCCGGCTCTCGCCGCAGCGGGCCTTCCCGGGCAGGCAGGGGCCGCACGGGAAGCGGACCACCGTGGTTGAGGAGGGGACATGTATCACCGTGGCCCTGGTGGACGACCAGCCCTTGTTCCGGGCGGGTATCCGCATGCTGATAGAGAGCCAGGAGGATCTGGAATTCTTGGGAGAGGCCGGTGACGGGGAAGCATCGGTGGCCCTTGCAATCGAACGGCGTCCGGACGTGATGCTGATGGACCTGCGTATGCCGGTAATGGATGGCGTCGAAGCCACCCGGCGGATCGTGCAGCACGCCGCGGCGGCCGGCATCGATAAGCCGAAGATCATTGCGTTGACCACGTTCAACAGGGATCAGGCAGTGGTTCAGGTTGTGCAGGCCGGGGCGAGCGGGTATCTGCTCAAGAGCGCGGAACCGGAATTTCTACTGGCGGCGATCCGGACCGTTCATTCCGGCTACTCCGTCATCGCCCCGGGATCCATTCACTCTCTCTTCGAGCATGCAGCCCGCACCGTTCCCGCTATCGGCCCGGACTTGTCCGTACTTAATGTGTTGTCGGTGCGGGAGCGGGACGTCTTCCTGCTCGCGGCAAAAGGCCTGAGCAACGGTGAAATGGCGGAGAGTCTGTTCGTTTCTGAAGCCACCATCAAAACCCACCTGCGCAGCGTGCTGGACAAGCTCGAACTGCGCACCCGCCTCCAGTTGGTCGCCTTCGCCCACGAACGCCGCCTACTGGGCACCTGAACAGGCGACAGTTGCTCGATAACTGTTGCGGGCGCTGATTTGGTGCGTGCATCTCGGTTACCGGGCACTCTCGCGCACCGTTTACGCCGGCTGTCATGTCTCGAGTTTTGATCACCGGCATGCCAGGCGTGGGAAAGACAACGGTGCTGCACGAGTTGTCCCGGCGGGGCTACCGAACGATCGACACCGACTACGACGCCTGGGTGCTTCCTGACGGAACGTGGGATGAACCGCGGATGACGGCACTTCTGGCATCTCATTCGTCTCTGGTTGTCTCGGGGACTGTCGAGAATCAAGGTCGCTTCTATGACCGTTTCGCCGCTGTTGTTCTCCTGAGCGCACCCGTAGAAGTCCTCATCGAGCGAGTCTCGGTTCGTAAGAACAATCCCTACGGCAGCTCAGAGGCAGACCAGTCCGTGATCCGCCAATACGTTCTCGACGTCGAACCGTTGCTTCGGAAAGGGGCGTCCCACGAACTGGATGGTCGTCGACCGGTTCCGGAACTGGCGGATGAGGTTGAGCGTCTCATCTCGACGTGTGATGAGGCCTGACGCCCGATAAACGAACGGCTAGCAGGCACCTGGGAGTCATGTGGCGGGACGCAAAGAGTAAGGGGCCCGGCACGGCGTCCTTGACGCTAGCCGCCATGCTGGCGAAGTGCCCGGTTAAAGAGCGGCATAGAGGCGCAGGCCCATGTATCGTTCGGTGCTGTTCCCTGACCGCTACGCTCGTCAGCATGGGGAGTGAATCTATCCGAGCCGCATATAGGGCACGTGCCGCCGAGTACACGCGCATTCTTGGTTCCGTTGAGGACATGCACGAGCTGGATCGGCAACGCATCGGACGTTGGGCGACAAGTATTGACGGCTGCGTGATTGATGCCGGGTGTGGACCCGGCCATTGGACCGACTTCCTCTACCAATGCGGTGCCAATGTGCAAGGGATCGACCTTGTTCCCGAATTCATTGAAAGTGCCCGCGTACGCTTTCCCGATGTGCCTTTTCGCGTTGCCTCCTTACGTAATCTAGACGTACCAGATGGATCACTGGATGGTGTGCTGGCCTGGTACTCCCTCATCCACATGCCACCAGACGAGTTGTCCTTCGTGCTCAAGGAGATCGCTCGTGCCCTTGCCCAGGGCGGGCAACTACTCGTCGGATTCTTCGAGGGTTTTTCGGGCAAGCCTTTCCCACACGCTGTTACAACGGCGTACTACTGCTCCATCGAGCAGATGGGGCACTTGCTCAGCGAAGCAGGTTTCGATGTGCTCGACGTCGAGACGCGCCAAGACCCCGGGAAGCGAGCCCATGCCGCCATAACGGCTTCCGTCCGGTAAAAAGATTGAGCAGGCCACTGTCAGCTACCTCATCGTGTACTCCTACGAGACCGCCGCCTGGGCAGGTCTACCCCTACGCCGCGCACGTTGCCGCGCTGACCCGGGAACTCGCCACGGCCCGGTGCCGGTCCGTAACGTGTGGCTCGTGCCCGGCCGAATGGCGGGACGCGCCGGCACACGGGCTGCCCTGCAGGCGGGCGTCGGCTGGTCAGTTGCGGCGGCGGTGCGGCAGGGCGGCAACACCTTCCGGCAGTGGCGGCAACCCGGCATAGGTGCACACCATGTCGCTCCACGCCTCCAGATGGGAGCGGATGTCGGCGGAGGCAGGCGTCCAGGAGGCGCGAAGTTCGATGTCGATCGAGTCCTGCCGCCCGCTCAGCGTGCCGTAGCTTTCGGACAGGATGCGGGTCGCGGTGCCCCCGGCGTTGCGGTAAGGGGCGCCGTGGTTCTCCAAGGCTTCCACCAGCCAGTCCCACGCGACGGAGCCGAGCATGGTGTCGTTGCCCATGTCGGCGTCGAGCTCGGCGCGGATGTAGGTGACGATCCGGAAGGTTCCGTCCCAGACCGCCGAACCTTCCGGGTCGTGCAGCAGGATGAAGCGGCCGGTGGCCAGTTCCGGGCCGTCGGCGGTCTGCAGGGCGGTGACCACCGGGCCGTGGAGCGGCCGGGGGCCCGGTTCGGCGATGACTTCCGCGCCGAGGGCCACGGCGAAGGGGGCCAGCCGGGAGGGCGCGGGAATTTCCTCCAGCCGCAGTTCATTCCGGCACTGCGCTTGGCGCAGGTCCGACAGCGCGCGCATGAACTCAGGCGGCACTGCAGAGAGATCAATCGCACTCACACAGCCAGATTAGGCCCTGATGCCGCAGGACGTCAGGCAGGCGCGCCGGGGAGCGGAGGGCATCCCGGCGCGGGACTAGGAGAGTTCGCTGCGGATGGCCGCGGCGAAGGCGTCGATGTCGTCTTCGGTGGTGTCGAAGGAGCACATCCAGCGGACCTCTCCGCGCGACGAATCCCAGTCGTAGAAGCGGAACTTTTGCCGCAGCCGGTCCGCCACCCCGGGCGGCAGCGCGGCGAACACGGCGTTGGACTGGGTCGGCTGGGTCAGGGACAGCCCCTCGACGCCCTCGACGGCGGCGCGCAGCCGCGCGGCCATCGCGTTGGCGTGGGAAGCGGAGCGCAGCCACAGGTCGCCGTCGTACAGGGCGATGAGCTGGGCGGAGATGAACCGCATCTTCGAGGCCAGCTGCATGTTCATCTTGCGCAGGTACTGCAGCCCGTGGGCTGCATCCGGGTTCAGCACCACCACGCATTCGCCGTAGAGCAGGCCGTTCTTGGTGCCGCCGAGCGACAGGATGTCCACCCCGGCGTCGGTGGTGAAGCTGCGCAGGTCGGTGCCCAGGGAGGCGGCCGCGTTGGACAGCCGGGCCCCGTCCATGTGCAGCTTCATGCCGCGTTCGTGCACGTGGTCGGCGATGGCGCGGACTTCCTCGATGCTGTACAGCGTGCCCAGCTCCGTGCTTTGCGTGATGGACACGGCCAGCGGCTGCGCGCGGTGTTCGTCCCCCCAGCCCCAGGCTTCCCGGTCGATCAGCTCCGGAGTGAGCTTGCCGTCGTCGGCCGGCACCGCCAGGAGCTTGATCCCGCCCACGCGTTCGGGCGCACCGTTTTCATCCACGTTGATGTGCGCGGTGGAGGTGCAGATGACGGCGCCCCACCGCGGCAACAGCGACTGCAGCGACAGCACGTTGGCGCCGGTCCCGTTGAACACCGGGAAAGCCTGGGCGGCGTCGCCGAAGTGTCCGGCGATCACCTGTTGCAGCCGCGCCGTGTAGGCGTCCTCGCCGTAGGCAACCTGGTGCCCGGTATTGGCGTGGGCCAGCGCGGTCAGGACCTCCGGATGGACGCCGGAGTAATTGTCCGAGGCGAAGCCGCGCAGGTCGGTGTCGTGCAGGGAACCGGAAAGCAGGGGGGAGTCAGTCACGTGTTTCAGTATTCCTTAATCAGTGGGTGCCGTCACAGCCGGACCCGGGTCAGGCCAGCCGGATGCGTTCCCCGTTGAGGCGGGCGGCGTCCAGCGTGAACAGGGAGGCGGCGGCGCGGCTCAGGTCTGCCACATCGGTAAAACCGGCGAATGCCTTCTCCGGATCGGCCCGGCGCATGGCGTCGTCAAGCAGGGCCTTGACGGCCAGGACGACGGCGGCGGAGCGCTGGGGGGCGGGATCCTCCTTGCGTCCGGACTGGGCCCGGCGGAAGGCGTCGGCGACCGAGAACATCCAGCTCTCGGCGGCGGCTTTGGCGGCAGCGTAGTTGGCGCCGGACGCGGTGGGGGAATCCGTTGCCGTGCTCGAGACGATGACCACCCGGCCGGACGCCGAGGCCTCCAGCTGGGAAAAGAACGCGCGGGTGGTGTTCCGCAGCGTGCTGATCAGCTGCCGGTGCAGGAAGTCCCAGTCCTCGTCCGACTGCCCCGTCAGGCCCTGGCCGCCGCGCCAGCCGCCCACCAGGTGGATCAGTCCGTCGGCCCCGCCGTGCTCGGCGGCAACGGCGCCGGCCAACTCTTCCACGGCCCGGCGGTCGGCGAGGTCGCACTGGTAGGAGGCCACGGCATCGTTCTCCGCATAGGCGGCGTCGAGCCGGTCCTTGCTGCTGCCGACCGCCAGCACGGTGGCACCCGCGCCGGTCAGGGCAGCGGTGACGGCCTGGCCGGAGGCGCCGGATGCGCCGGCGACGACCACTGTGAGGCCGGCGAGGCGGCCGGGGCCGGGCGCGGCGGCCAGCAGCCGTTCGGCATCGGGCGGCCCGTCGCCGTTGCGCTGGTGTTCGGCGGCGGCCATGTCAGGCCGACTCTCCGGTGATCCCCGAGGTGGATTCGATCACCGGCTTCATCTTCCGCGCGAGGGCCTCGTAGAACATGGACAGCGGGAACTCGTCGTCCATGACCTGGTCGGTGACCTCGCGCGGCAGCCCCGTCAGCGGCAGCGCATCGGGGCCCTTGGCCCAGACCGAGGCCGGGTGCGGGGTCAGCGTCTTGGTCAGCATCTCGTAGGCGGCCAGCCAGTGGGCCACCTTGGGCCGGTCGATGGAGCGCCAGTACAGCTCCTCGATTTCCCCGCCCAGGGCGACGACGGCGTCCGCGACGTTGTCCCAGTCGATGGAAAGCTTGCCGTCCGTCCAGTGCAGCACACGGTGCTGGTGCAGCCAGGCGAACAGGAGCTGGCCGCCCAGGCCGTCGTAGTTGCGCACCCGGTTGCCGGTGATGGCGAAGCGGAAGATCCGGTCGAAGATCACCGCGTACTGCACCAGCCGGGCGTGCCTGCGGACCTCATCGGACGCGGTGGCGTCGTGGGCCAGGCGCACCGACTCGCGGAAGGCGGTCAGGTCACAGCGCAGTTCCTCCAGCGAGTACAGGAAGTACGGCATCCGCTGCTTGATCATGAACGGGTCGAAGGGCAGGTCGCCGCGCATGTGCGTGCGGTCGTGGATCAGGTCCCACATGACAAAAGTTTCCTGCGTCAACTGCTGGTCATCGAGCAGGGCCGCAGCTTCTTCCGGCAGGTCCAGCGAGGTGATGTCGGCCGCGGCGCGGACCACTTTGCGGAACCGGGCCGCCTCGCGGTCGGCGAAGATGGCGCCCCAGGTGAAGGCGGGGGTTTCCCGCACGGCCACGGTCTCCGGGAAGAGTACGGCCGAGTTGGTGTCGTAGCCGGCCGTGAAGTCCAGGAAGCGGATGGGCACGAACAGCTTGTTGGAGTAGGAGCCCGATTCCAGTTCGCCGATGAAGTCCGGCCAGATGACTTCGATCAGCACGGCTTCGACCAACCGGTCGCTGCTGCCGTTCTGCGTGTACATCGGGAAAACCACCAAATGCCGCAGGCCATTGATCCGGTGCTGCTGCGGCTGGAACGCCAGGAGCGAGTCCAGGAAGTCCGGGACGCCGAATCCGCCGTCGCGCCAGCGGCGGAAATCCACCACCAGTTTCTCCAGGTAGTCGGCGTCGTGTTCGAACAGCGGGGCCAGCTGGCCAATGGCGTCGATGATCACGTCGGTCTGCCCGGCGGCAGCGGGTTTGTTGCCGTGGTCCGGTACTGAGCCGTCGTGGACCTGGAGTCCGCGCAGTGCGGTGGCCGCCTCTTTCAGGCGCCGCCATGCCGGGTGCTGCGCCGGGTTGCCGTGCACGGCGGCACTGGAGTTGCTGCGGGTGGGGGTGATGGTCATCGTCGCCTCGCCTTTCCGTCGGGCCGGGTCTCCCGGCGCCTCACGTCGAATATGCAGCGAGCGTAGCAAGGCAACAGCACTACTTATGTCAAAAGCGGCCGGAGGTTAGGAACTGTAATGCTCAGCCCCTCGGTGGGCGGGAATGATTAAGCCCGGCTCGTGCTGGCCGGGCTTGAATCAGATGAAACGTGGAAGCGCCGAAGGCGGCAGGGGAGGCGCGGTACGAAAAGCTACTGCGTGTCCTTCAGCGTCAGGGACACCGAGTTGATGCAGTAGCGCTGGTCCGTGGGGGTCCCGTAGCCCTCGCCCTCGAACACGTGCCCGAGGTGCGAGTCGCAGCTGGCGCAGCGGACTTCGATCCGCTCCATGCCCAGCGTCGAATCCCGCAGGTAGCGCACGGTGCCCTCGGCCAGCGGCGCCCAGAAGGACGGCCAGCCGCAGTGGGAATCGAACTTCTCCTTGCTGGTAAACAACTCGGCTCCGCAGGCGCGGCAGCTGTAGACCCCCTCGGTATGGGTATCCCAGTATTCGCCGGTGTAGGGCCGCTCCGTGCCGGCCTCGCGGAGCACATGGTATTCCTCCGGGCTCAGCTCCTGCCGCCATTCATCGTCGGTCTTGGTCACCGGGAACTGTCCGGCCTCTGTGTTGCTCATAGTCTCTCCAACGTTCACGAGTCGCCAATGTATCCCGAGCCCGAGTACAGGTGCAGGACCGGAATGCCCAGCTTGTCCTGCGCCCGGTTGGCCCAGTCGGTGTGGAAGGTATCGGAAATGGAATGTGGCCGGGTAATGACAACGGCCCGGTCTGCGGGATGTTCCCCGACGTACTTGACCAGGGCGGACACGCCGTCGTCCTCGACGATGTCCACCGTGGCGTTAAAGCCCGCTTCCGCCAGCAGCCTGGCGGAGATGCGCCTGGCTTCGTCGGCCTCGTGCCGGGCCTCTTCCGGAGTCGGCTGGCCGTGCGCCAGCTCGCGGAACGCGGTGCCGACCTCCAGCAGGCTCAGCCGCTCGACGAAATCGAGCAGCAGGTTCCGCTTGGTGTCCTCGGGAATCAGCACCCGGAAGGTGGTCTGCCCGGCGGCGGTCTGCTCGCCGGCCAGCCAGCCGAAATTCTGCAGGTCGGCGTCGTTGAGCGGTTCCTCGGTCAGCACGACGATGGTTTCGGTCATGCGCCCAGCCTAATCAGCAGCACAAGCGGGGGACAACAACGCGGCGCGCCGACGGCCGCGCCGGTTAGCGGTCGGCACTTGCACCGGCAAGAATGGACCCATGGCTGTGTTCGAACGCTCAGACCGGTCCGGCCGGAACACCTCCGCCGGCGACGGCCAGCTGCCCCGTGCCCGCTGGCTGCTGCTCGGTGCCTTGGCGGGAGCGGGCGCCGGATCGGTCCTGGCCGGAGCTACGTCGGGACTGGCCTCCTATTTCGCCCGCCAGGTTCTCACTCCGGTCCGCGAGCACGTCCAGAACCTGGAAATCCTGGCCGTCGTCGGAACCGGCCCGCAGCAGGAAATCATCCTGCCGGCCACCCCGGACACCACGGCGCCGGGCGTCTACAGCGTCTATTACGACGGCGGACGATCCGTGGCGCGGGTGGGCGAGGTGACGTCCTACTCGCCGCGGGAAGGCACGGTCCAGCGCAGGGTCGAGCAGGTGTATGCCGGCGACCTCGCCGCCGCCACGCGCGGCTGGTGGGGCGGTGCGGCCTACCCGGACCCGGCCGCCGTCGGGCTGGCCAATGAGGAAGTCGACATCGAGGTGGAAGGCGGCATTGCGCCGGCCTGGCTGGTCCGCGCCGAGGCGGAGGCGAAGACCTGGGCCATCATGGTGCACGGCCGGGGTGCGTCCCGGGCCGAGGGCATCCGCGCCGTCCGGTCGGTCCGCGGGCTGGGAATGGCGTCGCTGCTGATCTCCTACCGGAACGACGGCGAAGCCCCCTCCGCCCCGGACCGCCGCTACGGGCTGGGCATGACCGAATGGCGCGACGTCGAGGCGGCGATCGGGTTCGCCCTGGCGAACGGGGCGGAGGATGTAGTGCTGTTCGGCTGGTCGATGGGCGGGGCAATCAGCCTGCAGGCAGCCGACCAGTCCCGCTACCGGAGCCGGATCCGTGCGTTGGTGCTGGACGCCCCGGTGATTGACTGGACCGACGTGCTGGCCCACCAGGCGAAGCTGAACCGGATACCGGATGCCGTGGGGCAGTTCTCGCAGTGGCTGATCTCGAACAAGGCCGGACGGCTGCTGACCGGCCTCGCCGCCCCGCTGGACCTGAAGATGATGAACTGGGTGGCCCGGGCCGACGAGCTGCAGGTGCCGACGCTGATCGTGCACAGCGAGGACGACGACTTCGTGCCGCACGGCCCGTCCGCGGCGCTGGCCGAAAAGAACCCGCTGGTCACGTTCGAGCCCTTCAGCGGGGCCGGTCACACCCGCGAATGGAACGTGGACCCGGAACGCTGGGAGCGCGTCGTCACGTCCTGGTTGACCCGGGTGCTCCGTCCGGTGGGCTAGGGCCCTATCCCGCCTTCAGCGGGGCGAAGGACGCGCCCGTCAGCGCGGCCAGGGCTAACCCGCCTTCAGCGGGGCGAAGGACGCGCCCGTCAGCGCGGCCAGGTCCGCCGGGGCGATCTCGATATCCAGCCCGCGGCGACCGCCCGAGACCAGGATGGCGACGAAGTCCCGGGCGGTGGAATCCAGCACCGTGGGGCTGGCGTGTTTCTGCCCCAGCGGCGATATCCCGCCCAGCACATACCCGGTGCGCCGCCGGGCTACCTGCGGGTCTGCCATGGCTGCGCGCTTCCCGCCCAACGCTGCGGCCAGTTTCTTCAGGTCCAGGCTGGAACTGACCGGCACGACGGCGACCGTCAGCGATTCGTCCACGATGGCCATCAGGGTCTTGAATACGCGGGCGGGATCCATCCCCAGCGCCTCCGCGGCCTCAAGGCCGAAGCTGGGCGCCGCGGGGTCGTGGGCATAGGTGTGCAGCACGTGCGGAACCCCCGCCCGCTGCAGCAGCGTGGTGGCGGGGGTTCCGGCGGATGGTTTGTGCCTGGCCACCGTCAGGCCGAGGCGGCGCGCAGTTGCCGTGCCTCGGTGATCAGGCGCTTGATGCGGTACAGCATGGCGGACATGCCGCGGATCCGCAGCGGGGTGATGGCACGGGTCAGGCCCAGGTGCTCGGCGATATCGTCGGGAACGGCCAGGATCTGCTCTGCCGGCAGCCCGTTGAGCCCCTCGTGCAGCACGGAGGCGAAGCCGCGCGTGGTGGGGGCTTCCGGCGGAGCCGAAAAGTAGATTTGCACGTCCTGGTCCGGGTCGTCGCCCAGCTCCAGGGTCAGGAAGAGAGGAGACTGGCATTCCACCACTTGCTCCAGCAGTTCCGGATGCCCGGCGAAGCGTTCCGGCAGCTCGGGCAGCTCCCGGGAGAACTCCAGCAGCAGCTGCAGCCGCTCGGCCTCGCTGACCGCCTGGAAGTCGTCGATGATTTCTGCCAGCGGTTCGGGAATGGTCTGCTCGGTCACGGTCATACTTGCGCTCTCTCTTGCAGTTTCGGGCTCGTTACGTCAACGTTGCGTGCCCGCCGGCTATTCCTTAGCGGGCCGAGGCGGGGATCCCGCCGGGCTCGGCGCCCCTGACGATCGGCACGCGCACGGCATTGCCCCATTCCGTCCACGAGCCGTCGTAGTTGCGGACCGTGTCGAAGCCCAGCAGGTACTTGAGCACGAACCACGTGTGGCTGGACCGTTCGCCGATGCGGCAGTATGCCACCACGTCGTCGCCCGGCTTCAGCCCGGCCTCGTCCAGGTAGATGGCCTCAAGCTCTTCGCGCGATCGGAACGTCCCGTCCTCGGCCGCCGCCCGCGCCCACGGCACGGACGCCGCCGTCGGAATGTGGCCCCCGCGCAGGGCCCCTTCCTCGGGGTAGGCGGGCATGGTGGTGCGCACGCCGGTGTATTCCTCCGGAGAGCGGACGTCCACCAGCGGCTTGCCGAAGTGGTCCAGCACGTCGGTGAGGAAGGCTCGGATGGGCGCGTCGTTGCGCTCGACGACGGGGTAGTCAACCGCCTCGGGCCGCGGCACCTCGGTGGTCAGTTCCCTGCCCTCCGCGATCCACTTGTCACGGCCGCCGTCCAACAACCGCACGTCTTCGTGGCCAAACAGGGTAAAGACCCAGAGCGCGTAGGCCGCCCACCAGTTGCTCTTGTCCCCGTAGAGCACCACGGTAGTGTCCCGGCTGATGCCCTTGGAACCGAGCAGCGCGGCGAAGCCCTCGCCGTCCACGTAGTCGCGGGTGTCCGGATCATTCAGGTCGGTGTGCCAGTCGATCTTCACCGCGCCCGGAATGTGGCCGGTCTCGTATAGCAGGATGTCTTCGTCGGACTCCACGACCACCAGCCCGTCCGCGCCCAGGTTCTCAGCCAGCCACTGCGTGGAGACCAGGCGGTCGGGGTTGGCATAGGCGGCAAACTTCTCGTTGTGCTCGGCGGCAATGGGCATGGCAAACCTTTCCTTGACGTGCAGCTTTCCATAGCGTGCAGACGGCCGTGCAAAACGGCCGGGGGACTTCTGTTTAGCCTAACCACCGGAGCAGGCAAAAGCTTCCGGGGCCGCACCCCGCGTCACATCGTGGCCGGGCGGAGCGCCTGGGCCCGCCGGGAGGAGCGCCTGGGTGCGCCGGCCGGAGCACCGTGGCCCGCCGGCCCAGGAGCACCGGGGCCCGCCGGACCCGCTGTGGCCTGGCTTACACCGGCTGCCGCCGGCGGGCGGGGTAGCGTATCGTTTTGCTGGCGGCATTCCGGCCGCTGTGCATTCTCCGAGCCCATGTCAGGAAGGCAGCGGTTAGCCTACGTGCCCCAGATTGAACAGCTTTCACGCCGGACGCCGAAGGTGTCCGTGGACGAACTGCTGGCGGGCCTGCACCCGTCGCCGCGCTTCGGCGAAGTATCCTTCGCCAGCTACCGCCCGGACCCGGCCCAGCCGTCTCAGAGCGAGGCCGTGACTGCGCTGCAGCGTTTTGCGGTTGTGGTCGACCGGCCCAAGCCCAAGGGCTTGAAGAAGCTGTTTGGCGGCGGCAAGCCGGAGGGCCACTCCGGCATTTACCTCGACGGCGGGTTCGGCGTGGGCAAGACCCACCTGCTCGCCTCGCTGTGGCACGCCGTCGACGGCCCGAAGGCCTTCGGCACCTTTGTGGAGTACACCAACCTGGTCGGCGCGTTGTCGTTCCGCAAAACCGTGGAAGCGCTCAGCAGCTACCGCCTCGTGTGCATCGACGAGTTTGAATTGGATGATCCCGGCGACACCGTGCTGATGTCGCGGCTGATGCGCGAGCTCGCCGACGCCGGGGTCAAGCTTGCGGCAACCTCCAACACCCTGCCGGGTTCGCTGGGGGAGGGACGCTTTGCCGCCGTCGATTTCCAACGCGAAATCCAGGTGCTGTCCGACCAGTTCGAGGTCATCCGGGTGGACGGCGAGGATTACCGGCACCGGGGGCTTCCGGCCGCCCCCGAGCCGCTCAGCGACCACGAACTCAAGCGGCGGCTGCATGATTTCGATGGCAAGGTCGTGGCCGCCGACGAATTCTCCGATCTCGTCAACCACCTGGCCGGGGTGCATCCCAGCCGGTACAAGCAGTTTCTCGACGGCGTGGACGCGGTGGCCTGGCATAACGTGCACACGATCACCGAGCAGGCCGTGGCCCTGCGGTTCGTGGTGCTGGCCGACCGGCTCTACGACAAGGACGTGCCGATCATCGCCAGCGGCGTGCCGTTCGATGAGCTTTTCACCCCGGAAATGATGTCCGGCGGCTACATGAAGAAGTATTTCCGGGCGGTATCCCGCCTGACCGCGCTGGCCCGCGAGGGCCAGGCCGGCGAACCAGCGGCTTAGCTCCCGCAGCCGGGCGCGCACATGCCGCCACTGTGCAGGAGTAATGCCCTGCGCCTGATGACGATACGACCGGGCAACCGACGCGACCGACGCGGTGTTCAACTACGCGACCCCGCCGAATGGCCGAGACCGGGCGCCCCTACTCCGTGATGCCAAGCATGGTGCAGATGTTCGGCATGCTGTTGGCCGTGCACAGCCGGTACGTTCCGGGGCGAATGCTGTCCGGAATGATGAGGGTGTCTGGGCCCGGTCCCTCGACGCCAATATCCTTCCAGGTTTGGCCCTTGGGGTCGTTCGCAGGCCACCATGTTGGGGAACCAGAGCCGCCGTCGTCATCGGTCGTGGCAATGAGGTAGTAGCGGACAAGCCAGCTGTTGCCGTCTTGTTCTTCCAGAACCCAGGGGATTCCCCGGGAAGTTTCCTCGGGGAATCGGACCTTGATGGTCTGCCCCGGTTTAGTAGGAGAAGGCGAGACTTTGAGCAGTTCGGGATGCATCTGCGCGTCTGGATCGTTCACCCCTGCCGTGCCGGCTGGTTTTTGGACGGCGGTTCCTCCGGATGTTGAACTTCCACAGCCGGACAACGCCAGCAGTACGACAACCCCAGTCGTCAGTTTGGCTATCGCATGCATGACCGCCCCTTGTTTGATGTACAACGGTCTGCGTCACGGTAGCGGCGGAACAGCATGGAGAGGAAGGGTGGGACGCTGCGAAGCATAACTTCATGTTGATGCGGCCAGATGACCAGGGCCTGGCCGAGGCAGTGGATTTCTTGGGGACAGAGGATGTGGAGGATCTGGAGCTTGGTGAGAAGTAGGTGCAGGAGGCACTGTGCGGTTCTGTGCCGGTCCTATGGTGGGACACTTACCTGACCGAGCTGGAGCGGACGAGGAATCAAAATCTCGAAAGGGAATTTATGAGATCCAATCAGCCCCTGCCAGATAACCCCTGGCCGCAGGACATGGTCATCTCTGTGAAAGTCGCGCCGAACCACCTATCGCTCCTGCTCTTCATCCGTAGCGCTTGGAACATTGCCCCGGATGTCGCCATTCCCGAGTTGAACCCGGCACCGAAGCCCGGTGCCTCGCGACTGCCTGCCACTGCAGACAGGACTGAGTGGGGCGCCCGTTGGCAGCAGGCTTGGGAACGAGCTTGGGCCTGGTACGACACGGGGGACCAGAAGAACCAGCATCCAACGCCGGAAATCCGCTCCGATCAGGAGAGGCACGTGGCCTTCCCGCCGGGCTGGACAACCGAATACGGCTGGGATGGCGTGGACATCGACGGCTTCAACCATTGGCAAATCCAGCTGCAGCCCAACCACATGCTCCCTCTTGAACTACACCCCGAACGCCGCTGTCTGCCGGCTCTGATTGCCGCTTGGAAAACAGGCATGGACACCGTCCTGGTCATGCCTTATCAGGGGGACTACGCCAAGCGCATCAGCCCAAGGCATCTCGTCGTCTCGGCGCAGACCCATGACGATCCCGAGAGCTACACTCGCGCCTTGGCCTCCAGGCTCCCACCCTATTAGCTATCAGTTGCCGAGCAGCGGCGCAGGAATGGGACGGGCTGACGGGTCCGCCAAACCGCAAGGCACGCACGGGCGAATAAGCGGCCTCACGACAAAGGGTGCCGGCTCGCCTCCCGGCGGTCCGGCACCCTTCTTGGCGTGCCCAGGACTAGGCGGACGGAGTGTTCCCGTCGGACGGTGCCTGGCCATCCCTGTCACCGAACGTGTCGACGAAACGGGATGCCTTGGCCTGCAGGCCGCCTACCTGCTTGGAATACTTACCGCCGGTCTTGGCGTCGATGTAGTCACCGGTGCTGCCGACGGCACCCTTGATCTTGCCAGAGTGTTCTCCCACGAGACCGGCTGCCTTGTCCTTGAGTCCTCCGGCCTTGCCCTTGAGCTCGTCAAATACAGACACAGCCACCTCCTTTCCGACGGGGGGCCTTTCGCCCCTGCACATCCATCGTAGGCACCGCGCCGCGGGCGCTCAACGGAGTAGACGGCTTAAACAAGGAGGGCTCCCGCCGGGGGAGCCGTGGAGTGGTGGGCGATACTGGGATCGAACCAGTGACCTCTTCCGTGTCAGGGAAGCGCGCTACCGCTGCGCCAATCGCCCCGGTGTGCCCGAGGCGGGCCGCTGGAGAAAACGCTGAAAAAGAGAGCGG
>NZ_JBNHHC010000052.1:0-27097 GCF_059091865.1 Arthrobacter sp. B0316-1-20 | reverse complement strand
TTTGGCGATGTGGCCCCGCGATGAACCTGCGGCGTCGCAGCCCCCGGCGGCTGCGACGCCGCAGGCATCCTCAATTCCCGCCGGCTCGGGCTCAATGTGCGGACTGAAGGCCACCGGCGGAAAAACGCTTACCAAGGCCCCGGAGGTGACTTGGGAACCCATCGGCGCCACCGATGCGCCCTCATCAGAGGAGCACGGTCCCGGGCGCATCGACGAGGCAACCGGAGTGCGGTCCTGCTATTCCCACACGCCTGAGGGGGCGCTGCTGGCTGCTACCAACCTGCTGGTGTCCTCTGCCGATCCCGAACTGCTGCTGGAAACAACCCGTTCCCAGACGGTAGACAGTCCCGGCAAGGACGTTGCACTGACTCAGATTCAGCGGCAGCTCGACAGCGGCGGGGCCGCTATCCCCATGGAGGTTGCCGGGTTCCGGCTGCTTTCCTACTCCGATGCGGAGGCCACAGTCGAGGTCGTGATGTCCTTTGACGACGGCGAAGGACTCACCCACATGACCACGGGCGTGGACCTGGTGTGGCAGGACGGGGACTGGAAGTCGGTGCGGGCTGACGACGGCACCGGCGGTCCTGTCTCGGGCCGGGTCTCAGACCTCTCCCGCTACATCCCCTGGACCAGCAATGGCTGAGCAGTGCGACTGGCTCGACATTGCTTGTAAGGGCAGGCAGGGCATCGCGGAAGCAATGACCGGCGCAGCCGGTGATGCCATGGACCAGATCGCCGACGGCGTGACCAGCGCGGTCATCGACACCCTTGCCTCCCTGGCGACCATCTGGGTGACGATCGAAAGCGCCACCCTGGTCACCGACACCGGCACACCCATCGATGCACCCCAGGGCGGGCCCTTCAACGCACAGGTGGCCACCGCGCTCAGTTATGCTTCCTGGATCGGTCTTGCCCTGGCGGTGTTCTCGGTCATCATGCTCGGCATTACCCTGGCGACCAATGCGAGGCGCGGGGACGGAACGGGCCTGGTGACTACCAGCACCATGGTCTTCGGAGGCGCAACCCTCATCAGCGGGGCAACCTCACTGATTTCCTTCGTCATCCCTGCCCGGCAGGCCAACGTTTCAGGGACCGTCGGATTCATCCAGGATCAGACCCTGTACCTGACGCTGGCGCTGGCGGTGTTGAGCACGATTATCGCGGGGGTGAAAATCGGCTGGACCCAGCGCGGGGAACATGCCCGCGACCTGCTGAAGTCCCTGCTGACCCTGGCGCTGGTCTCAGCCGGAGGCGTCACTATCGTCAATGTCCTGATCGAACTGGCCGATGCCCTGGCCGTGCAGGTCATCGACTCCGCCGTTGGTCCGGATTTCCAGAGTGATCTGGTCAAGCTGCTCGGGATGGACAACGAGCTGGGTATCGACAATGCGGTAGTCACCGGTGGCCAGAACTGGCTGGGTGGCAACCTGATTCTCATCATCCTCGGCGGCATCGTGGCCCTGCTCGTCAATCTGATCCAGATCATGCTCATGGTCCTGCGTACCGGGATGCTTTTTCTCCTGGCCGGGCTGCTGCCCCTGAGCGCGGCATTCACGAACACCGAGATGGGCCGGAACTGGTTCATGAAGATTATTGGCTGGACGCTGGCCTTCATCTTCTACAAGCCGGCGGCGGCCGTGATTTACGCCGTCGCAATCAAGATGAGCACCAGCGGGGTCTGGGAGGACAGCGGCAACGGGATCATTACCTTTGGTGCGGGCCTGATGATGATTGCCGCAGCCGTACTGGCCCTGCCCATGCTCATCGGTTTCCTCTCCCCGATCATGGGTGCCATGTCCGGCAACGGCGGCGGCGGGGCCGCGCTGGCCGGAGCTGCGGCGGCGATCCCGGCTGGGGCTGCCATGCTGGGCCGCGGCGGTCGGGGGTTCGGCTCCGCAGGCCCGGGCGCACCGCCCGCTGGGGGCGGGGACAAGGCTTTCCTGGCGGGGAAGCCCCCGGCCGGTGCAGGCGCAACGGCTGCAGCAGGCAAGGCGGCCGGAACAGCAGGTACGGCGGCGGCCGCCGGGGCGGCCACCGCCGGCGTCGGAGCGGCTGTGACGCTGGGCGCCAAGGCTGCCACCGCGGCCAAGGAGACTCTGACCAGCAACGTCGCCTCCAGCGCTCAGATGGGCGAGGGAGCAGCGGGCGGCGGGGCAGGAACCGGCGGTTCCGGTGCCCCGGCGCAGGGATCTCAGGGCCCAGGCGGTTCGGGAGCGGCCGGGCAGAGCCCAGGTACCCCCGCCAAGGGCGGGCGGGCTCCGGGCCGCACTGAAGGTGCTGGAGCCAGCGGCCCGGCCCCCTCGGGTGCGTCCGCGACGGGACGCGCAGCACCGTCCACCGGCCGCAGCGCTGCCCCGCCCGCGAAGGCCACCCTCAAGGGTGCCCAGCCCACCCGTTCGACAGGTGATTCAGCCGATGGCCGGCCAGGCCGGAAATGAGGGAATCCATGGAACAGACCGGATTTGAAAACCGCGAAGACGCCCGTCCCCTGCAGTTCGGCAACTACCGTGTTCCGCAGTCCAAGGGACTGGCGGGACTGTCCACCGCAGCGACGACCCTGCTGATCATCGGTGCGGTGCTCTGCGTGTTCCTGGTGATGCTCAGCCAGTGGGTCGCGGCGGCCGTGGTGCTTCTGCTGATCGCCGTGGCCGTCGGGATGACCGTGGTCAAGGACAAGCACGGCATGACCCTCGTCGAGCGGATCGTGCGTCGTTTGGGCTGGTGGAATACCCGCTACACCGGGGCCAACATTTACCGTTCCGGCCCCACCGGGCTCGTGCCCGGCGGCACGAACCAGCTGCCCGGCATCTCGGCCCGCTCCCGGGTAACCGAGCACATGGACGCCTACGGGCGGCCCTTCGCGCTCATTGAAGTCCCGCAGAAGGGGCACTTCACTGTGGTGTTCAGCTCCGAACCTGACGGCGGCGGAATGGTCGACCAGGAGCAGATGAACCGCTGGGTCTCCCGCTGGGGCCACTGGCTGAGCATGCTCACCGATGAACCAGGCCTGACGGCAGCGTCGGTGACCGTCGAAACCGCCCCCGACACCGGTTACCGGCTTGCCCGCAAGGTCAATGCGCGCATGGTTGACGACGCTCCGGACTTCGCCCGCCAGGTGATGAACGAGGCCGTACAGATGCTCCCCTCCGGGGCCACCACCACCCGCGCCTATGTGGCAGTGACGTTCAAATCCATCCTGCGTGCCGGGGGCCGTCCCCGAAAAGCCGAAGAAATGGGGCAGGATCTGGCCGCGCGTCTACCGGCGATCACTTCATCCCTGTCGGGGACCGGGGCCGGGGTGGCCGTTCCGCTCACCGCCCAGCAACTGTTCGAGACGATCCGGGTCGCCTACGACCCGGCGGAGGCCGCGCTCTTCGACCAGGCCCATGCCGATGGCCGGGCCCCCAAACTGGAATGGCACGACTGCGGGCCGCAGGCCCACGAAGCGCGCTGGGACAGCTACCGCCACGACAACGCCGTATCGAAGTCCTGGATGATGTCGCTGCCGCCGCGCTCGACCATCCAGGCCACGATCCTGCAGGGCTTGCTGGAACCGGCCCCGGAAATCGCGCGCAAGCGCGTGACCATGCTCTACCGGCCCATCGACCCGGCCCGTGCGGCGAGCCTGGTGGAAAACGATGTCAACACGGCCCTGTTCAACGCCTCCACCCGCAACCGCGAAACCGCCCGCGACACCCGTGACCTGCGGGCGGCCCGTGCCACGGCTGCCGAAGAGGCATCCGGGGCGGGACTGCTGAACTTCGGGATGGTCGTCACCGCGACCGTCTGGAACGAGGACCAACTGGCCGACGCCGAAGCGGTCATCGAGAACCTTGCTGCCTCGGCCCGTATCCGTCTGCGCGAAGCGTTCGGGTCCCAGGACTCCACCTTCGCCGCAGGTCTGCCCCTGGGCGTGGTCATTCCCGACCACATGGCCCTGCCAACCAATGTGAGGGAGGCCCTCTGATGGCAACAGCCGGAAAGACCTCGACGTCCCGCTCCTCCGAAAACACCCTGCGCAGCCCCAAGCGTCCAGGCCCGAGAGGATGGAAGGGCCGCGGCCGCGGCGAGGCACTGGTGCTCGATGCGCCGCGCGAGTTCCGCGGCACCAGCGTCCAGGTCTGCGGCCTCTACCCCTGGGCCACCGGCGGCGGGGCCCCGATGGAAGGCGTGCCGCTGGGCCGCAACCTGCTCACCGGTGAACCCGTCTGCTGTGACCCGATCAGCTGGTTCCTCAACAGCCGGCTCATCTCCAACCCCTCGGCCTTCGTCATGGCCAATCCGGGCCTGGGTAAGTCCTCCCTGCTGCGGCGCATGGCCTTAGGACTGGCCGCCTTCGGAGTCTCACCCATGATCCTGGGCGACACCAAAGGCGAACATGTGGCCATGATCGAACAACTCGGCGGCTCGGTACTGCCGCTGGGGCGGGGAGTCGGGCACATCAACCCGCTGGACGACTGCGGCGCCGTGGCCGCCGCCCGGCTGCTGTCTGCGGCCCGCAGGGAGGAACTGCTGACCGAAACCCACACCCGCCGACGCACGGTGATCACCTCGCTGATCGCCATCCTGCGCAAGGCGCCGCTGACTGAACGGGAACACTCGGTTCTGGACCGGTGCCTCACCGTCCTGGCCGAACGCCACACGGGAACCCCCGTGATGAAGGATCTGCTGCAGGTGCTGACGGACAAGCCCGAGGCGGTGCGAACCGTAGCCCTGGACCGGGGCGATGACCGCCGCTACAACGAGATCACCGAAGGCCTCCAAAGCTCCCTGACCAACCTGTGCGGGGCGGGCATCTTCGGCGATATGTTCGCCAAACCCTCCACCAGCCGCATCGAGGCCGGCAAACCCATGGTGTTCGACCTCTCCCGCATCTCCCAGGTCGAGAACGACCTGCGGGCCGCAACCCTGATGGCGTGCTGGTCGGCGGGATTCGGCACCGTGATCACCTCGAACCTGCTGGCCGACGACGGGGTCATCGACCGCAAACGGTTCCTGGTCATTCTCGATGAGCTGTGGAACACCCTGGCCGCCGGTCCCGGGATCGTGGACCAGGTCAACGCCCTGACCCGTCTGAACCGGGAGTGGGGCGTCGGGCAGATCATGGCCTCCCACACCCCGTCTGATCTGGAAGCTGTCCAGAACGAAGCCGACCGGGCCAAGGCCCGCGGTATCCTCGCCCGCACCGGAATCAAGATCCTGGGCGGATTGGCCAAATCGGAAATGCCGCTGCTGACACCGTCGGTGCCGCTGAGCCTGCGTGAGCAGGAACAGCTGGCTCACTGGCAGGACCCGCCCGCCTGGAACCGGCGCGGCGACGAGACCCTGGAATACACCAACGACGACGTATTCGCTTCCCTCGACGAAGCGATGCAAATCAGCGACACCGAGCTGCAGGCCTGGCTCGAGACCGAAGAGAACCGGCAATGGTACGACGACGACCGTACCGAGGAACCCCCGCCGGGGCAGGGCAAGTTCTTCATCAAGGTCGGTTCCCGGGCCGGGATCCCGTTCCAGATGCAGTTCACGCCCACGGAGCGTCGGTCCCAGGTGCACGACACCGAGAAGAAGTGGCATCAGGCCAAGGCCCGTGCAGCCCGCGAAGGTGGTCAGCGATGAGCTCACTCGATGCCAAGCGCAAGGCCGGTGTCAACGGTGAGACCGGCCTGCTGGCCGCAGGCATGGCCCTGCTTTTCGGGGTGCCTTCGGCTCTCTGGGTCGTAGCCTCGCTCGGACACACCCTCATCCCGCGCCCGGAGGGGATCCCGGATGGGTTCTGGGCAGTGGCCTTCGGGCTACTCACCGGCGCCGTCGTCTGGCGGTGGGTGGAAATCCTGCTCGTGGTCCTGGTCGCCGTCCTGTTCCTGGGCCTGCTCACGTGGGCGGCGATCATTCGCCACCGCCGGAACAAGAACCGGGTCCGCCACGATCGGGCCGCCCGCTACATGGCCTCCATCAAGGATGTCGCTCCGTTCACTCTCAAGGAAGCCGAGAAGAAGGCCCAGCGCTTCGGCGTCGACGCGCCGGGCGTGATGCTCGGGAAGATGGTCCGCACCGGAACTCCGCTCTACGCCTCCTGGGAGGACACCCTGCTGCACATCTGGGGCACCCGTACCGGCAAGACCACCAGCCAGGCCGCCCCCTCGATCATCGAAGCACCGGGTCCGGTCATTGCCACCTCCAACAAACGCGACCTGCCCGATCTGACCCGCGACATCCGCGCCAAGGACGGCGATGTGTGGGTTTTCGACCCGCAGGGTGTGGCCGGCGAGAAACCCACCTGGTGGTGGAACCCGCTGACCTACGTCACCGACAGCGAACGGGCCGCCGAGATGGCCACCAACTTCGCCCTTGGCTCCCGCGCGGCCGGGACCAAGTCAGGAGACGCCTACTTCGACTCCGCCGGCAAGGACCTGCTGGCAGGCCTGCTGCTGGCCGCCGCCGTGGGCGAAGAGCCCATCGAACGGGTGCACTACTGGCTGACCCGTCCCACCGAGGACCGGGCTGTGCAGTACCTGCGCGAGGCCGGATGGGCCAAGGAAGCCGATGCGGTCGCCGGTGCCATTAACGCCCCGGATAAGCAGCGCGAAGGCATCTACGGCACTGCCCGTCAGATGGCCTCATGTCTGAAGAACGAGAAGATCGCACCCTGGGTCAACCCCGCCGGCCCCGACGACAACCGGCCGCAGTTCCACCCCGAAGAGTTCGTGCGGGGCAAAAACACCCTCTACGCCCTCTCCAAGGAGGGCGCAGGCACCGCAGGGCCCCTGGTCACTTCCCTGACCGTCGCCACCGTGACGGCCGCCGAAGAGTACGCCGTCACCCAGCGCGGCGGCCGGCTGGCCACACCGATGCTGTGCGTGCTCGATGAGGCCGCCAACGTCTGCCGCTGGGCGAACCTGCCCGACCTCTACAGCCACTACGGCTCCCGGGGCATCGTCGTCTCCACCTTCCTGCAGTCCTGGTCCCAGGGCGTGGATGTCTGGAATGACTCAGGGATGAAAAAGCTGTTCTCCACGGCCAACGTCTTCACCTACGGCGGCAACGTCAAAGAGGAAGGCTTCCTGAAGATGCTTTCCGAGCTCGTGGGCCAGTACCAGTACACCGCCGTCTCCGTCTCCCGCCAGAAGGACGGCCGCTCCACCAGCCGTCAGGACTCCCGCGAGGAAATCCTCTCGGTCGCGGACCTCGCCTCCCTGCCGCGGGGACGGGCCGTGATGCTCGGCTCCGGCGCCCGGGCCGCCCTGCTGCGCACGGTGCCGATCAGCGCCCGGCCCTACGCCGCCGAATCCGCCGCATCCGAGGATGCCCACGACCCGTCCAAACCGCAGCCGGAGCCTGCGGCGGCAGCTGAAACAGCCGCCGCCAACCGCTGGTCTTCCCTGGCCAAGGAAGGCTGAGATGGACGTACAAGCGGCATGGGAATCCGACGATCAGCAGACCACACAGGAGAGTGCCCCTCCCGAACAGGAGAACCCCGCTCCGGAGCTGCACTTCAAGAACCTGCCCGCGTTTATGGAACACCTTGCGGTGATTTACCGCCGCAAAACCGACATCGCCGGCACCGGCGGACTGCTGTGGTGCTCACAGTGGTGGCTGCACCCCGAAGCGTTCAGCCGTCTGGAGGCCCTGTGGCGCTCCTGGGAACACCTGCGCCTGGACGGACAAACCGGCATGTCCGTATGGTGGCGCGACCACGCCGACCCCCACATGACGCGCCTGATGTCCGCCGACGGACCATTTCAGGGATGCAACCTCCAGGACGGCCACAACCCCAAGGTGAAGGACCTGCCCCTGGAGACACCCCCCGCTGAACTGTTCGCCTGATCCGGACATGACGAAGGCCTCCGCCGTAGGCGGGGTCTTGGTAGTAGCCGGTCGTCTTGGAGTCGCCGTAAGTAACAGCCGAAAATCACAGGCGGATATGCCTGAATAGGTTCCTGACTCCAAGGTCCCACAGGGCATCGCAGGTGACTGCTGCGTGTGTTCGGTGGGAAGACCGGTTAACGGACGCATCCAAACCCTCAAACATGTCTCGGAACCAGAACTGAGCACACCCGACCAGGATTTCCTTGCAAGACATGGTGGCAAGATGATCCGTTCCTTGCACGGGAAGAGGACCAGCTCTGTCTTGTCAGAGTCCTGCATTGAATCGATTGGGAGACGCTTTTCGCCGGAGGGACCTGCTGGCGCATTCATCTGAAAGAACCGTCGGGCAGTCGAGCCAAGAGGCAGTAAGAGCGGGCCGCCTTAAGACCAGTTGCTATGCGGCCAATGGCTATAGCGGCGCAGTGTGTGATTCATATACTGAGGTTTCAGAAAGCTGCAGCGAGTTACTTGAGGCCCTCTACGCATGCGGAAGTGGAATCATGTTCGTTCCGAATAATTTTCAGGGCAGGGGACCGGGAGTAGGTCCAAGGCCGAACGTAAATCAGGCTAAGGTCGCGGTAGTCGGCATTGCCATTCTCACCGCAGGCTTCTGGGCAATGCTGATTGCCCTCTTGCTCGCCGGAGAAATCAAAGACTGGTTCCTGCCCGTTACACCCATACTTTCGACCATTGCACTGGTAATGGCGATCCATCACTTGCGGAAACTAAAGGCTGCTGCAGCAGCGGATTCGGACGCAGGTGGCCAGAACGGCCCGCATACCAAGCATTAGCATCGGACTCACAGGGCCTCACTGTTCGCGCTCTCTGGTTACGTGTTCATAAGCCAAGTAGCAGATGTAGAGACCGAACAGGGTCTGGAGGACGACTGCCAAAAACTGCAGGCTTGAGGGCAGCAGCACAGCTGCAGCAATGCCAAGGATTCCGAGCGCCGCCCCAACAAGAACTTTCCGTTTGGTAGACCATTCCCGCGTCACACGACCTCCTCAGTGATCCACACCTGGAAGGTATCGCTATGCCTCCACGGTGGCTGCTGTGATCCTTCTACGAAACACAAGCACAGACTCCCAGTTCAGGAGACGGCTTTGCGCTTAGCCTACGGCTACCCGGTGAATCCTAGCCAGAGGCTTTGAAAGCTGGCACAAGTTATTTTCCGCAGCGGGCGGCTCTCGAGCGGCGGACCCAGTGTGTCCACCGCATCCTGCCATGCAGGAATGGCTTCCACTGCTTTACTGGAGGCCAGCAGTGTTCCTCGGAGTTCAAGAGTATGCTGCTCGCGTTATTGCTGGCGCGAGCAACAGGAACGATAGAGCAAGCCATGACTGAACCAGCCCCTGCGGCGCCAGTATTCACAGTGCAGGACCTCGTCAAAGACCTGGGTCTGACCCCCTACACTTCCCCGGTGGCCGGTGTGGTGGGGAACCTCGTCAAAGACCAGAACCTGTTTCCGCACACTTCCGTGGTAGCCGGCGTGGTCGGAAACCTCGTCAAGAACCTAGACCTGAGTCCACAAAGCACTTCGACCGTTTCTCTGGCCGCGCTGTCCTATTCGCGTGCAGTAGCGATTCCGTCGCTAGGCAATATGTATCAACGGCTTATAGGCGCCCCCAACGTCTCCCGTCTCCTTCAGGATCTAATCAGCGCCGAAACCTGCAAACCCGATGCTTTCGGAGTCAACCGGGTTTCCCATGATGAGGATTTTGTAGCCCTTAGTCGCTCGCTTCGCGAGTATGGTCCGACGGATGATCTTGAGGCTGACTTAGATGCTGTACTTGAGGCAACAACTGCCGATGAAGAGGGCCATCTCCACCGAGTTGCAGGTTACTTACGTCTCTCCGTGTCGTTGGACCATCCCGGAGATCGTTTGGCTCTTAAAGTCATATGTGGATATACGGTCTTCCTCACACTCTTCGGCATGCTCTTGGTGAATCCTGTCCTCGCTGCGGCTTTAATTACCGCTGCGGGCAGCGCAATAAAGTCTGTCCAATGGGCCGATGAAGCACTGGAAAAGCTACGGCGACCAACGCCCCCAGAGCGCTAAGCGCTCCGCTGCCCGATGGCTCTTCTGAATTAGTCCTGCCTCCGGCGGATTTCAAGGCCTGTTATCGGATAGTTAGATCAGGCGATGGGTCGCGGCCTGGGACAAGTGCTGCGGCAGTTACGATCAGTGCATGCCTTCAGACAGTGGCCCTGGTTCGCTCCCGGCCGGGGAGCCTTCAGAGAGGGGCAAGGCGGGCAGGAAACCCAAGGCTGGATTTGCCCTTGGCCTGATCGCTGTCGGGATTGCGGCTATCGCCGGAATGATTCTCCTGATCGCAGCGGTACGCACGCTGTTTCCACCTGAAGGCGCAGACATGTATCAGATCGAGATCATGGGTCTCGGCCCGCTCTTTGCCATGTCGGCAGTTCTGATGCTGCTGCTAGCAGGGGGTCTGTTCTGGCTGCTGCTGCTGGCTTTCCGGGGAAAGAAGTCGGCCTACAACGCCCTAGTCGTTACTACGGCCATAGCGGCCGTGATCGCGCTCCTATGGAGCGTTCAAACGGTCAAGGACCTGGAAGTGTACGGGATCGAAACGGTAACTCTTCCTGCCATTTACGACTTCACCGTCCTTGCAGGAGCGCTCAGCCTCTGGAAGCTACGGGCGGTGTCAAGGCGTGCTGAGGGATCGCACAGGCCGCTCGTAAATCGTTGACCTTCAACTCGCCTCTGAAAATATTTGCAGGAGCATGTTTTTGCGGTAGGCCTGCGGGTTATAGTCTGCTCAATGAACGCGGTGTCGCGTCCGGAGTTTGAGTTGGGGGACTTGGAATGAATCGTCGCAGTACCGCACGCACTACCGCTGCCGCAGCCTGCGCGATACTGCTGTCCCTGGTTTTCGCCGCTCCGGCCGGAGCCGCTCCGGCTCCTTCCCCTGCGGCAACCACGGGGCCGCAGGCCCCGGGCTTCTGGGGGTGCGACCGGTCGGAGGACGACCCCACCCCAATCCGGGAACTGCGCGTTGATGAGGGCTACGCCAGCATGGTCACGCTGAACGCCGACGGAACCCGGCTGTACGTGTCCAGTACCGCACCAACACTCGAACACGGTCTATCCGTCTCGGTCTTTGACACCCGGTCCCTTCAGAAGCTGGCAACCATCCCCAGGCCCTACCGGTATGTCGGCTACACCGGGCAGGTAGCACTTCACCCCGCCGGTACCAAAGGTTACATCCCCCTTGACGGCGGAGAGGTGCAGGTCTTCGATACCGCAACCCACGAAGTCACCGCCACCATCCCGGTTGAAGGTTCTCCCGGCCATCTGGAATTCAACCGTGACGGATCCAGAGCCTACGTGCTGGACTTTCGCGGCAAAGTGTCCGTGGTTGATACCGCCACCGATACCGTCCTCGACACCATGGAGTTCTACCAGTCCGGAGAAGTCTCTCCCCTATCCGAGCTAAGCTCCCTGATCCTGGACCCCACCGATACTTACGCCTACCTCACCAGTTCGCGTAACGGCAGCGTCTACATTGTCGATCTGGCCGCCCGGGCGATCATCGACACCATCGAGCTCAAAGTTTCCATCGGCGATGGCACGGCCCTGAGCGAAGACGGACAAACACTGTACGTCAACACCCGCGGGGACCGGTCAATGGCCGTCATCGACCTTCCCTCCCGCACCGTGACAGCCCGGATCCCGGTGGGCATGAGCCCGCAAGAGGTGGTGCTCAGCAAATCGGGACAGCGCGCCTACGTAGCCGAGTCCTACCACGGGCGTGTGGCGGTGGTCGACCTGATCACCAACGCGGTCGTCTGCTCGCGGCAGCTGGAACCCTACTACTTCCACTCACCTTTCGACATTGTGCTCAGCCCGGACCGTGAAACCATGTACGTGGCCAACTGGACCCACGGCACCGTATCCATCATGGAGGTGCCCGAGGAACGGAACCCCGCCTTCCCCGACGCTCCCTCCACCGCCCTGTTCCACCGGGAAATCAGCTGGCTGGCCGCCGCAGGCATCACCACCGGGTACGACGAAGGCACCTTCCGCCCGCTCGAGCCGGTGCGCAGGGATGCCATGGCGGCCTTTCTCTATCGGTTCTACGGATCACCGCAGTTCGATCCGCCCGCAACCTCACCCTTCACCGACGTCGCGCCCACCGATAAGTTTTATCGGGAAATCACCTGGCTGGCGCACAGCAAGATCACCAGAGGCTGGGATGACGGCACCTTCCGCCCCGGTCAGCCGGTCAACCGGGACGCCATGGCCGCCTTCATGTTCCGCACCCTCTACAGCGCCAACGACACGGCTCCCCAGGTTTCACGCTTCAGGGACGTGCCTCCGGGTACTCAGTTCCATGGGGAAATCACCTGGCTGGCGGACAACGGCATCATCACCGGCTGGGATGACGGCACCTTCCGTCCCGGCCAGCCGGTCAACCGGGATGCCATGGCCGCTTTCCTTTTCAGGCTCAACAACCTGCACCTGCAGGGTCCGCTATAACCGGCTGACTGCAAGCATCGGGCCTGGGGTCGCGTAAGGCCGTACCGGCCAAGGCTTTAGCTTTTAGAAGTAAATCGCCTCAGCCAAGGGGCCATACATCCCGCGGATTCCATGACTCTGGCCTGCCCGCACAACGGCTCGGGGTGAGTAGGAGAGACGGCCCTGATGTAATCGGCGACGTTGTGTACCTGGCCTACCGCCGCCACACTCAGAAGAAAGCCGGGCCGTTGCCGTACTGACTCAGGAGGCGCCATGTTTGGAAACCCCTTCGGAATGGATCCTGTGCCGCCGGGGATCAACCCGAATGTGGACCACAGCCAGGGACTGCGGTCAGAAGGAAATACCGCTGGTGCCGGAAGGTTCTGGAGAAAGTACCTGTTTGGGTTCCTGGGTCCGATGGTACCCATCGCCCTGTTCCTCGTCTTGGAAAGAATGGTGGGAGCCGGCTGGGCGGCAGCCATCGCCGCAGCCCTGGTTGTCACAGCCATCATCCTGCTGGCCCGCAGCCACCGGAGGAAGACCCGGGCCAGGGCTGAGGAAGGGGACCAGGAAGCACCTGCGTCCGGGGACGGAGGAAATACCTGATCCCACGGTTCTTCCCGCGGCCAGCCCGTATCGGCCGGCAACTATCGCTTATGGTTCAGGAAAGTCTCTAGTCTTCAATGCCTGACCATCATAGGCTGAGGCCACATGCTGGGCTGGTCGGTTTGTCAGAAGGATAAGGATGGGGAGATGAAAACCGGGTACAAAGTCTTGTTGGCCTTCACTCTGTTCGTTGTTTCCCTGGTTGTCATCATCTTTCTTCTACCGGATGAGTACAGTTCCCTCACCTCTATCCCGTCCGGGATCTTCGTTTTCTACATGAGCTGGCTTGGCTACCAACATGCGACCAGGAACCGTAGGTCCGGTGTGGAGAAGAGCGGGGAACAAGCGAAAGAGCGGCCACGAACCTTCCAGTACAACTCAACTCAGATGAAAGGCCCTCTCATCTTTGTCACTGTGCTGACCGCTGGCCTTTGGGCCGTTGCAATCACCGCGTATCTGGACGGTCCCCGAGAGCAGATATTCCTCCCAGTCGGTGCAGTAGTCCTCACTGTGATTGTGGTGATGGGATTCATCAGGTTGCGGAAGACCAAGGCCCAGGAAGCGGCCATGGGCAGGAACAGCGACAAATCATCTGCCCCATAGCTCGGACGCCATGCCTAGCAACGGACGCGACAGAAGAAATCCGCTCACATCGGCACTAGGACATCAAGGCATCAGCCGTCTCGACGGAGAGCCGGCTTTGTGCGGGCGGGTTTTGAACACCGTGCAGAGGTGCTTGAACCACGCTAACGACGTCCCGCGCTTCCTGAGAGCCATGATCGGCGGTCTTGGCGCACTTCCCAGCGCTGACACCCCCTGTTGCCTCATTGCAATACCTCCGGGAAAGAATATTCGTTGCCTCATCTGAAAACCTCCGGATTAGCGTCTTCGTTGCCTCATTGAAAAGGCTCCGGGTGGGTCAGGTGTTCCAGGCCCGGTTGACGGCGGGTTTGATCGGTGCCGGTTTCTTCGCGCGGGCGAGTGTTTCCAGTTCCGCGGTCAGGGCCAGGATCTGCCGGGACAGGGCGGCGGGCTTGATGCGCTTGAACGCGGCGTTCATCCGGATGATCGGGCGTTTGCGCATCTTCGAGTGCCGCACGGCGCGCTGGTGCGGGGTGGCCGGGGCGTCGTGCTTCTTGATCACCTTCGCCCCGCGGCGGTGCTTCTCGATGAGTTTCTGCTGAGGGAGCAGGTAGTTGGTGAAGATCCGGTCCAGCTCCCAGATCTCGTTGAGCTTCTCCAGCTCCGCAGCGGTGTCGTAGCGCAGGTATCCGACCAGCTCGCGGACCCGGGCCCAGTTCTTCTGCTCCACGTGGGCACCGTCGTTCTTGTTGTAGGGCCGGGAGCGAGTGAAGGTGATCCGGTGCTCCGTGCAGTACCTGAGCAGGTGCTCATTGATGAACTCGGAGCCGTTGTCCGAATCGATCCCGATAACAGGGAACGGGAAGACGGCGATGACGTGCTCGAGGGCCTCGAAGACCCACTTGGCGGCCTTGTTGCGCACGGACCGGTTCACCGTCCACCCGGTGGCAATATCTGTCACCGTCAGGGTGAAGCAGAATTCCCCGGAGGCGTTTCCGTCCTCGTGGCCGACCAGATCGATCTCCACGAACCCCGGGACCGCGTCGTCCCATTCGGCCCAGGTGCGGATGGGGATCTGGGATTTGAGCAGCGAGCCCGGTTTGGTATGGGAGCGGCCCCGCGGCAGCATCTTCGCCCGCTCGGGCGCGAGCCTGCGGTCGATCGTGGCCGCGCTCATGCGTACCAGCAGTTCCGCCTGCGCGTCGGTGACATCCAGCTCCCCGTCGCGGCGCAGCAGCGGCACCAGGGTGGGCAGCATCGGGGCCAGCAGCCTGCCGGCCGGGGCCCGCAGCACCGCCCAGCAGGTGACCAGAGCCGGCAGCAGCTCCGGCCCGTACACCGGTGCCCTGCCCGGCCGCGGCCGCACCGCCTTCAGGACCAGCGCCCCGCGCAGCGCGGCGCGGGCGTGGTCGCGGTGCCAGCCGGTCAGCTCCACCAGCTCGTCCAGAATCCGGCCCTTCCCGGCCCGGTCGGCGGACCGGTAGGCCAGGGCCTTCTTCTTCGTCACGGCCTTGCGTTGGCTCATCGTCAGCTCCATGAGAACGGGCATAACCGCACCCGGTCCCCGGACCCGGACACCACGCCGTTGCCGGAGGTTTTCATCCGAGGCAACGAACCGGCGTTCGCGGAGGTATTGCTCTGAGGCAACGACTGCAGCTGCGCGGAGGTTTTCTATGAGTCAACGCGCACCCTGTGCAAGCGTGCGATTTGCCGGTATCGTCCCCGTTACACAGGAATAAGGGGCGTAGACATGAATCCGAGCCTGAAAGTGCGAGCTGCCATTCTTCTGCCCGCAATCGCCATCATGGTCGCGATGACTGCTCTCGCAGTCGCCCAACCAGACCTGATCGGGCCTCTCACGAGAGCTATGCCGTTCGTCGGCATGGTAGCCCTAGGACCGGCAATGGTCATAGCACGGTTAATGGGACACCGGAGTGCTCAGTCAGAGGCGCACCTCCACAGGAGGGCCGTCCGGCTGAGGAAAGTGCTGATCGCGATTCTCGTGGCCAATGCGGTCTTCATCGTGGGCATGGCGGTTCTGGCATTCACCCAGCCGCCGAATGTTGCGGCCCTGACTATCGCCATCACCGCGGTGGTATCCATCATCGTGGTCGTAACCGCACTTGTTCTCGATCGCCGGACGCATTCCGAGGAAGGCTCCCAGAGCCGAACAATTACACCGTAAATTCGGACGACTGGTGCGGCCTCAAAAGAAGTGGCTACCTGACGTCGCCTGGTGACTCTTGTGCCTCTCATCCCTCTTCAAAGCAGCGGAGAAAAATACTGGGCGTAACATCCCGTCCACTGGGGGACTAGCCGACTCCGTCTCCTCAAGCAGCCTCCTATCTTGCCTGTACTGAGCCGTGCGGGTGCACACATGAGCTGTGCGCTGCTGGAAAATCTCTGGCCAGGAACTGTCCGCAGCCGTAGGCTGAGCGCACAGATGCCGCCGGTGAAAGGGGCCAACCGTCCGCCAACGATTCGCACTCTTCTAATCGGCCGGCTGCCGGCGTCACCGCTATCAACCACCCGAAGCGTATATTCATCGTCTAACAGGAGCGGAACCGCATGAGACGCCAAGCTTCAAGAAAACCCGTTCCAAGGGCGCTGGCAAAGTTCTGTCTAATTGCCTCTCCTGTTCTATTCCTACTTTTCCTGGTCTCGGCTATCTGGGCGATTGCCGCCGGTGACTCCATCTGGAGCGTACTTCGCGGCTTTGCGTTCGCCCTGATATTCGTCGCTATTTTCTTCCAAATGCGTCTGGAATATAAGCGCGCTCAGGAGACATCGAACAAGCCGCTTTAGGCCTCACGGCCCAACCACTGGCCCCAGGCGTCTTGCCCCGCGGCCTGTTCCGGCCCGATGCCGCACAATCGTGGTTCTCCGTTGGTTGGCCATAGTCTTCTGAGGTGAATGTCTACAAGGAGCATCCCAGCGTCGTTGGCCGCTGGAACAACAACGAGCTTGTTCCCCTGGATGAGGCCCGCGCGGCCGACACCACCGTCTGGTTCCCCATGCCCGAAGAGGATGAAGACGGCGAACGGATCTGGGAGGGCCTCAAGGGCCGGCTTGAACCGGGCGGGGAGGTGACTCTGCTGGCCATCCCGGCCTATGCATACGATCTGAACTTCGGCGACACGGTGAGCGTGATCGCCTCGGCTGAAGGCCCCCTGGTGGCCACCGGTATCCTTCGCGACAGCGGCAACTACACTTTCCGGATCATCGTGCCCGCTACCCCTGAGCCCGGCGCCGAGTGGCATACCCTCGCGGAGAAATTCGCCCGAATGGGCTGTCTGGTCGAGGTCATGACCACCCGGTTCATCTCCCTCTCCTGCGAGGCAGCCCAAGCCCAGGAGATAGCTGACAGCCTCCGGAACCTTCAGGACGCCGGGGACCTGATGTACGAAACCGGACGCACCCGGCACCCGGACAATTCCTGAACCTCCCGCCCATCCTGGCTTGTATCCTGCATGCTTTGCAGGCCGTCTGTACTGAGGGGGTGACGTACCCCATCCCATAACACGCGGCTACTTCATTCGCTTGGACGTTCATACTCTTTCTTGCGCAATAGCTCCGCCACGATGCCACCCAGCCCGCAAAGGCCCATGAAGATAGCAGGGAAGAGCATTTCCTCGGAGGTCATGAATAATATAGCGGCACCCATAATCAGTATGACCGAGCAGGTTATTAGCGGCCATTTCGCTTGCAATCGTGCACGGCGCTGCGGATCGTAGTGAAAAGTGCGCTCAACAGTAATCAGCACACCAATATCCGCAATTAGCACCATTGCGCCGATGACTACTAGGAGCCAGCTACCGAAAATAATTCCGGCTCCTAGCGCACCCAAGGCAGTCAGTCCCCACGATATGGCCATAAATCTTCCGCGATCGAGAGGCATCCAGACCTCACCTCTCTTGGGCATGAATAACATTCAGAGCCTCCTAGATGAGCCGACAGTCTCATGAACGGCGCGGTTATTAAGGCGAGTTGGTCCCGTCGCGGGTGGGCCGGGCAGGTTTTCGCCCGGCCCGTTTGCTGCCGGTGTTCAGTCCTTTTGGCCTTGTGCCAGTGCGTCGTTGGCGAGTTTGACGAGTTCGGCCTGCGCCTGGGACGGGACACTGGCACCGATCTTGACCGCGTTGGCCGCCAGCGGTCCCTGGACGCCGGCAATGGTCATGATCGACTGGGTCTCCCCGGTGTCCAGGGTCTGGGTGACGAGGGTGCCGACGGATTCCTCGCCGATGGTGGTCACCTCCAGCGGCTGCACCTGGCCGGTGATTGTCCGGCCCTGGACCTGGATCTGGAAGTTGGCGCACTCGGTGGCGGCCTGCCTGGCCTGGGCGATCTCCTCGGCCATGGCCTGCGGATCAGGAACCGCAATGACAGTCACGGTGGTCACCGTGTTTTCCGCAGCCGCCTGGCTGGTACCCGCGGCGTAGGTGCTGCCTTCGGGTACCTGGGCGTTCTCGGTGGCGAACGCGGCGCAGGCCTCCGGGGTGACGGTGGCAGTGGACTGCATTTCCTTGGCCTGGGCCAGAAGCTGGTCCAGCTGGGCCGCCGGCACCACGGTCAAAGGCTGGCCCTGCGCATCGGTCAGGGAGGAAACCAGAGCGGTCAGGTCCTCATTGGTATAGGTCTTGGCCGCGGTGGGCGTCGGCGACGGCGCCTCGGAGGACGCCGGGGCCGCCGAGGCCGGTTCGGACGATTCCGATTCCGCCTCTCCTCCGCAGCCGGTCAGCACCAGCGCCCCTGTAAGAATCAAACCGCAGATCCCAGTGTTCCGTTTCATTGGTTCCGTCCTGTCGATCAGCCGCTGTATCAGGCACAGCGTGGTTTGTCGTGATACAGGTCACGCTACATTCGGTCCATGGGGCCCGCCAGAGCACCGGACGGGTTAAAGGTTGCAAAGGCAGCAAGGGAATCATCCCCGGACCCGGAAGGGATCAAGGTGCCTTGCGGACTGCGAGATGCGAAGCAGGAAAACAATAGTTAAGGTCTGCTCGTTTAACCACCCATGCCATAGAGGCAGAGCCTTCACGCCCATTCCACTGGGGTGTTTGATGGGGTTATGGACACGGCGAAACGGCTCGCGCGACTCGCGGTACAGGTCTTCACGCAGATCCTGGTGTTCCTGATCCTCACTTGGTTGAGAACGCTGATAGGTGGGGAGGACTGGGCGGACGCCCTGTCGTCGATGGCTTTTCTTTTGGTCATTCTCTGGATCGTCATGCTTCTGGGGTACTGGCGGGACCGCCGAAGGGCGGCCCGGGGCGTGTTCAAGTGCTACCTGCGGGTTACCTCCGGATCCGCGCCGACGCTCACCGGCAAGTGGCAGTACGGCTTCGCAGCCCCCGGTGAGGGCCAGCTTGAATTCCAGCCCTTCCGTGGAGGAATTGAGAGCGGCGATGTTGTTGCGCTGCCGGTCGAAGGGGTCGGCAGTGAGAGGGAACCGACTTGGAAGGAAGCCCTGTTCGGATTCTCCTTCCCACCGCGCTTCATCACCCTCGAAACCAACGGGGGCCGGATAGAGCTTGCCGCTGCCCGGCCTGACATCCAACGGGCACGAGTTACCATCACCCAACCGCAGCCTCGCTGAGGCCCGCACAGAAACTCTAAGCCTGCGGTGTGGCCTTCAGACTGCTTCGGCAAAAGCGGTCTTTCCTCCCGCCTGTAGTGAACCGAATGAGTTGGTTGTTAGCGGGAGATGGTCTCGTCCCGCTTTCCCTCCCGGCCCCCGTTCCCCGTCAACCTTACGAAAATTCCCGCAACGACTACCAGAACGAGCAATCCTGCGAGCATGAAACGAGGCAGATTCGGGTCTGGGACTGCGATTATTGTTCCCGCGATTGCGAGAAGAGCCACTATCTGCAGCCACGACAAGCTGAAGTTCTTGCGCATCTGTTCCCCGCCTCACACCGGACCAATGTCCGCTCATCCTTGCGTGAAACTGCTGTGAGGGCAATACATCTCCACTGAGAAGCCAGCCGTCTCGCCGAGGGAGCCTTCTTAACCGCGGGATGCAGGCACTCTCAGGGGCAGAAACCTTCGCCCCCACACTTGAGACTTAAGGTCCGTTTGAATGGGCGGCAGGACTCCCTCATCCATCGACTCGAGGATGCCCCTCCTTGTCAGGCTCCGACATGCCTCGCCTGCCCTTTCCTACAGCCGAAAAGATGAAAAAGGTGACGAAAAACATCGGCAGGCCCATGAAAAGCAGCATGTCGAGTCTGTCCGTACGGATGGCCCAAACTATAACTCCAGTAAGAACTATCAGAGCAGCGGAGCGAGCGATCCAGCGCCTTTTCATGGATGGGGCCCTTCAAGAGGCGGTTTCTGTAGTTATGCAGCGGTCCTGGAAGTGAGCCCTAAGCTTTTCCTTGCCGGGAGAGGGAGCGGGGTTGAGTGTCCTTATCAGTGAATCGTGAATGTCAATCTATCAAGCGAGGACTCACAGGACGATCCCCTAAACAAGGGCTCGAAACTTACGTGATCCGCAGAAGCACTGCCTCGACAAGGAACCTCTGTTATCCGGCTGGCCAGAAGAATCGTCAGCTCCATGCCTCTGGCCGCAGCGCTTTTTGCAGCCTGTTAAGTCAACGGCGCCAGCGTCGGACGGCGACAATTAGACCGACCGTAGCCAGCACGGGAAGCACAATGAAGATGTTCGCCGAGCCGGCTCCAAGGGTCCATATCCCGAGCATGAGCAACCAACACAGCACGGTGACGAAAGCGGCCAGCACCACCACTGTGGGGACCTGGTTCCGCTGAAAAGATTGATGGGACATGCCACTTCTCCTGCCTGCAGAAGGTTCGGAATCTGTCTTGTCATCACAGCACGAAGCCACGTAACCGGCCAGCCCCACGGCACGGGAATGCCTTCCTCGGCACAGAATTAGCTAGGGCTATGTGACCCCACATACCGACTCGATCGGGAATGCCTTTTATCGAGCCCCTTGCACGAAACAGTATGCACAGGCCGAGCCGGCTGGGCTGCCGCCGAGCATCGGGAGAGCGACTTAGCGGTCCTGCCGACCGGTCCCCATCCGTTGTTATGCGCTGCCGTCGAGTTGCTTCTTCCTGGCCCTCAGCATCGTCCAGATGGCGGCCGCGATGGCAAGAAAGAAAACAGCAAGCGGGGGCAGAATGGTTGCCAAGGTGAGCCCGCCGGACAGTGCGGCGGCAATTGCACCGGCGCCGAGAACTAATCCTGTCAAAGCCGAGCCCGTCATGATCCTCTTCCAGATGTCGGCATCACGGCTGCTGAGCTGGGAGGCGGTGAATTTCTGAGTGACCTCTGGCTCAAACAGTTGGGCAAGAGACATACCTGTGAGGCACGGAAAGAGTGCCAGTGCTTGATTGGCAAAAAAGTTCGGAGCGCTGATGACCGCAACAACGACCGTGACAACCCCGAACCCGATGACGGACATGTACTTCCATCGGCGGCGGGTCAGTCTGAGCCTGCCACCGTGGCTGCGTCCGGACAGCACGACAACCCCGGCAAGGACAACGAGACCGGCCGCAACGGATACCAGGATGCGTAGCCAGGAATCAAAGGGCAGGCCCCAGAAAAGGACACCGGACAGGACCCCCAGGACGATGACCACAAGCCCGTCAGCAATCCGGAGGCCGGTTTCAGCCTTCGCGGACATCATGCCCTAATTCGATCCGGTTGCCCTGCCGGTGTCAATCATCTCCGGCCCTACCGTCTCGGCCAAGGTGGCGTGCCGCAAGCGACTTACAGAAATGCATTACGCCGCCTCAGGCGCTGACTTTGAGAGTGAGTGCCGCGATAAGGAACAAGAGACCAATGAAGCTAAGCGTCATGAGGGCAATCCGGGTGGATCCTAAGGCTTCCCCTTTGGCGCGTGGATTCTTCATCGCATAAATAGCCGCAGGAAATCCAAGCAGGATGGCTATCATCATCAACACGAACGGGTCCATCTGCACGGGATTCCTCCTGTAGTTCGTTGAATCCTAAGCGGACCTGACGTGGAAGGTGTCACGCCGTCGTTTGACGCTCCAACTTGAGATGGACCCTTCCTTGCTGCGGACCCGGACGGGCTTCTTTGTTTGCAGAACCTGAAGGTGCTGGGGGTACTCGCAGCCGGTTCGCCGTGCGAACTCGACAGCGAACTGCTCATTGACGAGCCGGGCGAGGTCCTTTTTGGTCATGCCCATGTAGACGGCAAGTGCGATCAGAAGGACGAAAGCGGCGACCAGGACGGTGGCAAGGAGCCAGCCCTCGATGATCTCTCGCATTCTGAGCTGTACGGCAACCAGGACGATGCCTACAAATATCGGGGTGGTCACGCGCTCCGCGACTTCCATAAGCCAGTATTTACGGACATCGGGAAACGTGACGGTGAAACCGTCCTTGCTCATCAGCACCCCCGGGCCCTGCCTTATCAGTCCCTGCTCATGGATCGTGGTGCTCAATGTACCAAGCCTTGAAACCGCTGGCGAGGGGCCCAGGAACAGCCGTCCTTACCCTCATGCCGGCACGCCTCATACAGATCCGTGGGCAGGGGAATCACACGTGGCAAGCCGATTTATCTCGAGCGAAACTGTCACGGGTCCCGCACCTGGTGGGGCACCCTGCAGGTAAACCAGAGGCACGATTTCGCATCATCTCCCCGAAATTGTCTTGCCTCTCTGGTTCGGAATCCTCGACAGTCCTAGGCTGAGCCCCGACAGCCTGAAAGCCCGGCCCTCCAACAGCCCACCGGATGTGGGGTTAACAAAGGGGTGCAGAAATGCGCAGAGGAATCAAAATCGCTATTGCCGCAGCTGCGGTTGCAGGAGCTGCAGCAGTGGCTATCGCCGCGGTACCGACACCCGAGCCCAGGGACGCGTCCCGGATCATAGATTCACTGGCCAGGCCCCAGCAGGCGGAGGACAGAGTTCCTGCGGCGTGGGAGTCCCGCCTGCCCATGGATCTTGATCCCTCGAAGACCCGGCTGCTGGGAACAGTGGAGCCTGTCACCTACTACGGGGTGCCCAGCGGTGACGACAAGCTCTGCATGATTGCCGCGGACCCCACTGACGCCAACGGACTCGGATCCATTGGCTGCACGCTGCTGGTGAGCTTCGAAGGCAGCGGCCTGAAGATGGAGAATCCGGAGCGAACCGAAGCAGCCTGGCTCGTGGCTCCGTCCTCGGCCGCCAAGAGTCTGGAGAGGGTCAAAGACCAGTCAGGATGGAGCCAGCAGGCACCGAACTTCCTGGTCCGGACAGACCACTAATCGCCTCTCCAGCACCCGTGAACCGGTCTTCAATATGGTGCCTTGGAATCTGATCGCTGCAAGGGCCAAGCGCAAAGTTCGCCACGAACCCCTGCAGAGTATGTTTGGCGAAAGTGTCTTTTGTCTTGCGCAGCGCACAAGCTGCGGGCTACAGGCGCCTTCGCTGAGACAGTCTCTGTCATGCAAATGCGCACGGAGTGATTGGGCTTACGGTTCCAGTGCGGGTATGCCGAGGCGCTGGCAGATGTCGGGGCCGCCGGGTATTACCGCGGCCATGTCTTGGTAGACGCATGCCGTCAGTTCCGGTACCGGGTACTTGGGGCCGTTGGGATCGTCGGGGTTGAATCCGCTGTTCGGATCCCGGAGAGCAGGGTTCATGCCGTTCCGGGTCAGAACACCTTCCCGCCAGGCTTCCGCGCACCGCTCGACCGCACTTCCGGTGTCTTCACCTGGCAGCTGAGCCAAACCGAGTCCGTCAGGTTCGTTGAGGTCCTGGCTGTAGAAGCAGCGGATGAAGGTCTGGTCGGGTACGGACTGGCTGGCCACGTAGAAGGCGCCAGCCGTGGTGCCGGCTGCGACAATGCCGGCCAGGACGATCAGGCCGGTGTGCCTGTTCCTTTTCTTCTCCGGTTTGCGGATTTCCGCGTTCATGGCCGCCAGCAGGACCGTTCTGGTCTGTTCGCGGCGCGCCCGCGGGAAGTCTTCGGTGTCGATGTCCGGGATGCCCATCATTCTCTCCCTTCCACAAGTTCGCTGCTGTCCGTGGCCAATTCCGGTCCCTCGGATTTGAACCTGGACCGGACCCGGTTGAGCCGGGACCGGACGGTGCCGACCGGGATCCGCAGGGTGGCCGCGGCCTGCTCGTAGGTCTGTTCCTGGACCAGACACAGGATGGCCACGTCCCGGTCTTTGGCCGGCAGGCGGTCGAAGGCTTTCAGGACCTCCTGCATTTCGCGTTCGGCGTCGACCTTGGCGGCGGTCGCGTCGGCGGGATCGGGCTGCTGCCTCGGGACCGGCAGCCGCTGCAGCAGCGCCTCGTACCGGCGCTTCGAGCGGTTCCGATTCCGGTCGACATTGGTGGCTACGCCGAAGAGCCAGGGAATCATCGGTTTGCGTTCGATGTGCAGCTGGTCCCGGTGGCGCCAGGCCTCCATGAAGGTCATGCTGACGATTTCCTCGGCCTCGTGCCAGGAGCCGGTACGGCGGAAGGCATACCGGTAGACCGCATCGGCGTGCCGGTCAAAGATAATGCCGAACGCGTCCGGATCCCCGCGCGCGCACCGCTTCAGCAGCGCCTCGTCGCTCTCACCGTCTAAAGAAGAAGGTTCCCCCATACCTAGTAGTGTCCACCACTGCGAAAAAGGTTCACGAAGATCTGACCGTCAAGGTGTGTGATAGAAGAAACTCGCTCACACCGGTAACAAGCAACAAGGTGTCAGCCGTCTTGACGAAGGACCGGCTCTGTATGGGCCTCCTGCCGGACAGGGATGCGCCGCCGCTTCAGTCATACAGGGCGTAGCCTGACTGCATAAGTGATACGGAAGTTGTTGCTTATGCGGGAGCTCTCCGTGATCGCGTGTCAGGAATTCCCTATAGCGATGAGACCAGGACGGGCATCATGGCGGAACAGATGTTGCATCCCACGCCCCGCAGCCGGTGGGAGCAGGTCTTGGACGTGGGCGGAACGTTCGCCACATTCTTCATTATTTTCAGCGCGTTCACCCTGCTGCGCGAGGCGGTGGGATTGTGGCCTGCCATCGTCATCGTGCTCCTGAGTGCTGTCGTTCTGACAAGCATTTCAGGCCGCTTCATCGCATCGTTGAAACAAGCGCGCGCAGCCAAGGACGCTGAACAGGGTCTTTTTGAATGCCACCTTCGGTACGGCAAACCTGTCCCGGGCTCCTCCAGACGCCCTTGGTCCATAGGCTATGCACAGGTAAAGGGCGGCACTCTCACCTTCCAGGCCAAAAATGGCGTATCAGGTCCTCTGGCCGGGCCCCTGAAAACCTTCTCAAACCTCGTACCCCTTGATAGACCAGACCCGTCCGCAAAAGGTCCATGGCCCATAAGGGGAAAAATCGTAACGCTCGATACCGACAAGGGCCCCATCGATTTGGCAGCATCCGAGACCGGCCTGAAGCTGCTCGCAGCCCACTACTCAGGCCACGGGAACCCGGACCGTCCCGGCACAAACCGGCCAGCCTAGTGAGGGCCAGCGGCACTCAACTGATGTCTTCCCCGTCCGGCTTGCAGTCGGCCGGTTGGGAGTGCTGCCTAGGCCCTGGATGGAGGCTTCAGATGTCGTCCTCGTCCTCGCCGGGGTATTCGAAGGGACCGAGCTCTTCAATTAGCTTCTTGCCCTTGGGCGTGAAGGCAAGCATGAATCTTTCGCCGTTGCTGGGTGAATCGAACGGCCATTCTTCCAATTTCCACTGTCGGCTCAGCCACCACCTTGTAATCTCCTCAAAGGCTTCGTTTGGAGTGCAATCCCACGGTTCGAACTTTTCCCGGACGTTCCCAGGAATCATCAGACCTTGGAAAAGCAATTCGGCAAGTACTCCGATAGCCATAACCTGCTGATCCAGGGGATCCTTGGCCCCCGCAAACCAGGCAAAAGAGGCTAGGTCTCCTGCGCCAACCCAATCGCTCTGGCCTTCATAGAGGGCTCGATGCGCTGCGGGGCTGATGACGTACTTGTCCACCGGTTCATTGCTCATGGTTGTCGCGGTTCCCCTTACCTCGTGATCTGAACGGCGTCTGAGCGCCAAGGACCTTCATCGTGCCGGAAGCTGAATCGCCCCGCCAACTTTGAGCGTCCCGGTTGCCGGCCGCCTGCCGGCCTCACCCCGGTCGTCTGAACCGCTGCGGGGGCTCGGCCTGTCAGGGAGACAGGAGGCAGGAGGCTTGGTCCCCTGCGCAGTGCAGGGGACCCGGACTCGGCCCGGCTCGAACGGGCTGTCACCCTCTCCGTCATGGGTGCGGTCATCCGGAGCCAGCGCACCTTGAGCGAGGACGAATCTATTAACTCACGCTGCATGTGCTCGATGAACGCCAGCGGCTTCCATTCCGTTAGCGGGCAGGCTGAAAGCCCTTTTCGAGTACCTAGGCCAACGGTCAGGTGAGCTTTCTTCGATTAGAGGCTTAGCAGCAGTTGGATGCCATCGGCAACGCGGGTGAGTTCCTCACCTGGTTCGAGGGTCACTTTCCCACAGACGGTCCATTCGTCAGGAAAGGACGGATCCTGCAGGGCGAACATCAGCTGGATGTGGCCATTATGTTCGGCGCGGAGGTTCAGGTCGCCTTCCAAAGACTCATAGTGCTTGGTGCCGGCCCACCCAGTCCAGTGAGCGGCCAAGTCCTCGAAGAAGTCTCGGAGGTCGTCAAAGGCGTTGGCGTAGTGGGGCGTAATTCTCCGGCTTGCCGTCAGACCTTCCAGCTCAACCGAAACACGAAGGCTCAGCATTTCCGAATCGTCACCGCGTTTTACTTCGTCGAACACGATCCTGTTGAAATGGCCAACCACTACTCTGTTCATTGGCCCATTCTGCATTATCTGGAAGATCGGTCGGAGAACATGACCGGCACGAGTAGCGCCCTTACCTACACCGGTCTGTCTTACCTGCCGCCCGGCTTAGTACAGGCAGCTTGTGGACCATCGGGTGCAAGGCACTTCTTAGGCATAAGCGTTTAGTGATCGTTTCATCTGGAAAAGAAGCGCCACCGCTTTCATGGAACCCTCATCACCGGCGTCCCTGCTTGGTACATTGAGCATCACGATCCACTGCTGTGGACCGGCCGCAGCATGGATGGGGGGTCCTGATGGGCAAAGACGGGTTTACCATTACGTTTCCCGAGCTGCACCGGTACTGGGTTGCCGATTTCCTGTTTCGGCTTTCCGGCCCGCTGGTCGGTGTTGTGGTTCTGCTGGTTTTGTTCTCCGTGAACGCGGATTCAAAAGGCTTTTACACGGTGCTCCTGCTTGCCGTGTTTGTTCTGTCCACCGGGCTCCGAATCTACTGCTCCAGGACTACGAAGAGGTTGGCTCCGCTCGTCAATGAACGGTTCGCAGTTGAATTCATGCTGCGCACCGGACAGGAATACCCCCAGCACCTTCAGATCCTGAAGATCAAGGAAACCATTCCGGCCCGCAACCAGGACGGCTCCATCTCGCTCTGGAGTGTCAGACATCGGCGCGATGCCTTCCGCATTGCACCGCTTTAGAACCTGAGGAACTGTGCACAAGCCGCCTGTACTGAGCTGGGACCTTGCACGGCATGCATCTCTGTCTTTGTCTGGGTTGTTTGGGAGTGTGGAACGT
>NZ_JBNHHC010000051.1:0-27664 GCF_059091865.1 Arthrobacter sp. B0316-1-20 | reverse complement strand
GATCAGACCCTCAGGATCGAATGGTCAAAAGCCGAGAGCTTTGTACAAAAAAACCCCTCCTTCCGCCCCCCGAACAGACGTATCCGTAAATGCGACATAAACGGGACTTTTAACTCACAGGGGGGCGGTACTGGAGGGTCAGCTAAGCGGTTAAGTCACCAGAAGATTCGTGAACTTCGAAGTGTGCTGTTTCTCTTCGACCAGAGGCTGAGTGGTCGGCGCTCCGGTATCTATCAACGACTCCTGCTTCGAGCTTTGATTGCTTACGCACACATGCTGGGTTCTACCACCGTGGACGTAGGATGCAGGGCACTGGCGGTGGCAACAGGACTGCACCACGCCACTGTGGCACGCTTGCTGAAGGAATTAAGCCGAATGCCCGGGTCTCCCCTGCAGCTACGGGAACACGCACAGGGCGTCAAAGCGGATGTCTACGAGCTGGAGCTATGCCCGGAAGACGCGGCAGTAGCAGAAACCAAACCCTGGTCTAAGGGACGTATTCATGCCTTACGCCCTGTATTTCGGGCACTGGGAGCTGTTGCAGCACTCGTTTATGAGGCGGTGGAAACACTGACAGCACCACGCACGACAGACATCGTCAGACAGAGCGGCATATCAGCATCTGCGGTAGATCAGGCACTGAAAACCCTGCACGAGCTCGACATGATCGAACGCTGGCACGGAACATGGCGGATCGTTCATACGACAAATTTGATGCAACTGGCAGACCGCCTCGGCGTTCTGGACGACGTCAATCGGCAGATCCAGCAGCATCGTCGTGAACGCCGAATCTGGCATGAATTCCTGGCAGGCCTCCCCGGCAGCACGCTTTACACCCCGCCGCTCATTGAAGCCGAGGTCTGGGACCGCGAGCGCGAGGATTACTGGTTGCCGCCGCCGGATGAAGATGCTTCGCTGGTTGGATTAGCTGCCTATGCGGCGTAGGTCCTTCACGGATCTGAACCGGATGGTCTTAGTGCTCAGTCGGATTGCCTATGTCTTGGCGAAGCCGAGTCTTGCTCGATGGCCATTTGGCATGGTTATTGCTGCTGTGCCAGGAGCCGGGGTTGCCGAGGAGCGGCAGGCTGGATGCCTTGGGTGAGATTTCTATGACGGTATGTCCCTCTATGTCCTATTTGTCTCGGCTGCGGGTTCGTCGGATGCTGAAGGCCGCTGCGGTGATGATGAGGATCAGTGCAGCAGCGCCGATGATGAGGCGGGGCAGGTCGAGGCCTGCGTTGATCTGGGGCAGGGTCAGGAGGGACTGGGAGGCCGGTACGAGTATGCCGTGCTCGAGGAGCCATTCTCGGATGGTGGTGAAGGCGGCGCCGATGGGGATGATTCCAAGGGCCACTGCTGCTGCGCCGAGGAGAAGCAGGACGAAGTTGTCGGTTTCGTTGTCGTTGTTCACTGATGTCCTTAGAGGTTTGGGTGCCGGACGGGGATCAGCGTTGATTCGTCGAGACTGACGGTGTCTGGTTCACCGGTGTCGAAGGCTCGGTAGTCGAGGACGAGGCAGGTGTCGTCGAGGCCGTCGGGTTCGATGTTTTCGACGATTCCCCAGAGTTCGAGGGATTCGTCGATGAGTGCCAGGTCGCCTTCTGTCAGGTCGGTGATTCGGAGGTGTTCGGGTTCGGTATAGCCTTCGAAGTCCTGGAGCTCCCCGGCTGCTTCCGGTGGCTGCTGCAGGTCTTCCTCGTCCGGGGCCGGGACATACCGGGAGGTATCGGGTGCCGTGGCATCGGAGGGGTTTTCGGCGGGAATGTAGTCGATGATTTTGGCTTGGGCATAGTCATCGAAGGTCAGTTGGATGGGCTTGCCGTCGAGGTCGTCTTGGTCGGGGTCGAGGATTTCGATGGATTTGCGGGGATACAGGGTTTGTGTGGGCCGTAGTTGTGCGACGTCGTCGGCGGCGAAATCCGGGCCGTTGGGGTTGGGATCGGGGGCGTAGAACGTTTGGATCTCTGTGGGCTGGGAGTTGTCGTTGAGGCCGATGCCGCGGCCGCGGGCTGCTCGGGGAATGCTGGTTCCGATGGCGGCGGATTCCCACATCATGAGTGCTCCCTGCGGGGACATTCTTCCCATGGAGACGCGGGCGCCGAAGTTGTCCCGCATTTCACCGCCGACGAATTCGACGTCCGGACGCTGGAGGCCGATCACCATGTGGATTTTCGCGCTTCGTGCCAGGCGGGCCAGATCGGCGATGAGGTCCAGGACCGGTGGTTTGGCCGGTGCGCCTTTGGGTTTGACTTGTTTCCACCAGCGTTCAACCCGCTTGAGGAAGGTGGTCAGCTCGTCGATTACGAGTGCGAGGGGTTCGAAGTCGGCCAGATTCGCCCGTCCGTCTTCGATCAGGGCGTAACGCTCTTCCATTAGCTCGTGGGCGGCGAGCACCAGGCGCACCTGATGCTCGATTCGGGAGGCCACCAGTTCAACATTGGGCCAGTCGCGGAAACCGACGAATTCGATCCGTTTGCCGTCGAGGATCCAGGTACGCCAGCCGGCCTGGGTGATGCGCTGGACGATGTTGTGTTCGAAGACGGTCTTTCCCGTGCCGGTGCCGCCGACCACCATCATGTGGGCCTGGACAGCGGGCCACCATTCCAGCGTTGTGCCGTCTTCGTCCACGCCGTAGGGAATCCGGAATTTCTTATAGTGCTCATGGTCGACGGCGAGCGCGGCCTGCTCTGTGGGGGGACGGACCAGGGTGGGGAGCTGGTTTCTGAGCGTGAAGGTGACGGTATCGTTTTCCAGATCCCAGTGGGCTTTCCAGCGTCCTTTGACTCTGGCGCTGAGGACCCGTTCGACTCTGACGCGGCGGGATCCCATGGCCATATTGTTGCCCTGCTGGTGTTTGATGCTCAGGGTCTTGAGCTGGCCGCCTGTTTCGTCGAAGGTGACGTCGGCGGATTCTCCGAAGAGGTCTTTGATCACTCTCTGGGCTCGTTTGGCTTCCGGGCTGGCGTCCTTGGGCGGCTTGTCGGCGGCGGGGTCGGTTTTGAGGCAGAGGAGTTTGCTGCGTTGGTTGTGTTTGTGGATTTTCAGGTTCGCTTCGAAGGTGCGATTGCAGGTGTCCACGACTTTTGCGGCCCAGGCCGGGTCTGAGCCGTTGATGTGTTTGGCGTACCGGATTGTGATGCTGCCCGGGGTGCCGACGAATCCTCCGTGCCAGTTCGAGCAGCGGATGACAGTGCGGGTGGGCTTCCGGACCCCGAGGAGGCTGCTGAGTTCCTCTACGGCGTTGTCATGGATGTTGCCGCGTTTGGCCGAACGGATTCCGGCTGCCACGGCCAGGATAAGGAGGGACATACCGCCCAGGCCGATGAGCAAGATCAGGGAGGGGCGGCCGGCCAAGGACGCTGCGGCTGCGCCGGCCGCTGTGGATGCGGTGATGGCAACGGCGGCGTAGGGGTAGATGGGTGTTCGCGGGGTCAGCTGTGTGAGCTCCGGTTCGGGACCTGTCCACCGGCTATTGGCTGTCTTGATCGTACGAACCACTTTTTGCCTCTCGCCGTCCGGTTCCTTCTCACCTCCTGTAGGCCGCTCGGCCGGCCGTTGTTCTATTCACTCCACGCCCGGTGCCGGGGCGACACGCCGTCGGAAAATGCCGGTTTCCTCTTGACAGTAGGGTCTATCATCGACACTAGGTTCGCTTGCGGTTCTTAAGGGTCGATGAATCATCCCCCACCGTCAGGAAAAGTATCTCCATCCAGATCCACCGGTTACCTGCCTGCAGGGTTTGTTGCCGTAGCCCCTGGCAGCCGCTCCCTCTTTACTTCCTCTGCCGGATCTAGCGTGAAAGCTGGCAGCGGTTATGGCCTTACGGACCGCACGAGCGACAGATATCCCCGGGTGCTGCCGGGACATACCGCGGAGGGCTCGCACCCGCCCGGAGTGCCCCCTTTTCCGTAGGCCGCCGGGGTCCCGGGTCTATGGGCGGGGTGAAAGGTCAGAATAGCCGCTGACCTTCCAGCCGTCCCCGACCTGTTCAAGCTCGATCAGCTGCTCATACTGGACCGGGTTAGCGGCTTCCCACGGATCCTCGCTGAGCACGCGCACGTCATAGGCCACCACCACAGAGGCGGTGCGGGACCGGCCAGCCTCGGCCACAGCTGCCCGGTTGATATGCACCTCGGTACGGGACCGGCCAGCGACAAACCGCTCCCACGCCACGGACGAGTAACTGACGTCGGAGCCCGTGAGGGCATCGGTGAATCCCGGGGTGGCCGTCCGCGCTATTGCCTCACCCCAGATGCCCGGGGAGTCCTGCCAGGATCTGCTGTGATAGGCGATGACAAAGTCCCGCGCCGCCGCCGAGAGGATCCGCTCCTGCTCCGGGGACATACCGTCCAGAAACGTGTTCACCGGTTCTGGAACAACCGCCGCAGATGCCTGAGTCTGCGGCACTGCGGGGACATCCCCGGATGCGGAACCAGCCGCCGCCGGGGCGGGCCGTTCCAGAACAGCACCGGCCGTGGAGCCGGCATCGGAAGTCTGGAACAGCCAGCAGCCGGCCGCTGCCAACACCGCGGCACCACTCCAGATCAGTGCCTCCGGCCTGAGCCTCACGCAGGTCCCTCCTCGCTGAGCAGGACGAAGTATTCAGAGTCCTCGCTCCAGGAGACCGGATGCAGCAGCGTCCCCTTCTGCGGGTTCAATGCGCTGTACATCATGCCGTTGCCGGCGTAGATACCCACATGGCCCCACACCTCATTCTGCTCGTCCCAGTTCTGGACCACGAGGTCACCCGGTTGCGGATCGGAGGTCTTATCTCCGGCTTTCCATTGGCCGGTCCGCGGCAGCTCGGCCCCGATCTGGGCATAGACCCATTGAACGTAGCCGGAGCAGTCCCACTGGCGAAAAGCGGTTCCGCCCCATTGGTAGCTGCCGCCGATTCCCTCCCGGGCCGCAGCAATAAGTGCCGCCCGGGTGCCGGCGGTGTCGACGGCCTCGACCGCCGCGTCCCGGGCCGGATCACACTGGGCCGGTATGTCCCCGCCCAGAGCAGCCAGGATCTGCTTCGCCGTCGTCTCCCACTTCGCATAAGCGGACGGGAACGCGGAAATTTGAACCGCCTGCGCCGCCTGCCCGTACGGCATACCCTCCCACCCCGGAATGTCGAGCAGACCACGGGGAGACCCGCCGTTCGGCCCGGTCGGCCCCCCGAAGAAGGCACGGGCCGCATAAGCCGGATCCATCAGCTCCCCCACACTCCCCCAGCCGGAGGCCGGCCGCTGCTGAAAGGCATTGACCGAATCATGGTCTGCCCCGACCTGATCGTGCGGGTAGTCCAGCGACTCGGGCACCGCTCGGTTGGCGTACACCTGCAGGTTCGATTCCTGCAGCGCCGTCATCAACGCAATGACCAAAGCGCTATCGGGCACCCCCAGCCGGTGACCCTCACCAATGATGGCCCGGGCCACCCCGACCTGGGCATCGGAAAGCACCATCGGCTCCCCGGACGGGGCCATCACGCTCAGACCGGCAGCAGCAACCGCTTCCGGGGTCTGCGGGACCGAAGAGTCTTCGGCCCCTATGGTGATGCCCCGGTCGGCCAGAAACGTCTCAGGATTGACCGGTTTTCCATCGACCTGGATCTCCAGGTGCAGATGCACCCCCGTGGCCGCTCCGGTGGCTCCGGTTCCGCCCAGCGGATCTCCAGCCCGGACTGTGTCACCGATCTGCACCCTGATGGTTCCGTCGGCTCCGTGCGCATACACAAACCGCGTCCCGCCGCCGGCATCGACGTAAATGACGTTGCCGCCCGAGGACGGCCCGACATACGTCACGGTGCCCGCAGAGGCGGAAAAGAACGGCGTCCCCTCCGGCACCCCGGCAATGTCCACCCCCGCATGAAACGTCAACTGGTCTTCAGAAGTGAAAGGCAACGGGACAACACCCGCACCAAACGGATTCGGCCGCTGCCCGAACCGGTCCGTCACCCGCCCCACCAGAGGATTCGCCACCGACCCCTTGACCGCAGGAACAACGCACTGCCCTGAACCGACCTGCCCCGCACTGAGCTGTTCCGGACGCGACCCGCCCAGCGCACCGGCCATCGTCGTGACCGCCAGCAACGGCATCACCACCAGAGCCAGGACCGTTAACCCGGCCAGGACGGCCCCGCCAATACAGAGCTTCCTCACCGCCGGGCTGCCCGGGCCGCCATCCTGGCGGCCGCCAACTTCCGGGCCAGCGCCTCATGCCGCGGCCGGGGCGTTCGCCGGGCCGCGGGAGGAGTGAGCACCCGTCCTTCCAATGCTGTCTGCACGGAGGCCCGCCCGTCCCGCCCGACCACAATCCGACGGGACACGGACGGTACAGTCCGTGCAGCCGGCCCCGCTGCCGGTGCCCGTTTCCGCTTGACCTCGATGGCTTTGGCCGCTGTCCCGGCAGCCAACGCGATGGCCGTGCCGTGAGGGCCGCCGGCCACTTTCGCCGCAGTGGAGACCGCCTTCAACGTCGTCGCGGCTTTGGAACCCGTTCCCCATCCCGGTGCAGGAGCCGGCGGGCCGGCGGCGGCACTGTCCGGGCCTGCGGTCAGCGCCGACTGCCGCCGGCCGGATACCGCTTTGAGACCCGCGGCCGGGGAGGAACCGCGGCGCTCGCCCAGATCCTCGAACCGTCCACCGTCCTGCTGGAACCGCCCGCTGCCAGCCGCGGAATGACTCCCCGCCCGCCAGGAGCCACCTGCGGGAACGGGGCTGGCCGTATGTCCCCCCTGCCTGGGATCAGCGTGCCCCTTTTCGTCCTGGCGCTTTCGATGCCGGTTCCAGGCATCCCGGGCGTAGGGTTCTGCCTTCTCCATCAGGGTCTTGATCGGGCCGGGCCGCGCCTTGCTTTGGGCACCGGTGATGCCCAGTCGGGAGATCCGCTGGGCCAGCGACTGGCCGCTGGCTTTGGCCTTCCGCCAAATCATCCAGAGCAGAACCGCCAGGAGGATCATCATGAGGTTCACAAAGGCCATCTGCGCGATGATGCCCAGATGGGCGGTAGACCCGGATACGTAGACGATGATTTTCAGATAGGCCGCTAGCAGGACCTGCGCCATGACAATCATGGAGGCGTAGAGGAACACCATGGTCAGTGACTGCCAGAATCCGTTGCGCGCTACCCCGGGCAGGATGCCCCATAACGCTGTGGCCATCAGCTTCAGACCTTCCCAAAGGGTCAAGCCGACAGCGGCAAGAAACACCACAGCCAAAGCGAGCGCGATGATGATCAGGCCGAGGCTGCCGGTTTGAATGATGCCGGCCACGCCGAGCTTGGTCAGTGATGCTGAGGAGCTGTAGGCCTTGGCGTCGTCGTCGCATTCTCCTACCCGGTCGCGCAGGGTGCTGTCTTTGGTATTGAGCGGGTCGGCACCGGTGATGTTGTCGTCAAAGATCTGGTCGCATTCGTCGGTCAGGACATTGCCGAAGGAAATGGTCTGGGCGGGGATGCGGACGAAGATGTCGGAGAGTTGGGCCATGACGGTTTCGCTCAGTATGTCGCTGGGGTCCGTGCTGTGGGCGGGGGACGGGGCATTGGGGTCGGTGACCAGTGCGACGGCGAGTTCGCCGCCGTAGTCCTGGGTTTTGGCGAGCAGTCCGGTGGGGCCCGTGACGGTCTGGACGGGATTGGCCAGGATTCCGGTCGCCATGACGGCCAGGAGCCCGGCAATGATGATTTCGAGGAGTCCGGAGGAGACTTTGCCGCGGATGATGTAGAGGATGGCCACGCCCATGGTCAGGGTCATGGCGAAGGGGACCCAGTGCAGCTGGGAGGTGAGGTCCTGAAACGATAGCGCGATTTCATTGACCGGTGTGGCGATGAAGGCGACCCATTCGAAGGAGATGAGGAATTCGATGAGGGTGAAGACGGCGATGACCAGCAGGATGTGGATCGTCCAGAAGATGTCGATGAGGGCACCGAGCCACCACATGTCCATGTTGGTCAGTCCTCCCCGGTCGATGGGCAGGCTGAGGTATTGGTAGAGGCTGATGCCGTGGCTGTCTTTGATTGCCAGGCTTTCAAACATGGCATCGAGGGCGTTGCCTTCACCGGTGTCGGCGTGGGCGGCAGGTGCGGCTGCCAGGGTGGCGGCCAGGGCCAGGACCGCGGCCGTCAGGATCCGGGTAGCGGCCGTGGATGCCCTCGTCCCGGAGGCGCTCTTCCCGGGGGTACCGGGCTGGGGTGCGGTTGGCTGTTTCCTTCCTTTTCGGACGGTGCTGGGCAGCATGTCAGCGCACCTCCTGGCGGCTGACCTTGGGTGGGGTGGTGAGTACGGCTTGGCGCCTGGCCGGTGAGCGGGGGATGAGGACCTGCATTTTGCCGATGCGGTTTCTGGCATCGCGGTAGAGGCATTCTCCCCGGCGTTCGGGGGCGACACCGCCGCGTTGCAGCGGTGAGAGGTGGTTGGTGACGACATCGACCCATTCGGGAGTATCCATCTGGGCGAGCCAGCGCAGGTTATTGCGGGCCAGGTCATCGTCGCGGTTGCGGAAAACGAAGCGCTGGGGAATCAGGCCCATCAGCTGTGCTGAGCCGAAGTCCGTGGTGGCGTCGTGGGACCCGAGGCCGACGGCTGCTTTGTGCTTGCGGCCGTAGCGGATGACGTCCTTGATCTCGTTTTCTCCCTCGGGTGAGCTGGTCATGTGGTGGGCCTCATCCACGATGAACAGGGTTTCCTGCTCATCGTTGGCAAAGCACAGGGATTTGCCGATGCCGGCCAGCAGGGCGTAAGCGGCCCGGCCGAAGATTTTCTCCAGGCCCAGGTCTTCCTTCAGGGACGGATTGAGCAGTTCATCCCGATTGGGCAGGTCCAGGCCGTGGGTGCAGAAGATGACCGCCTGTGCGTCCAGGGAGAGCGCCGGAAGACTGTCGTCAAAGAGGACGTCCCCCAGATCGGTGCTGGCGATGGTGTTGATCCGGTAGGCCAGGTTCTGGCAGGTCTGCGCGTGGGTCGCTGTGATGCCGTGACCGGATTCGAGGTGGGCCAGCAGAGCGCGCAGTGAGGTGATGTGGTGAGTGGCCGCGTACCCGGGGTCGAGGATTTTGCCGATCAGGGACCCTTCAAGGCTCATCGGCTTGATGCCGAGCATGACAGCGAACAGGGACTGGACCATCCGGGACCCGGCCCGGGGTCCGAAGATGCGCAGCGGATCGAGCGTGCTCGTCGGCCGGGCCAGATCCACCACGGTCGAGCGGGCCGGATCGAGCTGCCGGCCCAGGGCGGCCCATTCCTGATTGTCGGAACGGTCAATGACGACCAGCCGGCCGCCCCGGTCGAAGGTGTAGCCGGCCACCACTTTCAGGAAGGTAGATTTTCCGGAGCCGTTTTCGCCGGTCACCCCGAAGGAGCCCGAGATGTCGTTCTCCATGTTGCCGCCGAAATTCATGTACACCGGTGAGCGCCTGCCGCTGGAGATGTTGTCTCCGATGCGGAATCCGTGGTCTTCGCCGATGTCGGTCGAGACGATGGGCACGCCCATGGCGAATTCGCGTCCGGTGGTGAGCTGGGATAGTTCCATGGTCAGGCGGGTGGAGGGGATGCCGGGGATCATGGACCACCACAGGTCTTCCTGGCCGCCGAGGGGGGCTTCGAAGAGGAATTCGCGGCGTTTGTAGTGGCCGGCGATGAAGCGGGCTTTGTCTTTGGCGTCGTCGGGGTTGTCGGCGCCGACGGCCACGATGATGGTGGCCTGGACTTCCACTTCGCTGTCGGAGTGGGCCAGGGCGGATTGGTAGTTTCCCAGGTCGATGGCGATTTGTTCGAGTTCGCCGCCGGTGCCGGTGAGGGCCAGTTCGCCGTTGTCCTGTTGGTCGAATTGTTCGTTGAGTTTTCGTTCGGCTCGTTGGTTGCGTTGTTTGGCTTTGTCGGCGCGGGTGATGGTGCAGCGGATGGCGAAGTCGGCGTCGACGGGCAGGTCGTCGAGGGCGGCGATGAATTCGACGCCGGGGAATTCGAAGCCGCCGCGGGGGCTGCCGGTGAGCGCCATGAGGGTTTGGTAGGAAGTGGTTTCGGTGCGCTGATTGCCGATTTTGAGGTAGCGGCGCTTGAACGGGGTGAAGCGGGTGAGGCCCTCGGTGTCGGATTGTCCGCCTTCATCGATCCAGGGATCGGTGAAGACTGCCCCGGTGACGGGGCGTGTTTCCAAGGTGGGGTCGGGGTCGGGGACGCCGGGGTCCATGCCGAGTCCGCGGTTTTGCATGTGGTCGAGGATCCACAGGATTTCGGCGGCCGTGGCGGGTGTGGGGTGGAATTCGCGGGGGATGAGGGCTTCGACCTCCCCGCTGATCTGGATGGTGTTGGCCAGTTCCGTGGGTGAGGCGAAGCGGCGCGGCAGCCCGAAATGCTCTCGGAGGACGGCGTCGGCGGCATGGAGTTTGGCGGTCAGGTTCGTTTTGAGGTCCGGTTCGGACAGCGGGACGGCGAGCCAGAAGGCCCGGGTGCCGACCGGGACGGATTCGAGTTCCTGCAGCGTGAGCTCGGCTTCTTCGAGGTAGTCGGGGCACTGGTCCAACGGCACGCCTTCGAGCATTTTGTCGATGACGGCCGCCGGATCGAGGTCGGCGCACAGGCCGAGCAGCAGGGATTCGCCCAACAGGGATTGGAACAGGGCCTGATGATGGCGTTTGACCAGGAACTTGGCTTCGGCGGTGCCGTATCCGTAGGGCTGGGGCTGGAGCCGCCAGAGCGCCCAGACCGTGCCGGCCCGCGTCCACAGCAGGTTGCCGGCCATGGAGGTGATCGGGATACGGCGCATAGGGGTTCTCCTTGGCTAGCGGGAGCTGGTCTGGGACAAAAGGCGCTGGACACCGGAGGTCACGGCGGCCGGCCGCGCGGACACCGGCGGGGCCCCAGGGGGATGTGGCGGCACCGGTTCATCCGATGGGGCTTCGGCCGGTGAGGGTTCGGCCGGTGAGGGTTCGGCCGGGGGCGGTTGGGCTGTTCGTCGGGTGCGGGGCCGGCGCACCGCGACCGGCCGGCCACGGTATGTCCCCTGGCGGGGCCGGAAGGAGGCGGCTGCGGCGTCCAGGACCATGGTGGCCGGGTTCCGTCGGGTGGGCGGCAGTTTGCCGCTGAGCCAGGCGGCCGCCCACCCCGCCCCCAGGGCGAGAACGATATCCAGCAGCATGAGCCCGGAGGACCACAGGCCGCCCCGCGTCAGCAGCGCGGTGAAGCCGACGAGCAGAGCGAAGAACCCCTGGACCAGGGTGTAGGGCCCGCCGGGGATGGGGGTGCCCTCCCAGAACCGGCCCAGCATGGGCTTGACCCGGCGGACCCGGGTGTAGAACTGCCCGACTTCAGGTTCGATGGCGGCCACCGTCAGCGTCCCGAGGCGCTGAATTCACTGTCGATCAGGGACTGGACGTAGTCGGCACCGCTGATCACTCCCCAGATCAGAAGCCCGGCGGCCAAGATGCCCAGGATGATGCCGGTGATGGTCCACCGGCGCCGGTGCGCAACGTACAGGCCGATGCCTGCGGCCACGACGGTCGCCAGGCTGACGATCGTCACCTCGAGCAGGCCCAGCTTTTCGTTGACCGTGGCGATGATGCCCGTGCCGGCCTGGATCAGAAGCGAGTTCATGGATTTATCCTCCGGTTGATTCGTTGTCAGGTGATGCGGTGGGTTCCCCGGCGGGGGTCTCGGCGAGCACCGGCACCGGCCGCAGCTCTGCCACTTCCCAGCGGCCCGCCCGGGACTGCAGGGTCAGTGCATAGGTAGACGGGCTGGCCCGCTCCCCGGAGAGCAGCGATGCGGTCGCGAGGACCTCGAGCCGATCGCCGTCAGCAGGTACCTCGGCCGGGCTCGAGGCGGACAGCAGTGAGACCAGACGCACCTGCCGGTACGGGGCAGGATCGATCGGGCCAATACGTGAGCCCGGGCTGACATACCGCCCGACATCACCGTCTGCCGCCGCATAGGCGCCCAGGAAACCGGTCACGGTCGCGGCCACATCCCCGGACACGGGCAGGGACTGCGGATACTCCAGGGAGACGGCAGTGTCCGAGACGGCCGGGCCGGCCACCGGGGCCGGCAGCCCCACCACCGCCAGGCTCCCGTTATCGCCGGCAGCGACCACGACCTGATAGTGCCGCCGGACCCACGAGGCCGTCGCCCCGCCAGATACACCCTGACCAGACACATCCTGACCAGAAGCATCCTGAACGGACGCGGCCACGGTCACGGCCACCAACGGCCCGCCGTCCTGATCCACCGACACCACCGCCAGATCCTTGTACACCCACGGCACGGCCGGCAGCGCTTCGGCGGCCGAGGCGCCCAGAAAACGGTCCAGCTCCGCATGGTCGGTGCTGGTCGCGGACAGCCACGCGGCCAGATAGGCCGACGCATAGGATGAGGCCGCCGACGACCCGGAGGCTGCGGGCTGAACCGGCGCGGCGGTACGCTCCTGTGCCGACACGGCCACGGCAGTCACACCGGCCGCGATGGACAGCACACAGCTCAGCGCCACAACGCCGTAGAAGGCGCCCACGACAGCCCTGGGCAGGACGGCATGCACACCCGTCCCCGTGCGCACCGGTGAGACGGCAGCACCGGTGCGGGGTCCGGCAGACTTGCCTTTGCGTCGAAAGAATCCCGAATCCATCACTGCTCCTTCGGCATCCCGATCCGGCGGGCGGCAGCATTGGCCTGCCGCAGCTCCGGGGACCGCAGGAACGAGGCCAGGTTCTCCTGACACCCCTCATCGAAGGGACGCTCCAGCAAGTCAGCGATATGACCGTAGATCTCGTCCTCGGTCGAAATGGCAGCGGACGCGTCCGTCAGGAAGCCGGAGAGATCCTCATCCTCCAAAGCAGGAAAAACTGCTTCGCCGTCCTCGCTCATGGGTACTCCCGCCTGATCCTGTTTTCCTTGTCACCCCATGTAGGTCACCGGAAAACGCAGAGTTCCAGACGAATCAAAAAAGTATTTCCCCCGCACTCCCCCACACCCCGACTCCCCGCCGGCACGCGGAATACGGCCGCTCAATCCAGACCCCACACGGGCTCGAAACCGGTCCGCCCCCGGCGGCCGAAATTTTGATCCAGAAGCTCATCCAGAGCAGCTGAGCAACGTGGGCTCCACAGAACCCCTCGACAAAGGAGCCCCCATGAACACCGGAACCGCACCCGTGCGCATGACCACCAGAGGCGTCATCGGCAAACTCAACGCCGAATGGACCAACCGCCTGGCCAGCCGCACCGCCCACTACGGCTCCCTGGGCCAGCTCAGCGGCAGCCAGGCCGTCACGCTCCTGCAAGGATCCACCGGAGCCGAACGAGACCGCCTCTTCTACGCCATGCTCTCCGCCGCCGCCGCAGGAAACCCAGCCGCCGAACGGACCCTCCTGCAGGCCATGCTGCCCAAGACCGTCCAGTTCACCCGAACCTGCAAGGGCCTGGTCACCCTGGCCCACCAGGACGCCCAATGCCACGCCGTGGCCGCCATGTGGGAAGCCATCAGAACCTACCCCCTGCACCAGACCCAAAAGGTCTGCGCCACCCTCGTCCTCAACGCCCTCAGACTCATCACCAACTCCCACCCGGCACCGTCCCAACGATGCTTCCCCACCGACGACGCCATGCTCGAAGGCATCCTGACCAAAACCCGCGCCGACCACGGCGACGACCCGCTGCAGGAGAAGAGCGCATTCGAAGAACTCATCACCGTCATCGGATGGGCAACCGAACACGGAGTCCTCCGACCCGACGAAGCCAAACTCCTGGGCCGCTACACCGTCTCCACCAACGCCGAAAAGCACGCGCTCGCCGAAGAACTGGGACGCACACGCCGGGCACTGGGCCAGCGGATCTATCAGATCCACCGCAAACTGGCCGCAGGACTGGACCACTTTTCCGTATCCCGGGGAGATCTGGTCTAGGTGAGCACCACCAGGCGAGCACAGTATCCGGCGGCGAAGGCAACCGGAGGACCCAGCCAGGTGATAGGCCACGCACAGCAGCCCCTGTGCGGTGCATCCGCCCCTGCCGGGACCAAGTCCACATATCCACAGCAAACCGCGCACCCACTATATGAAATTAAGAAATGGGTTTTTAACTACATGGGGACCCCCGCGCATCCCTTACCGCACAAGGGATGTAAGGCAGCAGGCGTCACAGGATGCACGTGGTCAGCCGTCACAGGATGCACGTGGATAACTCCCGATTTGTTGAGCAGCGATCAACAAAACGTCACAGGATGCACGCGCTGCATCCCTGTGATTTCGGGGATTTCCCACCCTGCCAGCCGGCCCTCTGGCGGCCGGAAGACAGGCGTCACAGGATGCACGTGGAAAAACCGGCTCATCCACAGGAACCGGCCGGGCTGACCGACGGAAGAGCTCAGCACCCGTCACATCCGTCGAAAGCCGAAATCCCATGCCTGACTATCCCCAGGGCCAGCTCCTGACCGAGCGCCAGCTGCACCTCATCGACACCGCCACCAGACTGGAGCAGGAACCGGAAGCATCCGAACCCTACAGCTACGCAGCCCGCCTATGGGCCCAGCTCTCACTGCCCTACAAGGACCCGGGACAGACACCGGAGTGGACACGGCGGAACAACTCCATCACGCTGACCATCACCCCCGGGCTGGTAACGCGTCCCGACGGCACCCGGGAGCGGGCCTACCCCTACGGCGTACTCCCCCGCTATCTGATGACGTGGATGACCACCGAAGCCGTCCGCACACGCTCCCGGCATCTGGAGCTGGGAGCCTCACTGACCGCGTACCTGGCCAGGCTCGGACTGAACGGTTCGGGAGCCACCGGCAGAAGGGTCATGGACCAGCTGCACCGTCTTGCCGTCGCCAGCATGAACATCGAAGACTTGCGCACCCGGGAAGACCGGTGGGGCGTGGCGGGCGCGAACTTCAATGTCGCCTCGCGCTACGAGCTCTGGTTCAGCCGCCGGCAGACCGAACAGCCGGACCGGATGCTCGGCTCCACCATCACCCTTTCGGAAGACTTCTACCGCTCCGTCATGGAAGCCCCGGTCCCCCTCCGGCCGGAGGCGCTGCGGATCCTGGCCGGTTCTCCGATGCGCCTGGACCTGTACACCTGGCTGGTCTACCGTCTGCGCTACCTAGCCAAGCCGACCACGGTCACCTGGGGCCAGCTCGCCGGTCAGTTCGGCAGCGACTACAAACTGCAGCGGCAGTTCAAAGCCGCCTTCACCAGGAACCTGCGCGAAGTTCAGGTCATCTACCCGCAGGCGCGTTTTGCCATCATGGGCGCCGGCCTGCGGCTCCAGCCCTCCCCCGCCCACATTCGCAGCCGCAAATCCTCCAGCTGACCCCGGCACAGACGGCATGAGGGGCCCGGCACAGACGGTCTGCGCCGGGCCCCTCATCATCGCCCGATCAGAGGTAGCGGGCCAGAACAGCCGAAACCAATGCGCTGCGGGACGGAGCGCCCAGCTGTTCGGCCTTGGTATCGATCCAGGTTCGCTGCGCCGAATCCAAACGAAGCTGGATCTGAATACCTGCACCGCCCCGGCGACGGGTCACCCGCCGCGGAATCCCCGAGGAGGTGGGCGGAGGCGGGGCCACGACTGAAAAGTCTGCGGCCAGGGCACCCTCCGGGACGCTGTCGAAGGCATCGATCAACACGTCAGCATAGGTTGACCGCTCCCGGTACGTCCTTTCCTTGAGTCGCTCGAGCAGGTCGGCAGGCAGATAGACCGGGACATTCTGCGGTGCGCCCGCAACGGTCTGGGACGCCTTGGCCGGCTCGGCGCCGCTACGAGCATCGGACGCCGCAGTGTTGACCGGCGCAGCCGAGCGCGCCGGAGCCGCCTTGGGCTTGATCGGCAGGGCCTGCTTCAGCTTTGCCCCCCGGTCGGGGGTCGTAGCGAACTTGGTCGCCTGAGACTCGCGGGCAGGCATCACTTCGCTCCTTCTTCAATCTCGGCCAGGCGGGCAAGAATCTCCTCGGTCAGGGCCTCGTACTCCCCCGCCAACCCATCCATGCGCGAGGCATGGAAGCTGGTTCCATCCACCTTTCCGCTGCGCAGCGCAGCAAACCGCGCCTTATGCGCCTCAGCCACCTGCGACTCCAACTCATGAATCAGCTTGCCGGCCTTACGGGCATCGACAGCAGCGCCCTCCTGATGCCGGATCCGCGTCCTGAAAACCGGCGCGACCTCCCCCAGCATTTCTTCAAGCGACGTCCGCACCCAGCGCTCGAGCCGGCGGGATTGAACACCGACGGCAAAAAGCACAGCCCCGGCCAACTGCAGGTCCGGATTCGAGGACTTGGCCGCGACAAAGCGGTCCGCGGTCGTCTCCACCCCATCCAGCGATGCTTCATCCGACCGGGTCGTGATGACCACCGCCGTGGAGACGGCGAAGGCACCCTCCACCAGCAGCTGCTCGCCGGGAGACGTATCAATCAGGATCAGGTCATACGGATCCGCCACTGCAGAAAGACCCGAATACAGCAGGTCCGCGAAGGACCCGGCATCATCACGGCGGTTCATTCGGGCGAAAAGAATGCCCTGGAGATCGAAGAGCCCGGGACCTCCTTGAACAACATCAAGGTTCTCCCGGACCCCGATAGTGACAGGCAAGGGCTGACTGTCACTGAGGGCATCCCGCAAAGCCCGCCCGTCACTGCGCTCGTACCCCAGGTCCCGATTCAGGTTCCCCTGAGGGTCCAGATCAACCAGGAGAACACGCAGTCCCGCCGCCGCAGCGAGACCGCCCACATTGGCCACCACACTGGTCTTGCCGGTACCCCCTTTGCCATTACCGACCGCAATGACACGGGGAATCGCCTTAGCCAGCGGACGCTCAGGCGCCGAGGCAACTTTCAGAGATCGAGCCATAAAGGAAATACCTCCAGATTTCCCGCCATCAGGCGGGCTGACAATCGTGCTCCAAATCCTACTTCCCTACTACCTACATATCGGGCGACGACACCCGCGTGACGCACAGCCAGTGATCCCGATGCGAAGACACCGGTAGAACTCGCCACTCGCCTAGCCTGAGGGCTGGCAAGTTCTTTAGCCATTTACCAGGCGGCAAATACCTCTGTAGTGCAAGCTAGCTGCACTGCTAGGAAAGAAGCCGTCTAGCTAGCCGTAACCAAGGCTTGAGAGATAGCTATATGGACAGGCTGAGATATGGCTATATATATAGCCATACATATGGTTCTAGTTATGGCCTTATTTGGAAGGTCGCGGGGGGGGGGATCCTCTGAGGGAGATCGGGAAGCTGCCCCGGGAGCGGGGCAACTGCTTCACGAGTTGGCCCTCCCAGCAGAAGAGCCTCGAGCAAGAGACCGAGCCTTCATGAAAGCCAGTTGGACCGAAGACACCGGTAGCACTGGCCGCTTCCCGAGCCTTACGGATGGCCAGTTTCTTAGCAGGTCCTCAGGCGAGATATACATCTGTGCTGCAGGCTAGCTGCACTGCTAGGAAAGCAGCGGTTCAGCCTGCCCCAACCGAGGCATGAAGGATAGCTGTATGGACCGGGTGATACATGGCCATATATATAGCCATACATGTGGTTTCAGTTATGGCCTTATTTGGAAGGTCGCGAAGGGATCCACCGAGGGAGATCGGGAAGCTGCCCAGGAGCGGGGCAACTGCCTGCGGGAGCTGGCCATCCCAGCAGCAGGGCCTCGAGCAAGAAACCGAGCCTCATGAAAGCCAGTTGGACCGCCAGATGGTGGGCAATCCCAATAACAGGCAACCACGCGTCCCGCAGCGCGACCTGAATAGCAGCGGATATGGCTAGCGATACCGCTATACATATGGTCTTGCTTATGGCCTTACCGGAAAGTCACGCAGAGACCATCCGGTCGAGGGCAGGGGGAGTTCCCGGAGAATGGGGCAGGCGGGTGGCAGACTAAATGCTCGGGAGCAGTAGAAGAAGCCGCAGGATTTCGACCTACACCCATTGAGGAGAACACAAGCAAGACGACGAGGCGGGTGGATTAGGTGGGCGGCGGTGAAACGGTTCGCTGCAGGATCTCGAAGAGCCGTGCGAGCTCGGCAGCATTAAAGCTGTACTTGACCCGCCTGCCGTTGCGTTCACCTCTGGGTACATCAGCGCACACGGCGCCGGCCTCCTCAAGGACCGCCAAATTACTGCTGACCGTAACCAGGCGGAGCCCCAGAGCGTCGGCGATGACGCCGGAACCGGCCGGTCCGCTCATGGACAGGTATCGCAGGATGGCGAGCCGGATAGGGGATCCCACAACAATGCTGGCGCGTTCGGCGTCTTTCGGCAGGACCACACGGGCAATTCGCGGCATGGGCCAATTCTGCCCCACCGGACAAGAGGCGCAATCCCAACCTTTATTAAAAATAAGAGCTATGTTACTTTCACCGTGTCAGATCAGCAGGCCGCACAGAAGGGTCCTCCCGTGACAGTCATCGAGAAGGAAGCACCCGAAGGCAACCAGGAACCCCTAAAACATCGGGAGCAGGGACACGCGCCGTGGAAGCCACCTGCGCGTATCGCCAAGCAGAGGCCCGCCTTCCTCGCAGTGGCGCTTTCGCTCGCACTCCTCGGCGGCCTGATCACCTGGTACGGCGTCAACGCCAACGGCCAAAGGCCGGTGATCGTGGCCAAAACGGACATCCTGCGCGGGGAGACCATCGAGGCTGCGGACCTGGGAACCATCGAGGTAGCCAAAGACGCCTCCAACCTCGTGCCCGCCGAACAGTCCGGCCAGGTCATTGGCCAGAAAGCGCTGGTGGACATGCCTGCCGGCTCCCTCTTTACCGGCTCCCACACCGGATCTTCGCTCGGAGTTGAGGAAGGCAAGTCGGTGGTTGGCATCGGTGTGGGCTCGACCAATGTCCCCTCGCGCCCCCTGCGGGCCGGGGACAGGGTTCGGATCATCCAAACGCCCCTGGAAGGACAGGCTGGTGCGGCATCGGATGAATCCGTGCCCGGAATCGTGGACGCAACCCGCTTCGATGAGGTTAAAGGAATAACCGTTGTGGACGTCATCGTCGACTCCGGCACCGCCCCCACAGTGGTCCAGTGGCCAGCAGCCGGCACCGCCGGCATCTCACTGGAAGCAGGGGAGGGCAGCGGCGAATGAGCATGATCGCCCTCGCAAGCGCAGGAACCTCTCCCGGTGTCACCTCGACAGCGGTTGCCCTGACCCTTGGCTGGACACGGCCGGCGCTGCTGGTCGAAGCCGATACCTCCAAGCCGTCATCGGTCATCCCGGGCTTCATGCAGGCGGGAATGGATGCGAGCCGGGGTCTGCTGCCGCTGGCGGTGAGTGCCTCGAGGGAAGGAATGAGCGCCGAAACCGTGTGGGAAGAGCTGATCCCGCTTCATCATGAGCCCGGTTCGGTGCCCGAAGGCTATGACAAGTATGTTCTGCCGGCCTTTTCCAATATCACCGCAGCACGCGGAATGGACGGTCTCTGGTCGGAGCTGTCCCAGACGCTTTCTCAACTGGGAACCGCCGGGGTGGAGGTTTTCATCGATGCCGGGCGGCTTGCGGAAAATGATGCGCGGCTTCCCCTCATCACCGGATCCGACATGGTGCTCCTGGTAATCCAGCCGACCCTGGCTGCAACAGCTGCCTTGGCCGCCTACCTGAACGGGGTGAAAGCGGCACTGGCCGCCCACGGAAAATCCGAACGTCTGGGACTGGTGGTGGTGGAACATCCGACCCAGAACATCCCTTCGCGGGAAATAACGCAGTATCTTCGGGTGCCCGTGCTGGCCCGGATCCCGTGGGACCCGCGTGCTGCTGCCGTGTATTCGACCGGCGCCCCCAAGCCAACCGGTTTCCGAAAGGCCGCCCACGGGTCGTCCATCCGGGCGCTCGGTGCCGCCCTCGAGGGGCAGCTGAAGGCCTATGCGGATGTGCTGGACCGCGGGATCACCTACCGCCAGGAGGCTGGGAATGTCCGATAAACCGTCAGAGTTCAACCTCCAGTCGCTTCCTTTTTTCACTGCACGCAACCGGGACAGCGGCGAAGTGAAAGTGCCCGTAGCAGCTGCCGCCCACCTCACCCGGGGAGCTTCTGCAGCCGCACCTTCGGCGACCATGCCCGAGGACCTGGCCAGCATGTCCGATTTCGAACGCGACCTGCAGACCGCAGAAGAGGCCGACAGCCTCGACAGCACACAGTTCTGGACCGTGGTGGCGACCCTTCGGGGACGGGCCGCCGATGCCCAGGCCAGAGAGCTGGAAGGCCGCAGCGGGCTCTCGGACCGGGAGAAGGAAGCGCTGGGGCAGCAGTGCATCATTCAGGTCGTCTCCGAACATGTCCAGGAACAGATGCGTTCGGGAGGACAGCGGCAGGTATGGTCCGAGACCTATCAGAGCCGGGTCCGCCAGGCCGTGTTCGACCAAATGTTCAGGCTGGGCCGGTACCAGGACCTGATCGACGATGAAAACGTGGAAAACATCCACATCCACGGACACGACGTGGTCTTCGCCGAGTACGCGGGCGGCCGGATGGTCCGCAAGGCCCCCGTGGCGGTTTCCGATGAACAGCTCATGGAGGACCTGCAGTTCTTCGCCAACAGAAACGGCGAAGGCGCCCGGCCTTTTTCATCGGCCCATCCTGACCTGGACATGGACCTGCTGGGCTACATCCGCCTTGCAGCGGTAGCCCCGCCCATTGCTGAACGCCCATCGGCCGTCTTCCGCATCCATCGGTACACCAACATCACCCTGGAAGAACTGGTCGGGCTCGGGACCCTCACACCGGCCATGGCGCATTTCCTCACAGTTGCCGTAAAGGCCAAGAAATCGATCGTCATCAGCGGATTCGGCGGGGACGGAAAAACAACCCTGATGCGGGCCATCGCCGCCAAGATCGGCCCTGATGAGCAGATCGTGACCATTGAAAAAGAGCGGGAACTGCACCTGGACCAGCTTTCCGGCCGCCGGGTGCCGCCCTTTGCCCTGCAGTACCGTCCGGGCACGGGCGAGCGCGACGCCAACGGCCATTCGCCGGGGGAATACACGCTGGAAAAGGCGATGGAGAAGGCGCTGCGGCTCAACAGTCAGCGGATTCTGGTCGGTGAGGTCCGAGGTCAGGAAATTGTGGCCATGCTGCAGGCGATGCAGACGGGGGCCGGGACCTTCAGTACCACCCATGCCTATGATCCGGATGACTGCATTGACCGTCTGGCCGGTCTGGGGTTGAACATTTACGGCGAGGAGTACATGAACCGGCAGCTGGGCCGGCACCTGGACTTCGTTGTTCAGCTGGCCAAGGTAGACCTGCCGGGTGGGAAAGTGGTCCGCAAGGTCACCCACATTGCCGAAGTGCTGCCCGGCGAAGGAGACCGCAAGGTATCCACCCAGGACATCTTCCGTCTTGAGCCGGGGGAGGACGAGGCCCGGTTTGTGGCGCTGCCCTCCAACGTCCGCCTCCGGAGCGATCTGGCCCGGGCAGGGCTGGATGCCGGCCGCTTCCAGGCGGGAGGGCGGGCATGAACGGGTTGATGATTTCCTTTGGGGTCGTTCTGGTGATTTTCGGTTTGCTCGCCGCGGCCGTCTTAGCCCTGACTGCTGCGCCGGAGGCCCGTTACCGGCCGCCGGGTCGGCTGGAGCTTCGGATCCGCGCTCTTCGCCACGGTATGTCCCCCAGGCTGCAGCTGCGGTTGCTGGCGGGGCTGGTGCTGGGTGTGGTGCTGGCGGCGCTGACCGGCTGGATCATCTTCGTGGTCCTGAGTCCTTTGGTCATTGCCGGAGCTCCGGTGATCTTCTCTGATGCCGCGGAGAAGCAGCAGACGGAACGGCTCTCGGCACTGGAGGGCTGGTCCCGGTCGCTGTCCGGGCTGATCGTCAGCGGGGCGCCCCTTGAACGGGCACTGATTGCCTCGCTGTCCAACGCCCCGCCCCCGATATACCGGGAGGTTTCCCGGCTGGTGTCCCGGCTTGAAGGCGGATGGCCCACTTCGGAGGCCCTGCAGGCCTTCGCGGATGATCTGGACGATCCGACCGGGGATCTGGTGGTCATGAACCTCACCCTGGCAGCCAAACAGCGCGGTCAGGGCCTGGTCAATGCTCTGGATGATCTTTCCGGCATCGTCTACGAGGAGGTCAAGGTCCGCCGGCAGATTTCCTCGGATCGGGCCAAGCCCCGGTTGAATGCACGCATCGTCATGGCCATCACCGTGTTCATGCTGGTCTGTCTGCCCTTTGTCGGGACGTTCGCTGAACCGTATAAGACGCCGCTGGGCCAGCTGATCTATGCCGGGTGGATTGGCATGATCGTGGCCATCCTCCTGCAGATGCGACGACTCGTCACGCCACGGCCGGCCGCCCGGCTGATGGGAACCACCGGCGGAAGGAACCTCTGAGATGGAGATCTTCATCGGGGGAGCGCTGCTGGGGCTGGGTCTTGCCGTTCTGGTGGCGCCGCTGCTGCCGTCCCGACCCAAGCTTGCGGCGGCCATGGAACGCATGGGGTCGGCCGAAAGCAGAATCGACACCGGTCCGGCTGATTTTCAATCCCGTATCGGCAGCTGGATCGTCCGGCATCTTCCGGCCCTTCCCTTTCTGGCAGCGCCGGCCAGGGATCTGGTGCTGGTCGGGATCAGCAGTGCCAGGTTCTACTACCAAAAGGCCGTTTGGGCCGTGGGATTCATCGTCTTCGTCCTCTGCCTGGGAATCTACAGCCAGCTGCTCACGGGCATCCCGATCATCATTCCGGCCGCTGCAGCGGTCCCGGCGGCAGCCATCGGCTGGTTCATCCCTGACTATCTGCTGAAAAACCAGGCGGCCAATGCCCGGCAGGAATTCGCCCGGGCGGTCGCGGTCTATCTTGAACTGGTCGCCGCCGAACGGCGCCGGGACGCACCTCCGGCCGTGGCCTTGGAAAACGCCGCCCAGATCGGAGGTTCCTGGGTCTTCCGCCGCATCAACCAGGAACTGACCCGGTCCCGCTACGACCACGTTCAGCCGTGGGAAGCGCTGCTGAATCTGGCAGATGAAATCGGGGTGCCGGAGCTGGCAGAGGCAGCAAAGATCGTCCGCCTCTCCGGGAACAATGGCGCCGCCGTCTATGAGGCGCTGCGCAGCGCCGGGAAGGGCTTGCGGCTGAGGATGCTCAACAACGAACACACCAAGGCCAACAAGGCCTCCGAACAGATGGCCATCATGATCACGGTGCTGGCTCTGGTCTTCACCGGCATCGTGCTGACCCCGCTGATCATGAACCTCATGTAAAGGCCACTCTCGATCCGACCTACCCCAAGTGACCGTCAGAAAACCTCAACAGGGAGTAAAAATGTACAGTCTCATCCTTAAGCTCCAGCTGCTCATTCTCGGGCTCTCCGATGCCGCCACCGGCCGGATGCGCAGACTGCGCGCCCAGGCCGAACGCGGTGACAACGGAGTCGGAACCGTCCTGCTTATCATCGGCATCATCGCCATCGCCACCATCGTCGTCGGTGCCATCACCGCCTTCGTCAACAGCAAGACCGCCCTGATCAAGTAGCGATGACCAGCCGTGCGCGCCAAATCCCGGAGCAGGGAAATTCACCGGTCGGATTCGTCATCATTGCCCCACTGCTGTTCTCCATGATTTTCGGACTCGTGCAGGTGGGCATGATGTACCACGCCCACAACGTGGCCCATGCGGCTGCCTCGGCTGCCTACAACGACTCCCGCACCATCAACGGAACCACTTCCTCGGCACAGGCAGCCGCCGGCGCAGTCCTGGCCGAAAACGGTACGTCCCTGACGGCAACCAACGTATCGGTGCATCGAACAGCCGCATCGGTCACCGTCACCGTCACGGGCAAAGCTCCCGCGCTGGTCCCGCTGGGGCAGGGCCCGGACATTCGCCAGGAAGTCTCCGGGCCGACCGAAAGGTGGATCAGCCGATGAGAAAGCGTTTCCAGAGGCTTCGGGCACGAGGCAGGGAAGCCGGCGAAGGCGTCAGCCTGGTCATCATCCTTCCGGTCATCATTCTCATCCTGGGCCTCTTCCTCCTTGCCGGACGGGTCGCGATCGCCGGCAACGCTGTCACCAGCGCAGCGAACGCAGCCGCCCGTGACGCATCACTGGCACGTGAACCAGGCACCGCCAGGCAGAACGCCCGGCAGGCGGCACAGCGCATCCTGACCCAGCAGGACATCGCCTGCTCATCCCTGTCCGTGGACGTTGATACCGCCGGGCTGCACGCAGCCGTCGGACAACCGGCCACGGTGTCAGCCACCGTCACCTGCGTGGCCAATCTCAGTGACATCGCCATCCCCGGAATCCCGGGTAGCCGCACCATGAGCGCTTCCGGGGCCTCTCCGGTCGACATGTACAGGCAAAGATAGGAGGTACCGCAATGCACACCAGCCCAGATCACCGCGAGCGGGGCGACTCCTCGATCCTCCTGCTACTTCTTGTCCCGGTCCTGCTTCTGGTCGTCGGGCTCGTGGTCGATGGCGGAGGCAAGATCCAGGCAGACGAGGAAGCAACTCTGGTCGCACAATCAGCGGCCCGGGCAGGTGTCAACGCCGCGGTGAACCCGGACCTCGGCACCGGCGGCACCGCCCGAATTTCCCCCGGGCAGGCCATACAGGCGGCCAACGCCTACCTGGCATCCGCCGGGGTATCAGGACACGCCACCGCCAACAGCCAGACCGTCACCGTCACCGCCCAGATCCCCTACACCCCCAAATTCCTGCCCGTTGGTACGTTGACCGGAGAAGGAAGCGGCTCAGCCGAATTGCTGCAGGAACCCTAGAGAGGAAACAGAACTGATGATGAAGAACCGCGGCGGGGGAATGACAGCAGTAGTACTGGCGGCCACCGGCGTCCTGCTCGCCGGCTGTGCCCCCGCATCAGAAGGCACCGCAAGCCCTGCCAGCGAACCGGCCGGCACTCCGTCGGCGAGCGCCAGCCCGAGCCCCAGCACCAGCCTGGAGGCGAGCGCCGGTACCAGCCCGGAGGTTTCGCCCGTGAGCGGACCGGTGAAACGCGAAGCACCGAAGTCCGAGGACGAAGCTGTAGAGGCTGCCTTTGAGACCGTGAAGCTGCTGTGGCGCACCGAAGACGAACTGAGCAATGCCAGAAAGGTGGAGTTCGACGTCGTAGACAAAATCACCGTCGAACCGACCCGCAGCAATGTCCATCAGTTCCTGGAGAAGTCAGCGACGGTTTCCACTGATTATGACGGTCTGCGCACGATTGAACTGCTGAATGGATATTCCTCGGTAATGGCGATTGAAGGGGCACCGCAGGTTGAGCATGGCTACGTGACGGTAGAGATCTGCAACGACACTTCTGCCATTACGGGGACTGAGCCAAATGGTGAGCCAGCCGAGATGCCACAGATGCTTCGCTTCAAGATGGAAGTGGGCGTTCTCTATGATCCGACGGACGGGTACTGGAAGGTCCGTGATACTCCGCTTCCAGAGGAACCCGAAGCATGTTAGCCCGGGGGATCTCAGCCGCCCTGACGGTCCTGCTCATGGTTCTACTGGGGATTGCACCAGCTGCGGCTGCAGCCGAAGTGATTTGTGACTCCCGAGGCAAGTGCACATCGGTGCTCAAGCAGCCAAGCGATACCGGTGGCGGCAAGAGTGATGGGCCGATCGTTGAAGCAGATCCAGTCACTGGGATTCAGCCGGGGCCGACGACCTGTGAAAACGGCGGCAAGGAAATCGCCTGTACTGATGAAAAGCATGGTGCATGGTCAAATGCCGACAGTTGCTACTGGAAGCTGCAGTCGCCTCAGGATCTGCCGCCGTCCGGGAAGGATGCCGGTGAGGGTGCCTGGTACCTGTGTACCAATGCTGCGAGTGAGTGCGATGACGGGGATCAGTTTTGTCGCCCGGGAATCCGCACGTCAGTCAGAAGGTGGCTCTCTGAGCCCCCGGCCGGTGTTGACCAGTTGACCCCGGCGCAGGCGGCCCAGGTGCTGATCTCCACATTCCAACTCAAGGGTGCGGACATCGGCATGGTGCCCCGGTATGAGGAGGGCGGGAAAGGTGCGGTGGGCTTGCCGGTATGGATGTGGGTCAAAAACACAGCCGATCCGCTTGCCTGGGGTCCGTATGAGCGCACCGCCACTCTGGGCGGTGTCACGGTGACCGCGACGGCGGAAGTCAGTGAGGTGGTGTGGAACATGGGCGATGGAAATACGGTGGTCTGCCGTACGGCCGGGACGGAGTATGTGACCGGGTACGGCAACAGGATGTCTCCTGACTGCGGGTACCGGTACCCGCAGATGAGCCCGCGCGAGGGGCAGCTGCCTTATACGGTGACTGCTTTCTCGAATTGGCAGGTGTCGTGGACCGGTGGCGGTCAAAGCGGATCCGAGAGCACTCAAACCCAGTCCGAGGCACAGGTCAGGATCGGCGAACTGCAGGCGGTAAACGTCAACCGGTAAGGCAGAGCGAATCGCAGGACAGCAAAAGCCAGCATGGAATGACCTATACCGAGTAGACGCCCATTGCGGTCAGCAACGAAGAAAAAGGGACAGATGAGATTCATCAAGGGAGCGGCTGCCTTAGCGGTCCTCGTGGCGCTGACAGTCGGGATTCCCGCTGCACTGATCATCGTGGCGGGCAATCCAATACCGCCAGTCGAGGAGCTGCGGACTCTCCTGACCATGCCGGACCTCGGCGGCAGGCTCCTGATGGGCACCGTCATCCCGCTGATTGCCTGGGCGGCCTGGGCAACTTTCGCCATCCCAGTCCTGCTCGCCATCCCCGCAGCCCTGCGGGGCCTTCCCGCCCCGCGCATCCGCGGACTGGGGACACAACAGGCCTTCGCCTCGCTGCTGGTCGGCTCGGTCGTCGCCATGCTCTCCATGTCATCGGCCGCTCCTGCGCTCGCCGCTGACAACCAGCAAGAGCCCGTCGCCGTCGCTGCCCAGGTAGAGAAGACAGGCGCGGAAACCGGGACCGGGGGACAGGGGAGGACCATTACCGCAGGCCCCGCAGCAGCAGACCGGGCAGCGGAACAGCAGCAACCGCAGTACACCGTCGCTGCCGGTGACTCACTGTGGAAGATCGCCGAAGAACGGCTCGGCGATGGTGCCCGTTTCCTTGAAATCGCCCAGCTGAACTATGGCAAACCGCAGCCGGGCGGAATGAGCCTTGGCGCGGACCACTGGATCGATCCGGGATGGACCCTCGTGCTGCCCGCCGATGCCAAACAAGCCCCGGCGGCAGCTGATTACACGGTCGAGCCGGGCGATACGCTCTCCGCCATCGCCGCCGAACAGCTCGGTGGCGCTGACCGGTACCCGGAGATCTTTGAAGCCAGCAAGGGCCTCGACCAGCCCCACGGACAGCAACTGAACGATCCGGACCTGATCCTGCCCGGCTGGCAGTTGGATCTGCCCAACGGTACGTCCCCCCAGACCATCCAGGACGGTTCATCCGCCGCTCCACCCGCCGTAGCCCCGGCTCCCGCCCCGGCCATGGATCAGGAGAATCCCGGACCATCAGAGAGCTCCGCGGCGGCCGAAACCGCGCCGGAGACCGGCCCGGTCGCCAGCGGTCTTGGCCCCAACATCGTTCTCGACGAGCCGCTCGAAGCCAGCGCCCAGGCCACCCCGGAGGTCTCGGAGACAGAAGATACCGCCGAAGCCGAGGAACCCCTGCCCGTCCGCACCGCCGGAGGAATCGGAGCGTTCATGGCCGCAGGTCTGCTCTCGGTTCTCGGCTTGCGCCGGATGCGCCAGCGCAAACGCCGCAAGGCCGGCGAGCGCGTCGTGATGCCCGAAG
>NZ_JBNHHC010000050.1:0-29403 GCF_059091865.1 Arthrobacter sp. B0316-1-20 | reverse complement strand
CCTCCTTTCCTCTGCCGGTGCGGCGGGGCTATTCGGTGCGCTGGTACTCCTGTATGGAGGGGTAGCTGGCCTTCAGCGGGAAGCCGTTGTCGCTGGTGACGGTGACGGTCTTGGGGTTGGCGCGCAGGACCCGATGCCAGCGGCCGTTGATCTTGACCAGGTCCCCGGCTTTGACGGTGTTCTTTGAGTAGTCGGTGGCCATGCCGGCGGCGCTCTGCCGGGGGCGGATCCCGTTCCAGTAGGCGAGCTGGTCGGTCAGCTGGCCTTGCCTGGCCAGCAGGCCCTGGCAGTATGTCCCCTTGGCCGGCGGAGTGATGTCGTAGTTGCCGCCGTAGAGGGTGCGGCGGTATCCGTTCAGGCGTCGTTCGATGGAGCGCAGATCGGCCTTGAGCTTTTCGATCCGGCTGTACACCGTGACCGGATTCTGGCGCTCAGGGGAGACCGGAACCGCCACCTCGGCTTTGCGGGTAGCTTCTGCAGCCTCCGCCGCCTTCACCGCCCGATCGTTAGCCCTGGCGACCTGGTCATAGTGGCGGCGTATCCGTGCCTGGCAGTGGTGCCCGATCAGGATGGGCTGGCCGAACGGAATCCGATCGGCCATCTGACGATGCCGTTGTGAAGCGTTGGCGGCCGCACAGGTTTTCGCTTCGGTCCTGGCCTCCAGCGCTTCGGCCCGCTCCGTGGCGCGGTCAAGGTGGTCTGCCTGAACCTCCGAGGCGGAACGGAAACCTTCATCTATCTCGGTGTCCACGCTGAAGCCTTCGGCGCCCAGCCGCTCCAGGGTGAGATCGATGAGGCAGTGGTCGGGAGCAGCGTCCCGGGACCTGGGGACATACCAGCAGCCAATGCCACGGGACCAGCGCCAGCCCAGCTCCTTCAACACCAGATTCGACCCGTCACTCCGGACGGTTCCATCAAGCAAGGTCCCGGCGGCCGGGGTGTGGGTCAGAGCAAGTGAAGCCATGGATCCATCCTTCCTAGGGCTCCGGGCGGCCGAGAGTCCCCGGCCGTCCCGATTGAATTAGCCGCTGATGCGGGCCAGGGCATCCGACAGACGGCCGCCGGCCGCAATAACTCCGGGACGGACGCTGGAATCCTGCCCGTCTGGGCCGGGCGCCAGAACGACGGCCGGTCCCGCGATCCAGTCCTCTGCCCGGATCAGGCCATCAGCCCGGCACAGCAGGCTCGCCCGCAGGTTATGAGGCATTCCCGCGGCCTTGCCCAGCTCATTCAGGTACACAGTCATCAATGCATCACCCACGGCTTCAATGTCGCCGCCCACCAGCGACTGCAGGGTCTTCAGATCTGCCTCCAGCTCACGGGTCTCCAATGGTTAAGCCATATCGGTTGGTATAAGCAAAGCGGTAACCGCCACGGGAACCATTCCTATTTTGTTGATTGTGTATAAACAAATATAGGCGGGGCGAGACTGGGCTGTCAATAGCGTTGGGATCGTTGGCCCATGCGACATCCCCATCAATCGACGGCCCGGACAGGGTCCAGGAGTCCAGCCCCCGGCCAGGCATCCCGGGGTCTGCCCGGCCAGGCGTCCCGGGTTCTGCCCGGGCAGGCTGGGCCGTGAAGGATTCGGCGCGGCAATGCGGCCGGCCCGGTCCTGGTCCCTGGCCGGGCTTACCCTGCCCGCCGGGGCGGGTAGTGGCTAAGAGCTGTCCCGCCCGGACTCCATAACTGCCTCGGCTTGTGCAGCATGTTCGGCTTCCATCCGCATGATGATCTGCCCGAAGGCAACGAGTCCGCCGCTCATCCGCCGGCCTCGATCCCGACAGCCTGGACATGAAGCGCGCGGACCACAACGGAGCAGCCAATGGTCCCAATATGACTGCCTCCCAGCCTCTTCGGACCCGTCGATACCTCACGAGGGCTCGGGCTGCGATGAGCGGGGCCCCGGCATGGGCGGTGGCAGCCACCTTGGCCACATCAAGGCGACGCTCCAGATGGAGCGGAGCGATTCCGGGAAATCCGGGCAGTTACCCGGCGGCAGCATGCGCGGCGTCGACGGCTCCCTGGGATCTTCAATTTTGCGGGGTGGATACGGGGCCAGGGCAGGAGGCGGCTTCGTAAAGTGCTGTGGGCAGTCTCGGTCTGCTTCGCAGAACGGGGGCGGGCTGTTTGGCGTCCGACATCGGTATCAACCAATGCATGCACGGTTTCCGGTAGGGGGACGGCAGTGGCCAGGGCATGGAAAAGCGCCCTGCAGGAGGTCCACGATTGTCAGATCAACAGACTTGGCAGGGCGCTTTCACCATTGAGTCTAAGCGAGCCGCGGTTCAGCTGAAGCCCCAGGGGGATGTACTGTGTGTGCGGCCTATAGATGGTGGACGTTTTAGTAGTCGCCGGACAGAAGCTTTCTGGCACGGTTGATCTGGGTGCGGGTGGCTGTTTTCGGGACTGATCCGGGGCATTCGGGGCCGTGGGCCGCGCCGGTATCGTTAGCGTCGTTCCAGGGCATCTGCCTGCCGGGGGTCCAGAGGCATTCACGGCAGACCACGTGAAAACGGTCCGGTTCTTTGGTGGCGGCAATGGTGATCATCTGGCGGTGTCCCTCCCTGGTCTGTCGGTTTTATCGTAGGCGCGTCTTTGACGCCGGGAGGCATTCAGGGGTGTGAAGGAAGCGGTGCAGGGTCTGATATGTCCCGTACCAGGCAGCGGCGGCGCTCCTGCAGCTGTCAGCCTCCAGTTCCTCCACGTTCTGCATTGCCTCGTCGATGGCAGCCTGGAGGTGCTCGTCTTCAAGTGCCCGCGTACGTTCGCTCATCTTTCTTCGTGCCCCTTCCTCGGATCCTGATAAAAACTTCTGTCGAAAGGTGTAGGTCATCCCGGGTTTGCCCACTCCATAGGGAGCGGGCAAACCCGGGATGACAGATGGGTTCAGTCTTCGTGGGGCAGCAGGATGGTCAGCACGGGATCGGGGGTATCGGCCGGGCCGATGTGAAGGTGCAGTCGGACTTCTTCCGGTGCTTCGGCTCCCGCAACGTTGGGAACCCGAAAAACGGAGAACGGAATCCTGGAACAGGACCGGGCAGCGCGGGCCGCACCGGCCGCCATGACCAGTACGTCCCAGAGGCGCCCCTGCTCGTCCTGCCAGGGGCCGTTCCCGGTATTCCAGGCCACAGCCTCAGCCCAGGCTAGAGACGTCATCGCAGCCTCCCGGCTGAAACCGGTGGCCCGGGCGGGGCTGGTGATGTCGATCAGGACGCAGTCCGCGAGGGCGTCGGCGCGGGTGTAGCGGCTGATGATCTCGTGTTCACTGGCATTCAAGGGAACCCTCCTAATTTGTTGATCTGACATAAACATATTAAAGAAGTGGCGCCTATTGTGTCAATAGCGTTGCGATTCCCGGGTGTGGCTCTTTTGTACGCGGCCCTCCGGGCTCTGTGCAATGGTGACGGCCGAAGAGCAGCTCACCGCCGCCCTGGACTCCTAGTCCGAAGACCTCGAAGCCGCCGCTTTCTGTGCCGGCCCGGCATTCCTTCGGCAGCTCGATTTGCCGCCGCACTGCACGACATCGCGAAGGCCGGAAGATGGGTGCAGTCTCATATGCACCGTTATCGGCACAATGTGGAAATGCGGGCAAAGGGCGCAGGATGCCGCTGGAAGACACCCAACCGGGCCGCCGAAAAGAACGCCGCTGCGGCCCTCCAGGATCAGAACAACCTCGAACGGTAACGTCGCCGCTCGCCCGCATGGGCACGGCAAAAGCTAACAAGGCGCGATGCCCGGCGACCAGGCGGCCGCAACCGCTCAGGCCATTTTTGCCACCGCCACCACCCTGCATCTCTGGCGGCTCCCCTAACCATCTCCGTGCTGCAACATCAGGCCCTGTGTTGCTTGACACACCTCTTGCCGCATGGTGTGCTATCGACCATAGCATGCACATAGTGTGCATGTCTGTGCCCTATGTACACGATCCATTCGTTAGCTGCACCCGGCGCCACGTGCTTGGGGTCGCTGCGCCAAACGTGAAGAAAGCAACCATGAACAACAAAGCAACTCATCGCAGCATCCAAACCGATGCGGAGACCGAGGTCTTGGTGATCGGGGCCGGCCCGGCCGGCCTGATGCTCGCCAACATCCTGGGCATGTACGGCCGGAAGGTGACAGTGCTGGAGGCCATGGACCGGCTCATCGACTACCCTCGCGGCGTGGGCTTGGACGACGAGTCCTTCCGCACCATCCAGACCGTGGGGCTGGTGGAGACGGTGCGCCCGCATACCAACCCGCAGCACATCCTGCGGCTGGTCAACGGTGCCGGTAAGACCATCCTGGTCAACAACCCGCAGACCGACGAGTTCGGCTGGGACCGCAAGCACGGCTTCATCCAGCCCGACGTCGACAAGGCTCTCTGCGAGGGGCTAACCCGCTTCGAGAATGTGCAGGTGCTCTTCAACCACCGGGTAGAGGACGTTCAGGAGGACGCCGACGGCGTCACCGCCATCGCTTTGGTTACCAGCCCGGAGGGGCAGGTAGAGGAACGCCGCTTCCGTGCCCGGTACCTGGTCGGCTGTGAGGGCGGGAAGTCCCCGACCCGTAAGAGGATGGGCGTGAGTTTCGAGGGCGAGTCGCCCTCAACACGTTGGCTGGTGGTGGACGTGAACAACGACCCGCTGGGCACCCCGAACGTCTTTGTCGGTGCTGACCCCAAACGGCCCTACGTCTCGATCGGCCTGCCGCACGCGATCCGCCGTTGGGAATTCATGCTCCACGATGACGAGACCGAGGAGCAGGTCACCGACCCGGCCTACGTCGACACCCTGCTCAAAGACCATGTCCCGGACCCCTCACAACTGGACTTCATCCGCCTCCGCGTCTTTACCCACCATGCACGGGTCGCCGGTTCCTTCCGTAAGGGCCGGCAGCTGATCGCCGGCGACGCCGCGCACCTGATGCCCGTCTGGATGGGCCAGGGCTGGAACTCCGGCATGCGCGATGCCACCAACCTCGGCTGGAAGCTCGCGGCCGTAGTTTCAGGGCAGGCCGGCGACGAGCTCCTGGATACCTATACGGCCGAGCGCAGGGGGCATGCCAAGGCCATGGTGGACCTGTCCCTGACCTTCGGGAAGTTCATCAAGATCACCAACCCCGTCGGCGCGGCAGCCCGCGACGCAACCTCCTCCGTGCTGAACCTGTTCCCATCGGTCAAAAGCTATTTTTCCGACATGAAGTTCAAACCGATGCCCCGCTATACCCAAGGCGTGCTGGCCGACCCGAGCACCCAGGAAGCCGGCCGCGCAGGGGCCGCCCTGACCAGCAAACTGATCCCCGTCCGAACGGCAAACAGTAAAGTATCGCCCGTCGGCCGGCAGTTCCCCCAGCCGCGCGTCAACAGCAAGGACGCGGACAACCTGTTGCTGGACGACGCGATCGGCAACTGGTGGTCGGTCATCGTTTGGGGCAACAGCCCCAAGGACGTGCTCCCGGAGGATTCGCTGGCAAAATTGCGTTCCCTCGGCGCCCGTCTGGTCTGCATCTTGCCCGAGACCCAGCGCGAATGGGCCGAAGAATACATGGACGGGGACGTGCTGGTACTAGGCGACCATACCGGCCGCATGAAGAAATGGTTCGATGACCGGCCCACACCACTGGTGTTCCTGCGCCCGGACCGCTTCGTCGCGGGGGCCTGCCTCACCCAGCACGCCCCGGCCACCCTGGACGCGATCCTGAGTTCCATGGCCTTCACCGGACAGCCCGTCCAACCAGCCCACCCCGTCAGTGACGGCATCAGGGTGCTGGCCAGCTAGTGCCAGCCCCGCCCATCCCTTCCGGAAGGAACACCATGAACACCCTCCAAATCCCCGACTATAGGACCGATGCCTTCTTCGGCCTCGAGGACAGGTGGCTTGAGACCGCCGAGGGCGAGCTGACGCACTACCACGAGCTGGGCGAGGGCACTCCGATCCTGTTCCTGCACGGCTCCGGCACGGGTGTGACCGCCGCGGCGAACTGGTGGCTGAACCTGCCGCAGATCGCCGAGCAGGGCCGCTGCATCGCGATCGACTCCATCGGCTACGGCCAGACCATCGTCGCCCCCGGCACCAAATACGGCATCAGGGAATGGGTCCGCCACGCGGTGCGCGTGCTCGACGCGCTGGGCATCGAGAAGACCTGGATCGTGGGCAACTCGATCGGCGGCTGGGTCGCCATGCAGTTCGCCATCGACTTCCCGGAGCGCCTGCTGGGCATCGTGTCCATGGGCACCGGCGGAGCCAAGAAGACCGCAGCCCTGTCCGGCCACTCCAAGCCGGAACTGTCCGAGGCCGGCATCCGCCGCACGCTGGAGCAGTTCGTCGTCGACAAGTCCCTGGTCACCGACGAACTGGTCTCACTGCGCTACGCGGCCGCGCTGAACGACACCGCCTCGGACCGCCTGATCGAGGTTGTCACCGCCCGGGACCGGGACCGCGATGCGCTGCCGCTGGACTTCGAGGTGCTCTCCAGGCTTCAGATCCCGGTTCTGCTGATCCACGGTGTCCAGGACGTCGTGATCCCGGTCTCGCGCACCTGGGAACTGCTCAATGTCATCCCGACCGCCGACGCGCATATCTTCAGCCAGTGCGGCCACTGGTCCCAGGTCGAGCGCGCCGACGAGTTCAACGAGATCGTCAGGCAGTACCTCGCCGTCCACGGCGTGAGCCGCTGAACATCAGGATGATCAAAGGAGTGCAGCCATGAACCAGGCCCTGCTGTGCATGTCCCACAGTCCGCTGCTGGAACACACCAACCCGCCGGCCGAGGTGAAGGCCGCCGTCGAGGCCGCCTTCGAGGCGGCCCGCCGGTTCGCCCGGGACTTCAACCCGGACCTGGTGGTCAACTTCGGCCCGGACCACTACAACGGCTTCTTCTATGACCTGATGCCCCCGTTCTGCATCGGCTACGAGGCGGTGGGCACCGGCGACTACGACTCCTGGGAAGGACCAATCAACGTCCCGACCGGCATCGCCGAGGAGCTGGCCCAGTTCGTCATCGACCGGGACATCGACACCGCGATCTCCCGCCGCATGGAGGTCGACCACGGCGCCGTGCAGCCGATGGAGATCATCTTCGGCGGGCTGGATGCGACTCCGGTGATCCCGGTCTTCGTCAACTCCGTCGCCCGCCCGTTCACCAAGGTCTCCCGCGTGCGCCGGTTCGGCCAGGCCATCGGCGAGTACTTCCGCAACAGTGACAAGAAGGTCCTGTTCATCGGCTCGGGCGGCCTGTCCCACGACCCGCCGGTCCCCCAGATCGCCACCGCCACTCCCGAGCAGCGCGCGTTTTTGACCAACGGCCGCCACCCCACCCCCGAGGCCCGCGCCGCCCGCCAGGCCAAGACCATCGCCACCGCCGAAGCGTTCGCGGCCGGTGAGGCGGACATCATGGACCTGAACCCCGAATGGGACCGCGCCTTCCTTCAGGTCTGCAGGTCCGGGAAGGTGGAGGACTTCGACGCCTACACCGCCGACGGGATGGACGCGGTCGCCGGACACTCCTCCCACGAGGTGCGCACCTGGGTCGCCGCCTACTCCGCGCTGCGCGCCTGCGGCGAGTACGAGGTCACCTACGAGTTCTACAAACCCATCAAGGAATACATTGCCGGTTTCGGCGTCACGACGGCGGTGCTGAAGAAATGACGGATAAAAGGATCGAGGGGCCATCCTGTGGATCACGCAACACACAGCCAAGCCTTAAGTCATGACATCAGTACTAGCGCTATCTCCGGGATAGGGGGCAAGAAGTGGACCTCGCTAAGGCAGCAATGAAGCTCGAAGAGGCTGAGCGCCGTGTCGTGGGAATCGAACCGTTCTCACGCCACGCTCAAGGATTGACAGATGAAGAGGCCTGGGCCATAGCCGCTGAACGGAATGCCGAGCGTCGTCGCATCGGGGAAAAACAAACCGGATACAAGCTCGGATGGACTTCAAAAGCGATGCGCGATGCGCTCGGCATCAAGAAGCCAAATTTTGGGTGTTTGTGGGATGGGATGCTTCTTGATCAACCTATTCAGCTGAACAGATTCATCCATCCCAAGGCCGAGCCGGAGTTTGCCTTCCGCGCCGAAGCAGAATTATCCGGACCAAATATCACGGCACACGATGTCGTCAGCTCAGGATTGTGGGCCGTGGCTATCGAGGTTGTAGACCCTCGGTGGGAAAGCTATGAGTTTACTTGGGCCGACAATACAGCCGACGGCTCCTCCGCTGCAGGATATGTGACGAGTTCATTCACGACGATCTCGTCCGCGCCGGAGGATCTGATCCTCAGCTTCTCCAACGGCGAGCATGTGCAATTCGGCCGCGGCTCCGCTGCGATGGGTTCTCCTGCGGAAGCGGTCACGTACCTGGTCCGCGAACTTCATCATCAGGGAAGAGGTCTTGAAAAAGGAATGATTGTACTTACTGGTGGAGTCACCGCTCCAATCGACCTCGTTTCAAGGGCAATTCTAAGAGTTAGTTCTCCGCAAATCGGCGAATGCGAGCTGATCTGTCAGTGAATTCCACTTCTGATTCGCTGCTTCGGGGGAATGCAGCACGATTCGTGCTGGCGTTTAATCCCGAGCCCGATCTCCCAGTTCACCTCTTCCAGTAAGGAACGACCATGTCGTCACCAGCCAACAACGTCCTGGCATCGATGGACGCCCGCTCTCGCGTTACGGAAGCCCGCAAGGTCATCCTCTCGAGCTACCTCGGATCCACGATCGAGTTCTACGACTTCCTGCTCTACGCCTCGGCCGCAGCCTTGGTCTTTCCTCACGTATTTTTCACCAACCTCGACCCGCTTGCCGGGGCGGTTGCCGCCTACGGCACCTTCGCCGCCGGCTACCTCGCGCGTCCCCTCGGCGGGGTCGTCTTCGGACACTTCGGCGACCGTCTGGGCCGGAAGAAGATGCTCATCATTTCCATGCTCCTCATGGGCGTAGTCTCTGCACTTATCGGTTTGATTCCAAGCGCCGCCGTGATCGGGTCCTGGGGAGCAGTCATTCTGATTCTGCTCCGAGTCTGCCAAGGCATTGCCGTAGGCGGCGAGTGGGGTGGGGCCGCCCTGATGGCCCTGGAGCACTCCCCTCAGGGCCGTCGCGGCTTTGCCGCATCCTTCGCCAACGCCGGCGCTCCGACGGGCGCCGCCCTGGGAACTCTCATTATGGGCATGTTCGCAGCCATGCCGGAGGAGCATTTTCTCTCCTGGGGCTGGCGCATCCCGTTCCTCTTCTCGTTCGTGCTGCTGGGTGTCGGCATCTTCGTCCGCTCCCGGATTTCGGAGAGCCCGATCTTCCAGGCCGCCTTGGCGAAGGAGGCCGCCAAGGGCTCCCCGGCCAAGCGCAAGGTCCCGATCCTCGAGGTGTTACGCCGCCCGCGTGCCCTGATCTATACGATGCTTGCCGGGGCCTCAGTGTTCGGGCTCCAAGTGTTCCTAGCCACCTTCGCGATCGCCTACGCAGTCGAGAACGGTGCCGACCGGCAGTCGGTACTCTATGCCTTCGCCGGGGCATCCCTCATCAGCGTGTTCTCCTTGGTGGGCATGGGCCGGCTCTCTGATCGAGTGGGTCGGCGTCCGGTCATGGTGGTCGGTTCGCTGCTGTTCGTGGCCCTGATCTTCCCGATGTTCTCCTGGCTGGCCACCGGCAACGTGCTGCTGATCTTCGCGACATTCACCATCGGCCTGGTCTGCCACTCCGTAATCTATGGCCCGCTGGCGGCGTTCATCTCCGAGCAGTTCGGCACAACCTCTCGCTACACTGGGGCCTCCCTGGGGTACCAGTTCGCGACCCTCATCGGCGCGGGCTTCACGCCAACGATCCTCGCCACGATCTACGCATCCTCGGGGCAGTCCATCGCCCCTGTGGTCTGGTACCTAATGGGAATGGCGCTGGTCAGCATTATTTTTATCCTGCTCACCAGAGAGTCCAAGGACTACGACCTGACAACCCACCAGCATTAAGGCGAGGATACTCTGACACGTCGGTGGCGTCCGATCTTTCGATAGGATCGGGCGCTACTGGCGTGCGGAGCCAAGTCCAAATCTCCGATCGGCCTGATGGGCAGCTCAGCGAGATACTGGATAGGACCAACGCCGGGATCTGTGCCGAACGGATTCTGAAATGGCCCGTCGCGGCCCCGGTGCCTCCTCCGGCCCCTTCCGCGAGTTTGCGCGCGGCCGTTGGCGTTTTCGTTCCGGGCATAGCAATCTAACACGAAGGAATTCCTGTAGCTTCGGCGATCTCGACAATCACCGCACTACCAGAAGTTCCGCCCGTTTAACAACCTCCGATCGGGTGCCGGCCAGCCTGCGGCACCGCTTGCAGGTTCAGGAACAGGCTCTGAGACACGCCCTGTTCTTAATCAAGCGTCGCCTCGATAGCCTGGGCACCCTCCGTGAGCAGCTCCTTCAGCGTCGGTCGCGAAAGGGAACTGAGATCCCCAATGTATGCGAGTCCGGCAGGTCCCCATGTGGCGTTGATTCGAATCGCTCCCTGGCGGCGGGATGGGCTCCGCCAACGGTCGAGGATCAAGATGCCGTCGTCATAGCGTTCCCGGGCTGCCTCGAGTACTCCTGCTTCGGTGTCCGGAACGTTCTTGGTCGGGCGTTCCCACCCGAAGCGTCTACGGGAACTCTCCAATGCTTCGAGCGCTTGGTCCTCAGGCATTTCGAGCAGGATGAGGAGCGCATGCGACGAGAGATGAAGCGGCATTGCTGAAACCGACAGGGGAACGATGTCATTGTTAGAAACCCGGTAGAGATGAACCAGCGTGTCTTTCCAGAGCGCGCCGAGCGTGATGATCAGATCGGGTGATTCGTTGCTCAACTCGCGCATTTTGAGTTGGGTTTTTTCGGTGGGCGCGAATACGCGGGCGGTGGTGGCCGCGAGGGAGAACACCCCGACATCCACCGCGAAGCCTTCCCCTCGCACCTTCCGCACGTAGCCCGCTTCGATCAGCGCTTTGAGCAGTCGAGAGGCAGAGCTCTGATGCGTGCCTGTCTGTTCTGCTATCGCAGTTGCGGTAACCGGGGTGCCCATGTCGACAAGGTACTGGAGAATTGCGAGTCCCCGAGCGAGTGTCTGTGCACCGCGGGGAGTCGTGAGGGGAGTTGTTAGTGGCGCCATGGGTCTATTCTGTGTCGGAGGTAGTGGAGAATCCAGATATTGCATGATCCGACCTTATCTTCGTGGGGGGGGCGGGATGGCTAGCCCACGGCGACAGTTGCACCGGGCACCGGATCGAGTCCGGGCCTGAGCACGATGCCGAGGTCGGGGCAGAACGCTTCGGCGGCCGGCAGACGGTGAGTGAGCCGCCAGATGCCATCAGGGCAGCGTGCGAACTTATCGAAGTACCGACCGAAGCTGTGCACGATCGGCCGCCCATCGAAGAAGTCCAGGCGGGCGAACATGCTCGTCGCCGAAGCGGTATCGCCGTCGACTTCGATCAGTGGCTCCACCATGAGGTGCTTGTGTACGTGTTCTGGCGCATGCATGTGTCGGCTGAACCCTGCGCGCAGGGCGTCTCGTCCCTCCAGCCGGCCGGTGATCGGCCATTCCAGGACCGCGCCTTCTGCCCAGCAGTCCATGAACGCGTCGAGATCGCCGTGATCGAGCGAGTGAGCGTATCGTGCCATCGTCCTCTGGATCGAGCGTTCGTCCTCGAGCAGCCGAAGCCGATAGTCGAGGTCTGTCGGGTCGGCCATGTTGCTCACGCCTCCGGGTTTTTGCATATAGTGTGCATTATCAAGCTACTCTGCGGCTGTCCTCCGCCGCAATGCCGATGGCTGCAAACGGACGCACGGCACGCCGGTTAGCCCGTGGGGTGCGTGAAGAGACGATGACGAGGCGGTTGACGTGACATCGAACGACAGCAGCGCTCGGCCGATGCTTGACGATGTCGAGGCGATCCGGCAGCTCAAGGCCCGCTATTTCAGGGGCGTGGACATGCGCGACTGGGAGCTGCTTCGGTCGGTGTTCACCGAGGGGGCGCAGATCGGCCCGATGGAGAGCGGAGTTCCCTCGCACGTCATCGCCTTGCAGCCGTCGGTTCCCGAGCGCGCGCGGACGGGCACGAGCGTCGATGCGTTCATGGAGAGGATCGAAGCCTTCCTCGCGGGCGTGGTCACGGTTCACCACGGACATCAGCCGGAGATCACGTTCACTGCGGACGGCGAGGCTGAAGGTATATGGCCGATGGAGGATGTGCTGGTCTGGCCGCAGGCCGGCTATCGGTTTCGAGGTGCCGGGCACTACTGGGAGCGCTATCGTAAAGTCAATGGTGAATGGCGGATCGCGTCGGTTCGCCTCACACGGCTCTACGTGTACACCGAGACCTTCGATCCGGCCGCGCTGAATTGATCTCCAGGCGGCGACGCGGGGCTGGACTCAGTTCGAGTCGACCTGATCCAGTCGGACGCCGAGCAGACCCAGCATCAGGGCCACGGTCCCCGTAGCGATCATCGTCGATCCCATGGTGATCGACGATGAGCCCAGGAGTGCCGCGACGCTCCCGGTGAGAAATCCGCCGATGAGGAACTGCCCTCCGCCGAGTATCGCCGATGCACCTCCCGTGCTGCGGCTGATTCGGCGAAGGGCGAGCGACATGGAGACGGGTGAAACGATGCCGAGTTGGAAGGTCGTGATGAAGAGCGCGATCTGGAGGACCCAGAGGGGTGCGTGAACGGCGCTCGACAGCAGGACGCCCACGGATCCGAGCACCGACAGAATGAGGCTCGCGATCAGCAGCTGCTCGAGCCGGAAGCGCCGCACGAGCAGCGGAACAAGCTGGCTGCCGAGGAGGATCGCTGCTGCGTTCACGCCGTACACGATGGCGAACCCGATCGGGTCGAGACCACGCTCGACCTGCATCACGAATGAGATGAAGGTGAGGTAGGTGAAGACAGTTGAAGTGCTGATGACGAGGGTGAGGGCGAAGAACAGGAAGCTTCCCTTGCGCAGTGGCGTGAGGTACTCGCGGAGGGCTTTTCGCCCGACGGCCGGCGCCGAGGGTCCTCGGAGCGTTTCCGGCAGGAATGGTGCGCAGAGCGCGAGGAGCACGAGACCGAATCCCGCGAGTGCGGTGAAGATGCCGCGCCAGTCCGAGATCTGCAGGACTGCGCTGCCGAGGAGAGGGGAGAGCATCGAGGCGAGGCTGCCCGCGAGGAGGAGCCGGGAGTAGACCCGCGCGAGGCCGGTCTCCCCATACACGTCGCGGACGATTGCGCGCGAGATGACGACGCCCGAGGCACCGCCCAGGCCCTGCAGCAGGCGCGCAGCGATCAGCACCTCGATGGTCGGGGCGAGCGCGCACGCGAGAGATGCGACCACGAAGAGTGCGACGCCGAGCATCAGAGGCCGTCGTCGACCAAAACGATCACTGAGTGGACCCCACAGGAATTGACCTGCCCCGAGACCGATGAGGCTCAGGGTGAGGGTGAGCTGGGCTGCTGAATCCGTCGTTCCGAGGTTACGTGCGAGTTCGGGCAGCGCCGGCATATAGAGGCCTGACGACAGCGGACCGAATGATGTCTGAAGGCCGAGGATCAGAATGAGCATCACCGTCGCGAATCGACCCGGTGTCCGCTCCAGGTGCTCGATTTCCATCGTCCGCGAGTCAGTCGGGTCTAAGCTCATGATGTAAAACTATGCACATATTGGGCATTTGTCGATCGCTGAACGGAGAGGCCTTGTCTGATCTGACACCGAGAATGAACGAAGAACTCGCGGTCGCCGTCGCGTCCGGGCTATCGCAGGACCTTGCGGATCTGCCAGGGACACGCAAGGCGCGGCGCGGGAGCGTCGCCGGGTCGGATCGGGAGATCGAGCCTGGCGTCGTGGAGCTCTCAGACGAGTGGGCGCCCGGGCTGGGCAGCTCCGGCGAGGTTCTGGTGCGAAGGTACGGGCCGCCGAAGCGGGGTGACAGCGCGGCGAGCATGGTCTGGATACACGGTGGCGGCCATGTGCTCGGCCACGCGGGGCAGGACGGTGTGTTGCTGGCGGCACTGGCCGCGGCAACCGGCGTGGTGATCTTCTCGGTCGATCCGCGGCTCGCGCCTGATCATCCGTTTCCTGCCGAGGTGGAGGACGCTTATGCGGCGCTGCGCTGGGTCCACGGCAACGCCCAGGCGCTCGGAGTCGATGCCGAGCGGATCCTGGTCGGCGGCGCGAGCTCAGGGGGCGGGACTGCAGCCGGGGTGGCGCTCATGGCCCGCGACCGTGGCGAGGTCCCGATCGCGCACCAGATGCTCGTATATCCGATGCTCGACGATAGAAACCGAACACCCTCGAGCCTTGCCATCACCGATCCCAGAGTGTGGGATCGAGAGAAGAATCTGTTCGCCTGGCGGGCGTATCTCGGGGACGCGTTCGGCGGTGACGACGTGTCGCCGTATGCTGCGCCGTCGCGGGCCACGGATCTCGCCGGGCTTGCGCCGGCATCGATATTCGTCGGCGACTGCGATCTGTTCCTCGACGAGTGCCTCGACTACTGCAGCCGCCTGATCGGGGCGGGCGTCATGACCGAGCTGCGCGTGTATCCGGGCTGCCCGCATGGGTTCGACCGGATCGCACCGGGCTCGCGTTCTGCACGGGAGTATCGGGACGACCTCGTGCGATCGCTGGGACGTGCTGTCGACTGCGCCGGATAGACGGGCATTCCGGCCCCTTACAGTGCAGGATTCAACGCGACCTTGATCGGAATCTCCTCCGTGCGGTATGCGGCGACGTCGATGGCCTTCGCTGCATCGGCGAGGCTGAACTCGTGAGAGATCAGCCGGCCGAGGTCGATGCCGTCTTCGTAGAGTTCCGCGGCGAGGTCGAGCGATTCGCCGACTGTATGCGGGTGCGAGGTCAGGTTGAGGATCGTCAGCTCCTTCCGGAGGCTGGAGAGGAAGTCGATCTCCTGGACGCGCGGGCTTGCTACGGCGACATTGGTGATCGTGCCGAGCTGAGAGACGACCTCCCAGGCGAGTTGCTTCGCCGGCACGGATCCAGCGATGTCGATGACGATATCGACCTCGCCGACGAGCGCACGGATGCGTGCGGCTGTTGCTTCGGGGGCCTCGCCGTCCGGGATCGCGACCGTGTGAGTGGCGCCGAGTTCCGCGGCGAGTGCGAGCCGGGCGGCGTCTCGCTCAAGGCCGACACTGACCACCTCGGCGCCGGCCCGTGATGCCGTGAGGACGCATGCCAGACCCTGGGGGCCGGGGCCGATGACGACGACTCTCGTGTCGGGGCCGGCCCCGGATACGTTCGTCCAGCGCAGGCCATTGGCGAGTACGGAGCAGCCGAAGAGCGCCGCCGTGTCCGGAAGCACCTCCGGCACCTTGTACACCAGGCCGCCCTGGGGCACGAACACGTGGGTGGCGTATCCACCCCAGAGACCCGGTTCGACCGCGAGGGCGATCGTGCCGTAGCCGTGGGCGTTCGGATTGTTCTTGCAGAGGAAGTATTGGCCCTTGCGGCAGTTGCGGCAACCCTCCGGGCATGGCCAGCGTGCCTCGACGGTGACGCGGTCGCCGACGGCGATGCCGCGTTCGGCGCTGGCCCGCTCGCCGATTTCGGCGACACGGCCGATGATCTCATCACCGAAGACGAGCGGCTTCTTCTGCTCGATGTGATCGATGTCGCCGTTGAACATCTTGAGCTCCGAGCCGTCGACGCCGCACAGCAGCACCTCGATGAGCATCTCGCCGGGCCCGATATCGGGCAGGGCGACCTCCTCAAGCGTGAAGGACCGTGGCCCTCGGTAGATGACGGCGGTTGCGGTGCTCATCAGACCTCCTTCGGATCGCGCGGCGATGCGCGGTGGATGTGGCGGCAAGTGCGGGATAGGTAGTTATAACTTTGCACTATGTGCCAATATAGCGTAACGACTTAAAAGTGGAGGTGGTGTTCATGGCAACCGCTGGCGAACTCCTGTGGGGCGTCAAGGAGAGCTTTCGGCAGTACGTCGACGGCAGCGAGGGGGTGACTGACGTTAGCGGGGGGGCCTCGATCGCAGATGATGGCCGTATCGCCTTTCCCCTTGTCGGCGTCGAGACGATCGATGGTGGACCGCAGGTTTTTCGCTTCGGAGGCGGGGTCGAGTTCGACGCGCACGGCGGTCTGCTCGCGGTGCGCCTGCGGGAGCCCTGGCTTGAGGTCATCGACGGCGAGGTGACGCTTACCGTGATGCACCCGGCCTTCCGTGAGGCCACGGAGCGTCGCCTGCCGTTCTGCCGGGTGGATGCCGCGGGCGCGAAGGTGAAGGGAGGGGGGATCCTCCTGGAGGACGCGCCGACGGCGCTGCTGATGGAGGCCACCGGCACCTTCGACAACCTGTATCGGCCCGGCATCGAGTTCGACCCGCTCACCGCGCGTGTGCGGGCCGGATGAGCCGACGATTGTCATTTAGTGCATAACCGGTACGCTATTCGAGGGATTTCCCCACGAGGAGAGGAGCGCCGCATGCCGCGGGACTGGACGGAAATCGACAACCTGCTACTGGACCCGGCGTGGTACGCGGCCGCGAACCACCACGATACTTTCAAGTGCTGCGTGACGAGGATCCCGTGCACTGGACTCAGGACACGAGCTACGGCAAGGACTACTGGGCCGTCACCAAGGAGCTGCTCCTGAGCCCGGAGAAGTTCAGCTCCCACTGGGACACGCGCGTTCCGCGCACCCCCAAGCGGTTGACCCCCGAGGAGAGGCACGAACTCGGCTGGGACGTGGTCGCCGTCACGCTGGACAACCCGCTGCACGAACTTTACCGCCGCCCGTTCAACAAGCACTTCTCCGCGCCGGCGGTGGGCAAGATGAGGGCGGACATCGAGCGGATCGTCGACGAGCTCATCGCCGAGGCCATCGAGAAGGGCGGCGAGATCGATTTGATCGACGACATCGTGGCGCCGCTGCCGATGAAGGTCCTCCTGCGCTGGCTTGGCGTGCCCGAGGAGGACTGGGACTACATCGCACTCGCGGCGAACGAATGGCTTGCGGCCTCCGAACCGAAGTTCATGCGCGATGGCGATGAGGTGGCCACATCCCTGTACGGACGGCGGAAGCTGCTCGACTACTGCGGGCAGATGGCACTGGACCGTCGTGAGAATCCCCGCGACGATTTCGTGACCGTCACCGCCCAGGCGACGGTCGATGGCGATCCCCTCAGCCTCCACGAGCTCAAGGTCCAGCTGGTGGGCATGATCGGCGCTGGTCTCGAGACCACGCGAACGCAGGCGGGGTCGGCCTCTGGCTGTTCCTTACCAATCCGGAGCAGCGGGCAAAACTGCTCGCGGATCCGAGCAAGGCGGGAGCCGCGGTCGACGAGGTGCTGCGCTGGTCGACGCCGTCGAAGAGCCGGCTGCGCGTCGCGACCGACGACTTCGACTGGCGCGGTCGGCGCATCCGCTCGGGCGATTGGGTCCTCGGGTTCACGCTATCCGCGAACTGGGACGAGCGGCAGTTCGAGGACCCGAGCCGATTCAATATCGACCGGACGCCGAACGACCACCTGTCGCTCAGTGTCGGAGTGCACCTCTGCATGGGGCGGTATCTGGCGAAGCTTGAACTCCAGACGCTCTTCACGAAGGTGCTCGCCGCGTTCCCCGACCTGGAGGTCCTCGAGCCGGACCGCCCGCAGTGGCTCCAGGACCGTACCAACACCGGATTCCGCGAGATGAAGGCACGTTTCTCACCGAGCAAGGCGCAGATTCTGCAGTCCGCCTGATCGCAGTTCGGATGAGAGCGGGGCCCACGGGCCCCGCTCTGCTCCTTCTCGCAGCGTGATCCGGCCGGTTCTAGTACACGCGGGCCATTTTGATATACACTATATGCATGATCGAAGGAGGTGGCAGGCGATGACGACAGACTGGTCACAGATCGACAATACGCTGCTCGACCCGCACTGGTATGCGAAGGGCGACTATCAGGACACCTTCAAGGTGCTGCGCGACGAGGATCCGATTCACTGGACGGAGGACGCCAGCTACGGCAAGAGCTATTGGGCGGTGACTCGATACGACGACGTCAAGGAGTATCTGCTCGCTTCCGATAAGTTGAGCAACCGGTGGGACACGCGTGTGCCGCGCGCGCCGAAGCGCCTCACTCCGGAGGAGCGCTTCGAACTCGCCTACGACGTAGGCCCCAGCACACTCGATGAGCCGATTCACGGCCTCTACCGCAGACCCTTCAACAAGCACTTCTCCGCTCCGGCGATCGGGAAGATGCGCGCCGAGGTCGAGCGGATCGTTGATGAGATCATCGCAGAAGCGGTGGAGAAGGGCGGGGAGATCGACATCATCGAGGATCTCGCCGCGCCCCTGCCGGCAAAGGTGATCCTCCGTCTGCTGGGAGTGCCGGAATCGGACTGGGATTACCTGAGCCTCGCGGCATGGCAGTGGCTTGCCGCCGGAGACCCGAAGTTCACGATCGACGGCGACGAGGTCGCGACCTCGAAGTTCGGGAAGAAGAAGCTGCTCGACTACTGCGCCGAGATGGCAAAAGAGCGCAAGCGCAATCCCCAGGACGACTTCGCGACTGTGATCACGCAGATGACGGTCGACGGCGACGAACTGAGCCTCCATGAAGTGAAGAGCCGCTTCGCGGGCACCATTGCCGGCGGGATGGAGACCACCCGCAATTCGGCCGGCACGGGCCTGTGGCTGCTGATGACACACCCGGATCAGCGGGCGAAGCTGCTCGAGGACCCGGGCAAGGCCGGTGGCGCCGTTGACGAAGTCCTTCGGTGGTCGACGCCTGCGAAGAACCGACTCCGAATCGCAAACGAAGACTTCGAATGGCAGGGTCGGCACATCAGGGCCGGTGACTGGGTGGTCGGATATCTCGTTTCCGCGAACTGGGATGAACGACGGTTCGAGCAGCCGAGCCGCTTCGACATCGAGCGCACGCCTAACGAACACCTGGCATTTAGTGCCGGTGTCCATCTCTGTCTCGGCCGGTACCTTGCGCGTCTGGAACTTAGCACCTTCTACACGAAGGTGCTCGCCGCTTTCCCCGACCTCGAGATCCTCGACCCCGAGAACCCCAGGTGGATCGCGGACCGCAGCGTGACCGGCTTCACCGAGATGCGGGCGCGCTTTAATCCGAACAATGTACGAATTTTTCAGACCGTCTGAATCCGAAGAGAGCAGGACCTATGACCACGATCCGATTCCGTCTCCCTGGCGGGGACGTCCGCACGATCGACGCCAAGGACGGTGAGACGCTCATGCGCATCGCCGTTGACAACAACATCGAAGAGATCGAGGGGGAGTGCGGCGGCGATGTCTCCTGCGCGACCTGCCATGTCTATCTGCCCGCCGATGTGTTTGACAAGGTCACGCCCTCCAGCAGGGACGAGAACGACCTGCTCGAGGTCATGGACACTTACCGCGAGAACAGCCGCCTCGGCTGCCAGGTGCGGGCCTGCGAGCTGCTCGAAGGAGCCGAGATCGAAGTGGCGCCCCCGGAGAACTGACATGGGCATCGACCGCGAACGGGTGCGGACGCCGCAGTCGGCCTGAACGTCAGCTGAGGATGCGAACAGCGTCTTCAAGCGCTGCACGGCCGATCCGAAACCCGTTCGCGGGGGATCAGAGACATTGATCTTGAACCTGACAGGGCTGGGAATTGCACCAGGATGGTGACACTTGGGCGGTCTCGAGCAGCAGTTCGATGGTCGCCGGTTCAACTGGTCGTGAGTGGAAGCCGCGCACGCTGTGCCGCTCGCTGATGAACCCCTCCTCCTCGGCGATGCCGCCGTAGGTGACGACGTTGTCGTTTCATTCCGGAGTCGTTCCACTCGTCCACCCCTTGGGACCAGGACTGCAGCAACGTGAAGACGGACGATGCCGCGGGATCCGTAGTGGCTGTAGAGGTCGGGCAGATTCGCCCACCGGCAGACATTGGCGGCCTCATCGGGCACGCATAGCATCGGGATGCCCAGCCGGCCCCCCGCACTGGGCGACGGCGTACTCCTCGGCGGCCGTCACGGTGGCCCCGGTTAGCGAATTCACCAGGGGCCCGGCAGTGCCCGCACCCTCCTTTAACAGGGCGTAAAGGGTGTTCTTCCCCGCACGAACTCCTCTGGGAAGAACTGCGGCCGGTCATCGTCCGGGCCGGCGGATTCACACCCAGGCGGCGATTTCTTCGTTCTTCAAGCGCGAGGCCACCTGCCGGGATGTGCCGTAGATGCCCTCGCGCTGTTTATCCGAGGCATTGATCGCGCCGGCCACCGCTTCGGTCTCCGTCCGCCACCCGGCCTCGTGCAGATGCTGCATCGCCTGGTCCTCGGTGGGCGGGGTCAGCCAGTAATGCACCTGCTCGCTCGGTTCTCCGCCCGGGCGGCAGCCAGCAGCAGGCCCACCAGCAGGTCCTTGCCGGCGGAGTCGAAGTAGGCGGCCCCGGATTTTACCGTGGCCGCACGGAACCGAGGGAGAGGTTGTCAGCGGCAGCGAATTTGATCGAGCGATTCACCGCACCGTGGCGACGATCAGACCCAATCCGCGAAGGCGGTCCAAGAGCTCCCTGGTGAATGCCGTACGCTCTCGCATCGCGCTGACGACGTCAAGACCCACCAGCGCGGAGACGACCCCGTCCTCTTCGGAGAACCGCTCGTGGAAGAACTCGGGTTCTGCCACCCGTCGGACCAGGCTCCACCGCAACCCTCTGCGACGCGCAGACTGTCGTGAATCACAGCGAATCTCATTCGGCTTCCACAACAGAGGCTCGCCTTATCCGCCGGACAGGGAGGGTATCCAAAGCACGATGTCCGGCCATGCGATCAGAATTCCCGTCACGAGCAAGGCGACCGCAACGAACGGCATGATGCCCTTGAACACATCACCCAAAGTGACCGTCTTGCCCACATTCACCTGCGGGTTCTGGGCAAGACGATGCACGATAAACGTAAGGAGTCCTATGGGAGGGAACACCATACCGATCTCACACATGATGATCATGAACACGCCGAACCAGATCATGTCCACACCGATCGCCTCGAGCGGAGCCTGCAAAAGGGGTACGGTCAGCAGGATCATGGGAAGCGATTCGAGGAACATGCCGAGCACGATGGAGAAGACGATCAGCAGGAGGAGCAGCTCGACCCGCCCGAGGTTGAGGTCCAAGAGCCAGCCCGTCAGTTGCTGCGCCAGCCCGCTGATCGTGAGCAGGCGCGCAAGCATGAGCGCTCCGACGAGGATGATGAAAAGGCCGGAGATGGACCTAACCGATTCGATGAACGTTTCCCGGAGAAAGACCCAGGTGCCACGAACACCTCGCTTTCCTCGTCCAAAGGAAAGCCAGCTGACGAGTAATGCGGCGAGGGCGCCATAGGCCGCCGATTCAGATGCCGTGAAGAAGCCGCTCGCCATGCCTCCGATGACGATAAGAGCGACGACCGCAAGAGGCACGATGTCTCGAAGAGCAAGCAGGCGGCTTCTCCAAGTGACTCCCTCGAGTTGCGCTCGCGGCGCGTCTGCTGGGCGAAGAATCGCCCAGAGAACGACGACGAGGCAGAATCCCCCTGCGAGAAGGAGACCCGGAACCAGGCCAGCCAACAGCTGGGGGCCCACAGGCACCGATGCGACGCCGGCATAGATAACTAAGAGGATGCTGGGCGGAATCACCTGCCCTAGCGTCCCGGCCATGGCAACCGATCCCGTCGCAAGAGTCGACCGGTACCCCGCCGAGAGCATCTCGGGAAGGGACATGCGTGCGAGTGCGAACGTGATTCCCACTGTGCTGCCGCTCGTGGTGGCCAGCCCAGCGCCCGCGATGTTCGTGGCGATCGCCAGACCTCCAGGCAACCATCCGAGCCACTGTCTCGCGACTGAGTAGGCCTTGCCTGTGATGCCTCCCTTCCACATCGCGATTCCCATGAGCACGAAGAGGGGCACCACGTTGAGGGACCATGATGTTACGGAGTCCTCGACGATGTTCCCGATAGACGAGGTGGCCACACGATAGCCGAGCATCCCCAGAAGCCCGATCGCCGAAGTGATGATCATCGAATACCCGATCGGGATACCGACCGCCAGCTGAAGGAGAAGGAGGACGATGGCCAGCACGCCGACAGTCAGCTTCGGTGCTTCACCAAAGAGCATCGCCCCTGCGACCGCCACGGCGGAAACACCCAGGATCCACATGACGAACGTCGGAACCTTCGGTCGAACTCGTGGTGCCGGAGCAGCCGGTTCCACAGTCATCACAGGCATACTAGGCAATGGTCACGCCTTCCTCGTCGGAAATGAGATCCTGTTCGGCTATCTCTTCACCGTGGAGGAGACGATAGGTCCGGGCGATTGCCGCGAGGACGACGATCCCGAAGCCCACAACGATGATCAGCTGACCTGGCCACAGCGGGAGCCATCGCGCTCCGGTGGACGTCGAACCGAGCCGCAGCGAATCCATGAGGTTCGCCGCGCTGAGCACCGTCAAAAAGAGAACGACAAGCCCGCCGACGATCTCAGCAGTTACTTCGAGTACACGTCGCGTTCTGGGTGAGGTGTGCTCGGTCATGACCGTGGCACGGATCTGTTCATTCGTGAGCTGTGCGTAGCCAAGGGCAAGGATCGCGATCGCGGGCATCCAGACGTAGCTGACCACCTCGAGGGTGCCAGGCAACGGCTGAAGGAAGATGTTGCGACCGGCGGTATCCAGGGCCACATGGAGCATCATCAGTGCGACGATGATTGCCACAACGGCGACCGCGCCGCGCACGATACCGTCAATACAGCGGAGCCACAGTGCATCCTTCATCGCATACCCCCTGTGGCCGAGGAAGTATTCGGTTTCGCGCCGCAATTGGCACCTGCAGTTACGGCACGCGGCCGTTGCCGTCCTGCCAGCAAGCCAGCGCCGTGTCCGGCCGAGCGTGAGTCCTGCACTGAGTCAACCTCCTTCGACTAAAACATCCCGAGTTTGGGCCATTGGCGGTAATGGCTGCCCACTTGTGGCGCTACGCCGGCCTCGGTTACTTTGCGCTCTCCTGGAGGAATTCGTTGAGCCTGTCTTGGTATTTGTCCCAGTCGAAGTCCGTCGCCAGGGTGCGGTATGACTCCAAGATGGCCTCCGTGGACCCGTCGTTGGGTTCGACCCCGAGCTCGTCGCGCAGGATCCCCTCCCACTCGGCGAAATAGTCCTTGAACGCTGTGATCTCTGTCGTCGGATCGGCGAAGTCGGGAGCCGTCTCGGCGAGCCGCTCGGTGAGTTCGGCTTGAGCCGACTTCAGTGTTGCTGCCAGTTCAGGGTCCACTGGCAGAAACTGCACTTGCTGCCCAGGCGCTTCCTCGACCCACCGGGCATTCTGAATGGCCGTATTCCGGAGATAGTCCGTGGTGATCGTACCCTTCGCGTTCTGGATGATCTCCTGAACATCACCTGGCAACGAATCCCACGTCTCTTTATTCATGATGTAACCGGAGCCCACGTTCGCGGAGAACTGGAGCGGCACAAAGTACTTCGCCACCTCCCACAGACCGGAGTTCATGTTCGGGGGGATGCTTCCGACCACACAGTCGATGACGCCTCGCTGCAAGCCCTCGTACATCTCAGCGTTCTCGAGGAAAACGTTGGTCATCCCCAGGGCCTCCACTTCCTCCGTGTAGGGCGACCCCGGAGTGCGCACCAGCAAGCCTTGAGCATCCTCAGCGGTCTTCACAGGTTTTGTGCACAGCATTGAGTACGAGTCCGAGATCCACGATGCAAGGGGGACGGCGCTGTGTGCCAGGAGGTCCCGTCTAATGTCCTCTGAAGAGTCGATGGTGCCGAGCAGCGCGGGCGATCCCGCGAGCTTCTCTTCGGGCGTGCTGCCAAACGCAAACGACCCGAGTCCCTGCGCCCAAAACGTGGAAGGCGCTTCGTCCTGAAACACGGACGGCGAGAACAAGGTGATATCGGTGAGCCCCGACTCGATCGCCGGCAACGCCTCCACGATCGGGTGCAACGTGCTGTCCGTATAGACCTCGAAATCGACCTTGCCTCCGGTCTCCTCCCGCACCCGATCCATGAACGCGGTCAGCGCAAGAAAATTCGAGGACGTTGCCGTCAACGGCTCGCTCACCGTCAACACCACTGGATCCATCGTCTCCAGCGTCTCCTCCGAATTTGCCGACTCAGCATCCGAAGAACAGGCGGACAAGAACACCGCCACGGACAGAACACCCGCAACCTTGAGGGCCAGACGCTTCATGGTCATCAGAACTACTTTCGTCTACGGCAGAAGCGAACCATTCGCCACTGTGCAATATCGCACACCCATGTGCGATACGTGCCAAGGCTAGCTTGCACGCTTTTACAAGGTCAAGCATTTAGTGCATAACCCGCTTGTGTATCAGCCTATCGGATCCACCGTTCTCCGCCGGGGTTAGCAATGACGGAGTTTCGACTGCGTCAGCAGATCGTGGTGGGCCCGTATGGGAAAATCCACACATACCATTGCTTGCCGCAGAGGCTGCGCTCGAGGGCGTGCGCGTGAACTGTGTGTCGCCCCAGGCTTCCCGCGCGCCGGCGATCGTCGCCGGCCTTGGTGAGGCGGGTGCGCGCAGGTACCGCGAGACGGCGCTCAAGGCCAGTCCGATCGGTCGCATCGCCACACCTGAGGACGTGGTGGGCCCGATCCTGTTTCTGCTCAGCGACGACTCACGCAGCATCATCGCAGACGATCCTGAGCGATGGCGGCCGGGGAGGCTGGTATCAGTAGGAGCCCCTACAGGCGAACGGATCCCCGGGAGCCGGAACCGGTTTTCTCGGCCCAGCTTCCGTGATTCGTTCGCGCGTTACTGCACTGCCACTCCGCCCGCCGTCGTCTCGCCCTGCGCCGCGAGCTGGTCGGCCACCCGATGTGCGGCGACGTAGCCGAAGGTCATCGACGGCCCGATGGTTGCACTGTCACCGCGCTAACGGGTTGTCAGCCATGTGTCCGGACCGCACAGAATATCCAACGTCAGCGTGGCTCACTTTTCGACTCGCAAAACGGCTCACACTTCGACCGTCACTGACAAGACCACGAGTGGGCGAGGGCTGTGCCATCGGCGTGAACGTCAGCTGACGATGCGAACAGCGTCTTCAAGCGCTGCGCGGCCGATCCGAAACCCGTTCGCTGGGTGCTCTGCATCTTCGTAACCGAAGCTGATTCCGAATACGATCTGACGTGACTCATCGAGGCCGAAGTGCTCGCGGATGAAATCGGGATGCATCGCGAGAGCCGCCTGCGGGATCGCGCCGATTCCCATGCTCTGCGCAGCGAGGAGAAACGCGGACAGCCAGACGCCGCAGTCCATCGCGCCGGGCACACCCAGGTTGCGATCGGTTGTGACGATCGCCGCGTGCGGTGCGCCGAAGAGGCGGAAGTTCTCGGCGGCCTGTGCAGCGCTGGCCTCGCGGTCGCCGCGCTGCACGCCGACGGCTTCATAGAGCGCCCAGCCGGCCTCGCGGCGTCGTTCGCGGTAGACGCCGTCGTAGCTGGCAGGCAGGCCGAAGTCGGGCGTTGACGGGTGTGATGCCGCGTACGCGCCCAGTGCATCTCGGAATCGGTCGGTCGCCTCACCGGTCGTGACGATCACCTCCCAGGGCTGGGAGTTGCACCAGGACGGTGACAGCTGGGCGGTCTCGAGCAGCAGTTCGATGGTCGCCGGTTCAACTGGTCGTGGGTGGAAGCCGCGCACGCTGTGCCGCTCGCTGATCAGTTTGCGCAGCGCGGCGAACTCGGCGGTTTGAACCTCAGTCATGTACATGCTCGACTCCCTTGTGCTGGTGCTCTCTTCTGTGAGAGGTTTTCATACTATATGCATAACCTCCGTGGGGCGATGGCGCGGGTAACTTCAGCACGAAGCGAGGATGCGAGTGAGTGATCGCAAGACGACCCGGTTAAAGAGAATTTTTGAGCGCCCGGAGACCGTGATCATGCCGTTCGGCGTGATGCCGATGCATGCGCAGATGGCCGAACGGGCCGGGTTTGAGGCGTTCGAGGTTTCCGGAGGAATGTCCTCCCACTGGCGTGGCGTGCCCGATGTCGGACTGCTCACGATGACCGAAGTTGTCGCGCAGGCCAAGGAGGTCGCGCGTGCTGTCGAGATCCCGGTGTTCTGCGATGCCGACACCGGCTTCGGCGGCGGGCCGGCGAACATCCGGCGCACAGTCCGGGAGTTCATCGAAGCCGGGGTCGCCGGGATCCATATCGAGGATCAGAAGGATCCGAAGAGGGCCGGCGGCCGCTCGGGTATTGAACTCGTCTCCGACGCCGAGGCGATCGGCCGCCTCAATGCGGCGGTCGAGGCCCGGGACGAGCTCGATCCCGACTTCGTCATCGTAGCGCGCACGGACGGATACGGTGCCCGGGGAGGCGGCCTCGACGAGGCGATCCGGCGCGGCTTGCTCTACCGGGAGGAGACGGGCACAGACGTCATCTTTTATGAGGGACTGCATACCTGGGATCAGATCCGCACTGCTCTTGAGGTGACGCCCGGGCCGGCGTATGCAATTCCGAATAACGCGATCGGCCGGCGCCCCTCGCTTGCCGAGCTGAGCGCCATGGGACAGTCCATCGACATCCTGCCGTTTGCCTTGCCTGGCGTGCACGAAGTCTGGCGGCTGCTGCGTGCGGTCAGGGACTCGAACAGCTACGCGCCGATGGACGAGTATCTCGAGAAGGTCAAGGAATCGGAGGGGACGGAGCAATACCAGGGCTGGGGCGGGGGCCTCTTCGCTCACCCGACATACGCACGGATTCAGGCGTGGGAGAGCCAGTACATCCCTCCGGGACAGCAGCGCGACTACGTGAACAACGCGAACGCGCGCTTTGAAGGCGGGCCGTCCACGTGAGCCGCGCACCGCTGTCGCCAGTGTCGTGACCACACTGACACGGAAGCTCGATAACATTTGTGGCAGGGTGTTGACCGTCACTATGTGCAAGACATACGCTTTGCCGGGTTCATATACCAAACATGCCGTCGGCGGCGACACTAAGGCGCTGACGGCGGACTAGTGCCGAGTTCTACAAGGGAGTAGGCAGATGAAGAGTTGGCTCAGTTGGATCGACGCAGTCACGAAGGTGGCTACTGCGATCTCAGCAGTCCTCATGGGGGTCATAGCGCTCCATATCGTCGTGGACGCCTTCGCGCGAGCGATCTTCCACAGTCCGTTGCCCGGCACGCTCGAGATCACGCAGTACGCGTCGATGCCTGCCGCGGTCGCGCTGGGGCTGGGCTGCGCGCTGTACCGCGGTGAGCATATCCGGGTTGACCTGCTGACTTCGGGAGCTGGGCAGCGTACACGTCAGGTCGTGGAGATCGTGGCGATGGCAGTCACGCTCATCATCGTGGTGCTCGCTGCATGGGCGGGTTTCGAAAGCGCTATGGACTCGGTCGCTAAGAACGAGGCATCTGAGGGCTACCGATGGGTAGTTATCTGGCCCGGCCGGATAGCGGTGGCGGTGGGCCTCCTCGCGCTGGCGCTGCAGACGCTCGCGCAGCTCGTACGGGCATTCGCAAATGAATTGCCGGTATCCGCTGAGGAAGCCGCTATTCGCGGTGACGAGGGCGACCGCCCGCTGATTGAGCCGGCGCTGGCGATGACGCCGCGCGGAACGGAGACGCACTGATGGCTACAACTCTTGGCACTTCACAGCAGGCAGCCTCCGCGGCTCCGGTTGATCCAAAGAACCGCGGCAGCTCGCGCCGCCACGTAATCGGCGTGGTGATCGTTGCCGCAGTAGTGCTGCTGCTGTCCACCTACCTGTTCCTGGCGCCCTCGAATAAGCTTCTCGTCGGCGCGGCGGTGGTGTTCCTGATGATCGCGCTGATGCTGCTGGAGATCCCGGTCTTCGCCACGATGATGGTAGCCGCTACGGTCGGATTGCTTGTGCTCGCCGGACCGAGAGCGCTGTGGGGGACGTTGCAGGATGTCGTGTTCACGTCGTTTGGGTCGTGGTCGCTGAGCGTGATCCCGATGTTCGTCCTCATGGGCGTTGCACTTAGCAAGACCGGAATCATGACCGGCGCCTATGACGCGGCGCGGAAGTGGTTGGCGCCCGTGCCGGGCGGCCTGGCAGTGTCGACGAACATTGCAGGTGCGGGTCTTGCCTCAATCAGCGGAAGCACGATCGCGATCACCTACGCGATTGGTAGGGTTTCCATCCCGGAGATGCTCCGCTCGGGTTACAAACCGACACTTGCGGTCGGCTCGGTCGCGACGGCCGGCACCCTCGGGCAGGTGATCCCGCCGAGCGTGCTTCTCGTGATTTATGCCGGTGTTGCGAGCACGCCCGTTGGGCCTCAGCTGCTCGCCGGCATCGTGCCCGGGCTGATGCTGGCGGCGCTCTTCACGGTCGTCATCATCGGCTGGGCGCTTCTGGTCAAGGACGCTGCTCCAAGGGGCGCCCGCTACTCCTGGGGCGAACGACTAGCGTCGCTGCGCGGCCTCATCCCCGTGCTGCTCCTCATGATCCTCGTGCTCGGCGGAATCTTCTCGGGATTCTTCACCGTCACCGAATCGGGTGCGCTCGGCGCGGTGGCAGCGCTCGTGATCGGCGGCGTGATCGTCGCACTCGGCATCCGAAAGTCACGGCGAGCGGGCGAGCCGGTGAAGACCGCGCCGACCTTCGGCCGCTACATCGGCTCGACATTGACGGAGACGGTCGGTTCGGTCGCGGCGGTGTTCGCGCTCCTCATCGGGGTGAACATGCTCACTCGGGTCATGGCGCTCAGCGGGCTTACCCGGTGGATCGCCGACATGGTGATCGATCTCGGATTCACGAAGATCGGCTTCCTGCTGCTCCTGATCCCGATCTACCTCATTCTCGGTTTCTTCCTCGACACGCTCGCGATGATGCTGCTCACGATCCCCGTGTTCCTCGGACCACTGGTTGCACTCGACGTCGACCTGGTGTGGTTCGGTATCTTCCTCATCGTGCTCGCAGAAATCGACCTCATCGCTCCGCCGCTTGGCATCTTGAACTTCGTCGTGCTCGGTATTGCGAGGTCAGTGAGCAAACAGGGTGACCAGAAGGTCACGATCATGCACGTTTTCAAGGGCGTAACGCCATTCATCTGCGCGTGCGTCTTGTTCCTGGTCCTGCTCGTGATCTTCCCGGAGATAGCGACGTGGTTGCCGGGTATCTCGTCGGCGAAGTAGCCGGCGGTCGTACTAAGAAGACATAGGAGTCTCATGTTGGAGCCTAATCAGGTTGGTCGTGGTCGTGTTGGTGCGGCTGTGGTGTCGCTGTCGGCCGCAGCGGTGTTGCTCGCCGGGTGTGCCGGGGGTGCCTCGGATGCGGGGGCCGGGGGGAACGCGGGCGATTCGATCGCAGCGATGGAACCGGTGGAGTTCGTGGTTTCTGAGCCGCTGCCGGCGACGAATTCGAATAACAAGGGCATGAAGTTGTTCATGGATTACGTGACCGAGCACACGGACGGCAAGGTGACGTTCGACGTCTATGACAGCAGCACGTTGCA
>NZ_JBNHHC010000049.1:0-29489 GCF_059091865.1 Arthrobacter sp. B0316-1-20 | reverse complement strand
GAGGCCGCCCCGGCGGGGATCCCGGCCTGGCTGGGCTGGCAACACTTCCTGAACATGTTCTTCATTGTGCTGATCATCCGCACCGGCCTGCAGGTCCGGACCGAACGCAAGCCCCCCGGGTACTGGACCGCCAAGAAGGGCTCGTTCTTCTCCCCGAAGGGCAACGCCCCGAAAAAGGTCTCCCTGTCGCAGTGGCTGCACCAAGTGCTGGACGTGCTCTGGGTGGCCAACGGGGTCGCCTTCGTCGTGCTGCTGTTCGCCACCGGGCACTGGATGCGGATCGTGCCCACGGACTGGGACATCGTCCCGAACATGCTCTCCGGGGCGATCCAGTACGCCTCCCTGGACTGGCCCACCGAGGACGGATGGGTGCACTACAACGCACTGCAGGTGGCAGCGTACTTCGCCACTGTGTTCATCGCCGCCCCGCTGGCGGTCTTATCCGGGCTGCGATTCTCCACCTGGTGGCCGGAGAAGGCCGAATGGCTCAACCGGATCTACCCGGTGGAGTGGGCCAGGGCGGTGCACTTCCCGGTGATGCTCTACTTCGTGGGGTTCACGATCGTGCACGTGTTCCTGGTGTTCTTCACCGGGGCCTTACGGAACCTGAACCACATGTACACCTCCCGGGACGTCGTGGACTGGTGGGGGCTGGCCGTCTTCCTGCTGTCTCTGGTGGCCATCGCGGCGGCCTGGTTCCTCACCAAACCGCTGTTCACTACCCCCATCGCCGCCCGGATGGGCAAGGTCACCAAATAACCCGGGCCGTGTCATCCTCTCCCGGTTCGCCCGTTCCAAACACGTCATCGAACTGGACGCCGTCGCAGCAACACGCTAGGACCACACTCCCAATGCCGGCTCCAGCGTACCGCCCCGGGAATCATGCCACCGGTTCGTTGGCGGCTGATTCCGGTTCACCCCGTTGTCGGGGCCTTGAAAAACTGTTGGTTCTTCAGTCGCTTCCCACTGGGGTGGACCGCGGACTGTAGCCTGTGAAAGTGCACAAAGACGGCCTATCAGCCACCACCCGTTCCGGGCGAGGATTCGCGCTGGTGCGCTTGGGGCCCGTCAGGCGCTGACCGCGCTGATCCCTGCGGCTCATGCGTGCGGGGCCGTGGCTCTCGGCGACGGTCGCAACGGGCCGCGATCGGGTTGCCGGACCCCTACGCCAGCCGCAGTCTGGGCCGGCTGGCCGGACACGATCTGAAAGTTGTTCAGCTCTCGGGTCGGGCCTTCGATAAATCCGTGCTGCAGATCGAACTGGCCGGAGTGCCGCGCGCGGTCACGCAGACCACCCGCGAGAAACTGCTGAACGCGGACGTGGGCCTGATCCGGCAGCTGGAAAACCGGGTGGCGTCCCTGCCCAAACTCGCCGCTGAAGTTGACCAGCGCCGGGCCGAGGCCCTGTTGCGGATCGGACAGGCGACCCGAACACTGGAGACCGGTTTCAAGCACCAGGACGCGCTGGAGACCGCCCGGCAGAACGCGGCCCGGATCAATGCCGAACTGGCCGAAATGCAGGCCCCGCAGCAGGCACAGCACAGCGCGGCAGAGACGGTGGATCCGGAGCTGGCCGAACTGCAGCGGCTGCAAGCGGCCAGCTTCCCAACCCGGGCCGGCGCTGCCACCGGAACACCGGGAGCGGGGGCGGCCGAAGCTGTTCCGGTGCCTTCGCCGCCTTCATGTGGGGTGCTGTTGTCTATCGTTGGAGCTCCGCCCGGCTGGGTGCTGCCGGTGCCGGATGGCTGGTGTGGGCTCCATGCTGGGGCGGGTTGGCGAAGACGGCGGTGGGGAAGCCTTGGGCGGCCAGAGCGGCGGCCTGCCGGGCTTCAAATGGGATGCTTTCCTGTTCGGTCCTGCCGGTGTTCAGTTTGCTTTGGGAGGGGTCCAGTCCGAGGACCTTGGACTCATGGCGTTGCTGGGCTTTGAGGATGAGATCGTCAACGTCCGGTGCCTGCAGGCAGCGCTGGATGGCGTCGTTGGTGGGGTGGCCGCCATCAGCACGTCGAGGGATTCGGCGGCGGTGAGGGCCTGGTAGTAGATCATGTAGTCCGGGCCGCTGATGTCGCGGCTGAGGTAGAGGGAAATGTCCGGGTAGTGGCCGTCGTTGAGGATGTCGATGGAGGCATCGGCGACGGCCTGGTCCTAGGCACGGCGGACGTTTTGGCGGACCTGCGGCGGTGTACGAGATGCACTCCCAAGCCGGCCGCGCACGGGAGGCCCAGCGCCTTCGTGCCGTGGTCACACAGCAGCTCGCACCCTTCACCGCGACCATGCCCAAACCCGTCCCGGTCGGCGCCGGGCACAGTCCATCAGTTGAAAGCCCGTCAGCCGGTGCCGGCGCCGGTGTAAGCGTCGGGCCCACAGCCGCCGACATCGGACGCCGGGGCATAGCCCCGGTCCGTCCCGGCTCCGTTGTCCCATCCACACCCGTTGTCCCGGCCACACCCGAAAAGGCCAGGACCGGCCGGCACCACGGCCCGGACACCAGCCTTGGCACCGGAGCGGTGCCGGAGCGCTAAGACCGGGGCCGCTAGGACCGCACGAGGAACCACTACGAGAGGTAAGTGCCGATCATGAGCGAATCAGACGGCATTGACGATGTAGTGGAAGGCGGTCTGCGGCAGTCCCTGATGACCGCCTCACGGCTGGCCGAAACCCTGGCCCGGATGCGGCAGGAATCGCTGCGCCGGCGCGAGCAACAGGACACCCGGACCGCACATGAGGCACAGGTACGGGAAGCAGCCGACCGGGCGGCTGTGCAGGGCGCCCTCGCCCCGGTGCAGAAGGAGAAGTGGTGGGAGCAGGCGCAGCCGGCAGACATCGCCCAGATGCATGCCCTGGCCGAGGGCTGGAAGGACCACGACCCCACCGCACTGGCCGCGGCCGAGCGGATCCGCACCGAGGTGAAGGCCCGCTGGGGCATCGATACCCACGACGTGGGGACGGACGCGGCATACTTGGAATCGGGCATCGAAACGATCAGCGCCGCGCAGGCCCGACGCGCCGCTGCCGCCGAGCACCAAAAGGGTATGGCACTGATCGCCGCGGCACAGGCCGAAGAACTCCGGGCCAGGGCCGACAAGCTTGCACCCGAGATGGAAAGGCACCAGGTACCCGTCGAGTACCTGAACAACCCCGCCCTGGCCCAGGCCCTGCAGACCGCCCACGACGCCAAAACGCCCGAGGCCATCGAAGCGGCCGACGCCACGGTGAAGGAACGCCTGTACCTGATCGGCAAGGACGGCATCAACGGTCCCACCGTCGAGATGCTGCGCGAAGAAACGACGGCCAGCTTCAACGGTGCCGGCGAAGAGCACTTCAAAGACGCCACGTTCGTGGAGGCGGCCAGGGAATGGCACGAAGCCAGGCTCCTGGCCGAGGGCGGCTTCACAGGCTCCCAGGAGCAGCCGCTGGAGCAGCGATACGAACGCCTTGAGGCGGAACTGTTCGCACGCATTGAAGCCATGGGACGGGAGCTGGAAAACTGCGTCACCGGCGACGACAACAGACGGCTCAACGATCAGGGCGAGAAGACCGAAAGCAGCGCCGCTGCAGAGTACGGCTCCGCCGAACACCGCGAAGCCTTCGCTGCCTCACTGGCCGGGACCGCCAGCGAGAACCAGGTCCAGGGACGCCTTGCCGCTGCACGCAGCGAGGGCACGCACCCCGGCACGGCGCTGACGCGAGGCAGAGGGGCAGCCAAGGCACGAAAGACCCGTGGTGGGACCGGTGTGGCAGCGGAACGGGTGAAAAGCGGACCCAGCCGCTGACGGCATGCGAGATGGAAATCCGCCCGCACTGGTACCGGGCAACAAAGCGTTAGCTGTCTCGACGAAGGACCGGCTCTGTGCCCGATGCACCGCGGAGGGGTAGGGGTCGTTGTTCTGCGGATGTTATTGCCGAAGGTAGTCGCGTAGGCCGGGAATGGCGAAGTCGACCTTGCCGTAGCCGGCTGATTCGATCAGTCCGGCCGCGATGAGTCTATTGCGGTACTTGGAGACCACGTTGGGTTTGGACTTGATGAGGTGTCCTATCTGGGCCGCTGTTGACGGGCCGTCCTGCTCGGCCATGGCGTGCAGGAACTGGCGGTCCTTGTCGGAGATGTCCGAGAGCGCGGACTCCACGACAACCAGGGTGTTCCGTCGCAGCGCTGCGGCGATGGCGGTCCGGACACTCTCCTGGTCCAGGGCCCGGTTGGCCTTGTCGGCCGCCATCCACAGGTAGTAGCCGACCAGCTGGATGAGGAAGGGGTAGCCTTCGGTGGCTGCTGCCGCCTCGCTGAGCAGCTCCGGGGCGACGTCGATGCCGCCTTCGCTGAAAAGGTCCCGGTAGGAGGCGGTGACTTCACCGATTGCTGCCTCATGAAGATTGATCCTGTCGGCCCGGCGCAGAAAGGTCGCCACGCCCTCGTTGAGGAGGTCGGAGACGGCCGAAGGCAGGCCGGCGAAGATCAGGCCGATGGGAAGCCCGTCACGGATGAAGTGCTGCACGTCCGCGGCCAGCTGGGAGATTTCGCTCCGGTCGACGGCGTGGATTTCGTCGATCGTGATGACCAGCCCGGTGCCCCTGCTGTCCAGGACCTGCAGCAGTTCCTCCCCGGTGCGCCGCCAGTCCGGAATGCGCTCCGGGGGCAGTTGGGTCGTGAGCCCGAATCCTGCCGCGGAGAAGGCCGTGATCTTGCGCGTCGGCGGCCCGCCGCCCAGCTCGTCGGAAAGCCGGAGCATGTCATCTCCGACCCTGGCCAAAAAACCCGGATTGGCCGTTCGGGAGATCACCGCCCAGCCGTGGTTTCTCGCGATCGCTTCTGCAGTGCTGAGCATGACGGTCTTGCCGATGCCCCTGGCGCCGGTGATGATGGTGAGCAGTCCGGGGGCGCCCGAGCCCTGCTGCAGGCCGTACTCGAATTCGTCCAGAAGCCCGGCCCGACCGACCAAATCCGGCGGGGTAGCTCCTGCGGTGGGTTTGAAGGGGTTCTGCAACACGGCTCCTCTCGGGTGAAAGTAGGTGAAACTGGTGAAAGTGGTGAAACTTGGGCCAGTCTATCACCAGCGTCCAACAGAAAGCCCGTCGGACCTCGTGGCAGCGGATCATCTGCGAGAGCAGAACGGCTGCACAATCCAAATACCCATGCTTCCCTGTGGGAGTCACAGGGTGGGGCGGGTCAAGGGACGGAGACCAGTCCGTTGAGCCATTGCGGGGCCAGGGACCGGAACCGGCGGGGCTCCAGGGCGGCGGCACCGGCCGGGATCGCACCGGCCAGCGGCGTGGACAGGCCGTGCAGGTATTGGACATTGCTGGTCTCGATCCCGTCAGGCTGCTGCGGCCAGGCTCCGATCACTACGCCGCTCACCGCCAGCCCGCGCCGGTCCAGCGCCTCCAGTGTGAGCAGGCAGTGATTGAGGGTTCCCAGGCCGCTGCGGGCGACAACGATGACGCCTACGGACAGGGCCGATGGCGGGTCGGACCGGGTGGCGGTCCCGCCGCTGAGGTCCGCCGCTAGGTCCGCCAGCGTGTGCCCGGCGGAGTCCAGTTCGACCAGCAAACCGCCGGCGCCCTCGATGAGGACGTGGTCGTTCGCAGCGGCCAGTTCCCCGACCCGTTCCAGATGTACGTCCAGGTCCGGCAGCCGGGTGTCCTCCAGTTCGGCGGCCGCCGCAGGGGCCATCGGCGCCCGCAGCCGGGCGCCGTCGGAAACCGCCGCCACCCCGGCTAGGCGCCGCACTTCGTCCGAGTCGCCGGGCTCGCCGTTCTCGAGGCCGGTCTGGACCGGCTTGTAGGCGGCCACCGTCCGGCTGCCCCACGCCGGCGAGCTGAGGGCGGCGGCCAGCGCCGCCGTCGTCATGGTCTTGCCCACCCCGGTGTCCGTACCGGTGACCACCATGATCCGGGGAAGCCCGGATGCCAGTGCGGCCGGGGAAGCGGGCATCAGGACCGCCCCGCCATGGCCGGCCGGAGCCCGGCGGCGGTTCCCGTTCCGGTTCCCTGGCGGGTGCTGGTGCCGGTGACGGTCACCGTCAGCGGCGTCTGGAAGGACAGCAGCCGGAGCCAGCCCGGCTCCGGACCGGTCAGGGCGATTTCCGGCAGCGCGCGGGCGGTCTCCGCCAGCACCAGGGCTGTCTCCAGTTCCGCCAGCCGGGCACCCAGGCAGCGGTGCAGGCCGTGGCCGAAGGCCAGCGAATACGCAGTGGGGCCGGCGCCGGCCGGATGGTGGCCGCTGAGTTCGAGCAGGATCTCCGCGCCGGCCGGCAGTTCCTGTCCGTCCAGCCGGGTGTCCCGGGCGGCCGCGCGACGCCAGGTGAACACGGAGGATTCCGTTGCCAGCACCTTCTGTACCATCGGTCCGGCTTTCGCGTCGCCGGCCGCCAGCCGCCGCCACAGCTCCGGCTCCTCCAGCGAGCGGTACAGCGTGGTGGCGATCAGCTGGGCGGTGGTTTCCTGCCCGGCGATCACCAGGAAGTATCCGAGCGAGCAGATCCGGGCGGCATCCACCCCCGCCCGGTGCAGCACCCCGAACAGCGAATCCGTATCCCGGCTGGCCTCAACTGCGGCGCGCAGCCAGCCGTAGAACTCGGCGGCGGCGGCGGCCAGTTCGGCCTGGCGCTGTTCGTCCGGCCAGCCCCAGAACAGCTCCAGGGAGTCGCGGCTCCACCGTTTCAGCTTGTCCAGGTCCGGGCAGTTGAGGCCGATCAGTTCCTGCATGATGACCGGCGGGATGTGCTTGGCCACCAGATCGGCCAGGTCTACTGGTGCGTGCGCCAGTCCGGCGGCGGCCGCGTCCGCCCGCCGGCGCGCCAGTTCGCGGATCCGCGGTCCCAGCGCGGCGACTTTGGCGGGGGTGAAGAAGCCGGCTACCAGCTTCCGCACGCTGCGGTGGGACTCTCCGGTAGCGGAGGCCAGCACCGGCGGCAGGGCGAAGCGCGCGCGGCTGAGGATCCGCAGCGCCGCCGGGCCCAGCGGCACGACGGCGGTCAGGGCGTTCGTGGGCACAAAGTCGTCCGTCCGGCGCAGGACCTCGCGGACCTGGTCCGGATCCTTGACTACGTGAAAATTCATGCCCGTACCGCCTGTTCTGCCTGGGTCGTTTGTTCTGCCGGGATTTCGTGTTCAGCACGTACCGGCTGTTCCGCCCGGACGGCATCGGCCACGAGCCCGGCGGCGCGCACCGTCTGTTCCGCCGCCAGGTCAGCCCGGGCCGTCAGCCGCAGCCGTGACATGCCGTCCGGCACGCTGGGCGGGCGGAAGCAGCCCACCAGCACTCCGTCCTGCTCCAGCTGCTCGGCGATTCGCACCGCCGGCCCGGGCCCACCGACCGGAACCGACTGGACCGCACCCGCGGCCCGGTCGAGCGCGTGGTCATAGAGATACAACTTAACACCTTGGGAAGGGTGTTCCTTTTTGGCCTAGAGTGCCATTAGTATGAGCCGGGTCACCATTAGCGGGCCAGCGGTCCAGCCGCCGACCTCGAGCTAAGGAGCCATCATGGCAAATTCAGCACAGCACGCCCCAGTCGCAGGGGACTCCGTCGTGGAAGCCGAAGCGCAGAAGAACTCTTCGGCGAACGCCGAGGAGCTTCTGGTGGAGGAGGTTTCGATCGACGGCATGTGCGGCGTCTACTAGTCAGGCGCCACTGTTGAACGCCAGGACAAGCACGTGAATCCTGCAAACAGCACAACCGACGGACCTGTTAGACGGGGCATCGTTCGATATGGACGCCCCGTGGGTGATCCATCCAAGCGTCGCAGTGCGGCCGGAACCTTTCGGGGCCCTGCTTGCCACGGATCCGCCGGGCCGCGGCCGTGCTGCTTGCGGCTGGGCCGCTGCGGGAAGGGGCGCGGATCCGCCTGGTGATCGACCCCCTGCGCTGGACAGGGATGTTCCGGACTGAGGAGCCGCCTACGGGTTGGGCGTTTGGACAGGGAGCTTCCGGCACCGTCACTTCAGGGCGGTGCTTCCCAAAGTCAGCCTCCGCCTGGTACGCAACCCCACCACCTCCGATGCACGAAAGCGGAAGAATCAGTGAAGAATGCCACGATCGTTGTAGGGGCAGGGGCTGCCGGCTGTGCCCTGGCCGCACGGCTGAGCGAAGACCCGGACCGTAATGTTCTGCTCATCGAGGCGGGACCGGATGCGATGACTACCGGGCAGTTCCCGGCGGATATCCGTGACGCCTCACGTCTGACCGGAGCCATGCCGGGCCACCCCCACAACTGGGGCTTCCTCGCACAGCTCTCACCGGGAATCGATTACACCGTGGCCCGGGGCCGTATCCTGGGCGGGTCCACGGCCATCAACGGCTCCTACCTTGTGCGGGCCCGCAGGAGCGACTGCGACCGCTGGGAAGCGGCCGGTAACAGCGCGTGGTCCTACGAGAATGTCCTGCCTTACTACATCCGGCTGGAGGACGACCTCCTCTATGGAGGCTCGGCAGGCCATGGGTCCGGCGGACCCGTGCCGGTCTACCGGGAGATCGAGAGTCCGTCCGAATTCACTCTCGCCTTCTATGCAGCGGCCAAGGAGCTGGGTTTCCAGGAGGATCCCGACAAGAACGATATGACAGTCGCGGAAGGCTACGGGCCGCTGCCGGTGAACTGTGTGGACGGGCTTCGCATCAACACCGGCATCGCCTATATCAACCCGATCCGGAACCGGCCCAACCTCAAGATCGTGTGCGGAACCGAAGTCTCCAGAATCCTGTTTGACGGGGATACCGCCGTCGCCGTCGAAGCCGTGGTGGACGGCCGGACCGAGACCATTCACGGTCAGGAAATCGTCCTTTGCGCCGGTGCCGTCAAGTCCGCGCATCTGCTCCTGCTTTCCGGAATAGGTCCCGCCGCCGAGCTGGCGGAAGCCGGAATACCGGTCCTGCACGATGCGCCCGGGGTCGGCAAGAACTTCAGCGACCACCCCGACATCTGCCTGATCTTTGAACCGAAGCGACGGCTCGACCCGCCCGAAACTGACCGGCTCTTCGAAGGGGTCCTGAACTTGACATCGGCCGGTGCCGCCACCCCCGGCGACCTTGAAATCCTGCCCATGCTGCGCCCGTTCAGCCGCGCCATGCACGCAGGAACCGGGCCGAACGATTCCGGCGACAACAACGTCTGCTTCATCGTGGCGTTACAGCAGCCCAGCTCGCGCGGTCAGATCACCATCAGGACGCCGGACCACGGGGACCACCCGGAGATTTCCTACGGGTATCTGGCCCATGACGCCGACAAGACACGGATGCGCGAGGCACTCCGTACCGCCGTCCGCCTACTGGAAACACAGGCCTTCAGCCCCATATTCGAACGTCTCGCGGACCTCAGTACCGACATCCTCAACGATGACGCCAGCCTCGACCGCTGGGCCTTCGACCACCTCGGGACCGCCATCCACATGTCCGGCACCGCCAGCATGGGTCCGCCCCAAGACCCCATGGCCGTCGTCGATCAGTACGGCCGTGTGCACGGCATCCGGAACCTCCGCGTCGCCGACACCTCGATCCTCCCCGACGCCCCAACCCGCGGCACCGCCGCAACGGCAATCATGATCGGCGAGAAGGTGGCCGATTTCATCCGTCACGGCGAGAGAATCTCGGAATCCTCCATTCAGCATTGACCCGGGGACGGCGCGGCCATGCGCCACGGCGGCAGGCCCTCGCAGGTGGACCTTCTGCGCAGGGCAGCCAGATTGCCCGCTGGCGGGAATCCTATTTCCAGGAGCAAGATTCACGTCGGTTCCTAAACCGTTCTGGAAAATAAAACCCGCAGTCGTTGTAGTCCCTTGGTGAATGTCCGTACTCATGCCAGGCCGGCCATCTGTTTGCATCCGTTTCGATAAGAGGTTCGATACGCTGTTGCTCCGGTTTTTCCACAGCGGGGGAGCGTGTTCGTTCTTGGTGCGGTTCACTGTCATCAAACGTCCCGTGGTGAGGAGTCGATAATAATGATTTCCTCAAGCTGTCCTGTTGCGATATTCCTGTGTTACAGGTCTGAGTCGCACATCAGGTGCGGTAGCTGTACCCCGTGCCGTGGCCACGGTGCACCATGAGGCCTTGGCTTGCGCGTGGTCGGAGCGGTGACGGGGTTCTCGGGTACGGGCTGGTCTTCGTCCGTAGGTTAGCGGACCAGGCTTCACCATCCGGGTTCCGCCAGGCCTAACCTCGATCGCTAGTTAGCGGCTGCTGTATTCAAATGGGCGGAGACTTGCTTCGCGGCAGTCTCAGAAGCGGAACGGCGCGCTGGGCAAAGCTCTAATCCACACGGGAAACCGGCCCCGAAACGGAGATCGCCATGGGAATCGGGGCATCAGGAACCACCATCGCGAAGCAGCGCACGCCGAATTCCTGTTCCTGCTCGTCAATGGAGTATCCGCGTTCCCGGATGCGCTTCAACTCCAGCATGAGGTCGGAGATGTTGCGACACTCCGTTCTGTGGGCGTGGGCATGCCGGCGCGCGTCACAATGCCGCGAACACTGTCGTACTCCAGTTGGGCGAGGATTGCCTTGCCCACGCCGGTGTCGGGTGTATGCACGCGGCGACCGACCTCGGTGAACATGCGCATGGAATGTGGCGAGGGGACTTGGCTGATGTAGACCGACCATGTCGGAGTCCAGTACCGCGACGTTGGCAGATTCCCCCAAGGTGTCCACCAGTGTCTTCAGGTACGGGCGAGTGAGAGCCGAGCTATTTATTTGCCCCTTCACCCAACCGGATCAGCCGCGGCACCAGGAGTACCGCCGGTTGGCGAGCTGCCGGACGTGGCCCAGGAAACCAGCGTGCGCAGCAGCCGGTGGATGGTGGGCAGGGGCAGTGCCGTGAACGAGGACATTGGGGGTTATTGGGAGAGGGCAGAAGTTTCGGTAAGGAACGTTAGTGAGACGTCTAAGAGCGCGGTGAAAGCAACACGTCCATGTGTGTTCATATGCTTCCACCCGTTGCACGCTCACGTAGACATGGAACTGCCACCGTCCTGTTGGGCGTGGGCAGTTTCATGGAGTACAGCGGTGCCGAGCAGTTGTCCGTGGAAGCATTTGGACCGTTTGCTGGCTCTCGGGGTTGGTCTTCACCCGGGCGGACCTGAGGACCTTAATCGCGCGGCGCCCGTCCAACGCCTTGGGGCCGAGGCCGACCGGCTCGATTGGCCTGGGCCAGCGAGGTAGGCGAGCCCGTGCAGGCCGGCGCCACGGCCACCCGAGAAGCCGGGAAGGACAGTTACGACGGCGGTGGCCTTGCCTTCGAGAGCTGGACGGAAATGTTGTCATGTATTTTCGTTCAGAATCATGGGCGTGCCGACATGTGGGATTTACGCTGTTCACCCTGATCTTGTGTGGTGAGAGCTCATTGGTCAAAGACTTAACCAAGGCTGTCACCCCGAACTTCGTTGCGGAGTAGTGGGCTAAGCCGGGCATTCCCATCAGTGCGGCGATTAAGCCGGTCATGACGATGGATCCGCCGCGCCCGCCGGCGATGATGCGCGGGATCGTGGCGTGAAGGGTGCGGTACGCGCCTGTCAGGTTGATGTCTATCATCTCTTCCCAAACCTCGTTCAGAAGTTCCCAGAACGTGGCCAGGGTGGTGATGCCGGCTTGGGGTAGAACGATGTCGATGCGCCCGAACTGTTCCATTGCGTGGGCGGCAAGGGTGTCGATGGCGGCCTGATCGCGCACGTCGCCTTGGGGGAGGAGTGCCTGGCCTCCCGCTGCCTTGATTAGGCGCTCCGTCTCCTGCAAGTCATCCAGTGTGGCTCCGGGATAGACAGCGGTATCAATTTTGCGGGCGATATCGATCTCCACGATATTTGCGCCCTCACGTGCGAAGGCTTCCGCGTGGGATCGGCCCTGTCCTCTCGCCACGCCGGTAATGAAAACGACCTGTCCCTCGAAACGTCACATTATTCTCTCCTTTATCGTTAGCTCCCCATACAGCGCCGTGCTGTGCGGGCGTTCTTTTCTTTTCAGTAGGTCTATAAGGCCCAGTCGTATTGGACAGGCCAGTTGGGCTCTGCTGTTAGTGCTTGTGCTGCATGCTGTGGCCAGTTGGGGTTGCGGAGCAACTCGCGGCCCAGGAACGCAGCATCAGCGTCACCGTTCCGAACGACTTCCTCGGCCTGCGATGGTTCGGTGATGAGGCCGACTGCTGTTACTGCGACGTTGGATCCTGCCCGGACGGCGCGAGCAAAAGGGACCTAGTAGTTGAGTTCTGTTGGGATCCTGGCGTTGTGTACGAGTCCGCCGCTGGAAACATCGATCAAGTCCCCTCCTCGATCTCGGAGGGCCGCAGCCAACTCGATGGACTCCTCCAGTGTCCAGCCCGTACGTACGTCGTCCTTGTTTTCGGAGAGCCAATCTGTGGCGGATAACCGGAAGAGCAACGGCAGGTCATCGGGCCAGACTGTGCGTACGGCTTCGGCTGCTTCGAGAGCGAAATGGCAACGGTTATCGAAAGAGCCGCCGTAGTCATATGTTCTGGTATTGCTCGCCGGTGAAAGGAACTGGTGGATGAGGTACCCGTGGGCGCCGTGTAACTCGACTACCTTGAATCCTGCGTTATGTGCTCTTTCGGCCGCTCTTGCGAAATCGTGAACGGCTTGGTGGATCTCTTGCCGCGTCATCTCCCGCGGTGCCGGATGGTTGAAGTACGGCACCGGTGACGGGCCGACAGTTTGCCAGCCTCCATCGTGTGCCCCAATGTAGAAGGCTTCGTCCCATTGTGCGGCGGTCGAGGCCTTGCGGCCGGCGTGCCCAAGCTGTACGGCTGGAGTCGAGCCCTGGGCGCTGATGAAGGCGGTGATGCGTGAAAAGGCTTCCGCCTGTTCGTTGTTCCACAGCCCGGCGTCGTAGAGCGAGATTCTGCCTTCTGCAGAAACCGCGGTCGACTCAGCCATGACAAGCCCGGCTCCGCCGATGGCGCGGGCTGATAGGTGCGCGAAGTGGAAGTCGGTCGGTACACCGGCCATTCGACCGCTGGGTTCACAATCACTGCCTATTCGAACACGTGTCTGTAGCAGCGCGCTTAGCGCATTAATTCCTATTGCGCCCGATCCATCGGACAGCGAGACACCGACTGTCAAGACGCCGTAGGGCGCCCCACCAGAGCCCTGCTCCGTAGGCGAGATCGTCGAGGCGGCGGCCGATCAGCGCGGTGAGTGGGCCCACGCCCGGCCGCTCGTGGAGGAACAACACCAGATCTATTGCGGCGGCTGTGGCTATCGCCCGGCGGATGGAAGGGCTGAAGGAAGCCGCTAGTGCGGCGGCTGGCCACCAGTGCCGAAGCAGCAGGCCGGTTTCCTGGCGCACGGCCCAGCCCAAGCCGCGGGCTGCTAGCCGGACGGCAACGGCGGTTGTCCCGGTGCCGGCGGGCAATCGTCTGCGGAGGGACCAGGTCGTGGTAGCGATCACTGCTGCGGCAGCGGGCAGGGACCACCATCGGCGCTGCAGGACCGCCGCGGCGCCGAGGGCCATGGGAAGCGACAGGACTGCCGGGGCGACCTTGTCGCCGTGCCGGGAAGCCAGCAGGGCTCCTCCTGTTCCGTAGAGGACTTTCCGACCAAGCCAGGTCCGCATGCTCGTGCGGATGTCGTGGTGCACTTCAACCGTAGGGTCGTACCGCACTGCGTGTCCGGTCTCGACGAGCCGCCAGACGAGGTCGACGTCTTCGGCTACCCGCCATGTGTCCTGGAAGCCGCTGCCGAGCAGTTGGGTGCGGCCGACCAGGCAGGCCGAGGGTAGCCAGCCGATTTCGGCGCCGGTGTGGACCTGACCGCCGGTCCTGCCAAGGTCGAGGGAGGACGCTGCGGCGTCGTACCGTTCGAACCAACGGGGCCGGTCCGTGCGGGCTATGCCGGCGACGCGGGGCCCGACGAGGGCGAGCCGCGGGTCGGAGCAGTGGCGGGCCAGGTTGAGCAGGGCGCTGGTATCGGCTTCGACGTCGGAATCGACAAAGGCGACGAGGGGCGTGTCAACCCGGGCGAGGCCGGCGTTACGGGCTCCGGCCGGACCCAGGTTCCGGAAGAGTGGGATCAGACGGGCGCCGTGCCGTTGGGCGACCCGCGCGACGGCCGCCCGATCGTGCGAGGCGTCGTCGACGACGATGACTTGCAGCGGTGCGAGGGCGGTCAGGCAGCGGTCCAGCTGTTCGGCCCGGTCCCGTACCGGGACGATGACCGTCAGGTCCGCCGGGGAAACCTTTGTGTGGTCGAGCACGGGTTCGGCGAGGTTGCCGTCCAGGAGGCGGCGGGCGAGCGAGGCGGTAGTGGGCCCGTCCACGACCAGTCGGCCGTCGGCGAGCAGACATTGTGCTTTCGCACTGAGCCGGACAGTCCGAATAGGCGAGCCGCCGACGAGCAGCCGTCCCTCGTCGGTAACAACGAGATCGTCGCGGAGGGCGATCTCGAAACCGTTGGGCAATTCCTGGCGGTCGGAGAGGTTGGAGACGCTCATGCCGGGAATCCTCCGTCCGCGTGCACGACGGAGCCGTTGACGGCAGCTGCTTCGGGGCTGCAGCAGAAGGTGATAGTGGCTGCGACGTCGTCCGGGTGGAGGAGGCGTTTGAGCAGTTGGCGGTCGGCAAAGTCCTCGATGCCGGGCAGGTCGTAAATTTCGCTGGTGGCGGCCAGCATCGGTGTCCGGGTCGACCCGGGTGATACCGCGCAGGCGGTGACGCCGGTGCCGACGAGGTCGGCTGCGAGTCCTTTGACGAGTCCGACGACGGCGTGTTTGGCGGCATTGTAGGCAGCGAGTCGGAACAGTCCCTGGTGGCCGGCGGCTGAGGCGACGGCGACGAACCGGCGAGGAAGGCCGGAATGGTGACGGCGGCGGTGTTCCAGACACCGCGGACGTCCACGTCCCACAGCAACTGCAGGTCGGCCTCTCGCGTTTCCCACAGGGGCCGCCCGCCGGCGATGACGGCGGCCGCTGCGACGGCGGCGTCGAGCCACCCCCACTGGCCGAGGGCGACCTTAACCGCTGTTTGGAGTTGGGTGCGGTCGCGGACGTCGGCGATGTGTCCGATAGCACTGCGGTTCACACCTTCTTTACGACGCAAGGAGCGGTCGGAAGACGTCGCGGTGGAGGACCGGCTAACGGGACGCCTCAAAACCCTTACACATGTCTCGGAACAGCAGTTGAAAGCAGCTCACTAGGAATCACTTGCAAGACATGGTGGCAAGACGGTCCGTTCCTCCCCACGGGGAGAGGACCAGTTGTGTCTTGTCAGATTCCTGAATTGAATCGATTGTGAGACGCTTTCGGGTCAGAAGCGTGCCGGCCATGCGCAGCGCGCAGGCGGACCGCCGTACGGACGGACAAAACGTCTCCCGCACCGGCGGCAGAAACAGCCAGCGGTCCCGCCTGAACTCAAAGGTCGCCAAGTTTCGGCAGCTAGACCTCAGAGAAGGATATGTCGCGGGTTATCGATCATCCGCCGTGTTTGGGATCAGGCTGATCGCGCGGATGGGAGAGCCGGTGCCGCCGTGAAGTCGGAGCGGGAGCGCCATGAAGTAGCTGATCTGGGGGACCTCGGCGAGATTGCACAGGTTTTCCATAACGAGCACTCCTGCGGGGAGCAGCTCGTAGTGTGCACGCAGGTCGGGTCCGGACTTGTCTCCCGGGTCGATGCTGATGCAGTCAATGCCGACCGCTTTCACGCCCTTGTCACGCAGGTATCGCGCTGCTTCGCCGGTGAGTCCCGGCCAGCCGCGGAGGTAGTCGAACCCTTCGGGAACGAGCGACCAGCGGTGCTCCCATTTCGTGTCCAACAGGACGATGTCATCACGTTCGATGGCAACGTTCTGGGCTTCCCACTCGATGAGCTCGTCGCGGCCGATGTTGTAGCTGACGGGATCATAAGGGCCGAAGCTGAGTTTGACCGCCCGGCCCATCAATCCGGTCAACGGGATCTCGTGAGTGTGGACACGCCGTTTGTCGCTGGGGTCTGGCACAAAATGCGCCGGTACGTCGACGTGCGTGCCGGAATGGTCGCCCATGACGAGCTGGTTAAATTCAGCCGGATCCGTCATCGAGGGGAACGGCAGCAGGAAAAACTTCGGGTGGGCGGGGATGGTCGGGATTCCCTGAATCAGCTCGCGGCTGAGGTCAACGACCCGGTAGGCGCTCAGGACCTCCCGCAGCGCTTCAGCCGACCTCTGATGCAGGTCCCCTTCGTTGTGCCGTGTCATGAAAATAACAGTGCGTCCCGTACAGGCCGGGAATCAAGGTGTCGGCTTCGACGACTGGCCGGCGGACTGCCGGGCAGTTGACGTGTCCCAGGCTGGACCGCGTGAGCGGGGGAAAATCGGTCAGAGCAGAGTGCCTCTCCAATTTCTGACACTCTCCGGCTACACAGTCTGAGATTTCATTGTTGTGGGGCGGGTAACCCCCTGATGGCCTCCGCTCGGTGCCCTTGCCTCGTTCTGTTTTCCCAGAAATGACCGTGGTGGTGCTGGCGGTCAGGCGGGCTCCTGCGGCGTTGAGTTGCCGGGTTCGCGTGGCGCCCCGTTCTCCCTCGCCTTAGACAGCGTGAATATCCCATAGCTCATCGCACCGGTGCGGTAGGCCAGGATCAGGCGAGGAATGCTCAGAACGAAGATGCGATTGCGTGCGCCAAGGGCGAAGCGGCGTGTCTTGCGATCGACGAGCAAGGCCTTCACAAGTCGACGGGCGCAGATGGTCCATGTGCGCGCGACGCGGCGGCTGACATCCTCATAGCCAGCGATAGCAAAGCCTGCCGCCATTGCCATCTCTTCATAGTCCGCGCGCGTGCCCATGGAGGGCAGGCGCCCCTCGCGGCAGATTGGCTCGAGCAGGTGGCGAACTTTCCAACGGCTAGCCTCAGTCTCGGCGAGCCACGCGCAGACGACGAAGCGGCCGCCGGGCGACAGCACGCGATGCGCCTCGGCGAAGAACCGGGGCTTGTCGACCATGTGCTCGCTCGACTCGATCGCCCATGCGGCATTGGCCGAGTCATCAGTCAGCCCGTTATCGAGCCAGTCACGGACATGGATGTTCACGTCGGGTGCGGGATGCGCGGCGGCGTAGTGGGCCTGCTTAGCGGAGAGCGTGAAGCCGGTAACGCGGACCCTGCGTGTCACCGCGAGCTGCCTTGCGGTAGAGCCATAGCCGCAGCCGATGTCGATGCACGCCTCGCCGGGCATAAGGCGCAGCCGATCGCCGACCGTGTCGCTTAGCGCCTCGACGGCCTCGGCGGGCGTCTCGCGACCCGTCGCCCACAGCCCGTGATGGACATGATCACCCCACACCCGACGATAAATCGGATCGAGCTCATCGTAGTGATCCGCGACCGCTACGGCGTTCTGGGAAGCATTGGGGACGATCACGCCATCACGTTATAACGCCGATCCATGGCCTCGTAAGGTCTCCCTTCCAAGACCTAGCGACCTGTGCCCGAACATCCAACGGGCGATATCCGGCTTCATGGAGCAAGGCCCTGCCTGGCAGAACAGTTTTTATCTCGGACAGCGGCTCGAAGGTTGCGTTAGAACCGCCGAGGAAGTGTCCGTTGAAGGACGCCCAAATGGGACAGAAATGAGTTCTGAGCGGGATCCGATTTAGGCAGCCCCGGCTATTCGGCCGCACGCATAATCTCTCGGGGATGGCTGTTGCGTAGCGGCACCGGCTTATGAGACCCTGACTGGCCGTCGTCGCGGCGACCCATGCATCTGAGTGTCCGGCCCTCGGGGCGTTCCGGGGATCAGGTTATCGCGGCGCGCGCGATGACCTCGGCGAGCTCGTTGGGTTTGCTTACCATGGGTGCATGGGCACTGTCGAGCTCGACGGAGGACGTGGTGTTTTCTGCAAAGCTTCGCTGCAGTCGGGGGGAGAAGGACCGGTCCTGAGTGCATACCACGTAGACGGAGGGATGCTGTTGCCAACCAAGTCCGCTAGGTAACTCGGTCAGCGGTGCCAGCGCCTGGCGGCCAAGCTGCCGCTCGACCCATGCGAACTGTTCGTCGGACAGGTCGTTGTACACGAGTTTGCGTGCGCTCTGCGGGTTCATCGATCCGGTTCCGTCGTCGAGCATGTCGACTTCCAAGGTGCCGCCAGGTTCGGGATCGCTGCCGCTGATGTCTGCGACGGACTGGCCGGCACGGGGGAGCGCGGCGCAGACGTAGATCAGCGAGGCAACGTCATCATTTTCCGCTGACGCGCCTGTGATAACCATGCCGGCATATGAGTGGCCGACGAGGACGGCTGGGCCGTCAAGCTCGGCCAGTGCCTTGCGAACTGCCTGCTCATCGTCGGCGAGGGATGCGCCGGCTCGCCGGCTCGGCAGGTCGAGGGTGTTGACCTGCAATCCGCGGCGCGCGAGGTCTGTGACGACGTGGGACCAGATCCATGCGCCGGTGTAGGCGCCGTGGACGAGAAGAATCGGTTTGGGCATGGCGGTGTCTCTTTTCTCTGGGAACGGGCTCCGGTTTGGCAACCGACGCCTGGTCGGGATCCTAGGCTAAAGCACCTGAACTGTCACCACTGCGACATGATCGTCGTCGACAGTCACCTCACCGCTGTCGCGGTGGAGGACCGGCGTACGGGACAAGCAGTGGGGTGGGTCTTCTGATGATTGCGAAGCGGTCGCCTGCCCCAGCCCTCAACCCATCTCTTCCGTGAGCATAACGATGATGCCCTTTGGGCCGCGGCCTGTACATGTCCTCGCAGTGGGCGCATCGGCGGATTCGGAGCGGACATGATGGGACCGTTTCCTTCGATGCCTGGGCGAAGAAGGTGGGGCTGCCACCGAGGGAAGGCAGCCCCACACACAGGGAGCTGTCAGTAGCTGATGACCTGCGGCTTGGCGACCTTGCCACACCCTCAGTCCTGCTGAGATCGAGAGCGCTCTTGACTTCCAAATAGCCTGTCTTGGCTTCGTTGCCGACGGCAAATACATCGTCCAAGATGCTCCGCAGGGCACGCTCACCAAGCGGGATGATGTTGGTATCCATGCCGTCAACCTCCGCCCTGTTCAAACTGGTCACTCTCATCAGTAATGCGATGACAGTGGCAGCAGGCGACGGGCGTGGCGATGTGGACGAACGATCAAGATTTAGAACGCGCGGAGGATGTCCTCCACGCGTTGTTTCGCGTCGCCGAAGAGCATGTGGGAGTTGTCGCGGAAGAAGAGGGGGTTCTGTACACCGGCGTATCCGGCAGCCATGGAGCGTTTGAACACCACGACGTTTTCTGCTTCCCAGACACGGAGCACGGGCATGCCGGCGATGGGGCTGCCGGGGTCCTCGGCCGCGGCCGGGTTGACGGTGTCGTTGGCCCCGATGACCAGGACGACGGAGGTGCTGTCAAGGTCGTCGTTGATTTCGTCCATTTCCAGGACGATGTCGTAAGGGACTTTTGCTTCGGCGAGGAGCACGTTCATGTGCCCGGGCAACCGGCCAGCAACGGGGTGGATGCCGAACCGGACATCCACTCCCCGCTCCCGTAGTTTGTCGGCAAGTTCAGCAACAGGGTACTGCGCCTGGGCGACTGCCATGCCGTAGCCCGGAGTGATGACGACGCTGGAGGCGTTGGAGAGCAGCTCGGCGGTTTCCTGAGCTGAAATCTCCCGGTGTTCGCCGTGGTCGGCGTCCGCTTGCGCGGGGGCGGCGATGCCAAAGCCACCGGCAATTACCGAGATGAAGGACCGGTTCATGGCCTTGCACATGATGTAGGACAGGTAGGCACCCGAGGAGCCGACCAGGGCTCCGGTGATGATGAGCAGGTCGTTGTTTAGCAGGAAGCCGGCCGCGGCTGCGGCCCAGCCGGAGTAGCTGTTGAGCATGGACACGACGACCGGCATGTCGCCGCCGCCGATGGAGGCCACCAGGTGCCAGCCCAGTCCCAAGGCAAGCAGAGTGACGACGATCAGGAGCCACAGCTGGGAGTCGTTGACATACCAGACGGTAAGGGCGATGAACAACGCGAGGGCGCCGAGGTTGATCGCGTTCTTGCCCGGCAGCATCAACGGTGAGGACTTCATCCGGGCGGAGAGTTTCAGGAATGCCACGATGGAGCCGGTGAAGGTCACGGCGCCAATGAAGACGCCGATGAACACTTCGGCGTGGTGGATTGCTTTCAGGTCCGGGGACAGGTCTGGGGCTTCGAGGTGCCCGTTCCAGCCTACGAGCACCGCGGCGAGGCCCACGAAGCTGTGCAGCAGTGCGATCAGTTCGGGCATCCCGGTCATTTCGACCACACGGGCGCGCCAGAGCCCGATGGCACCGCCGACCAGGACCGCGATCACGAGCAGCCCCAATCCGGTGAGGCCGTGGCCGGTGCCCCAGGCGCCCTGGAGGGTCAGCCAGATCGTCGCGGCGAGGGCGATGACCATCCCGGTGATGCCGTAGATGACCCCTGCCTTTGCTTTCTCGTGCTTGCTCAGTCCGGCGAGGCTGAGGATGAACAGCAGGGCCGCCACGATGTAGGCCGCCCCGGCCAGGGAGTCTGCGGTCAACGGACCGGAGATGGCGTCAGACACGGTAAAACTCCTCGTTAGGATTCCTGCTGCTGTTTCGGCGGCGGCGCTCATTTGCCTACCCCGTTTCCTCGGGAGAACATGGCGAGCATGCGCCGGGTGACGGCGAAACCGCCGAAAATGTTGATGCTCGCCAGCAGGACCGCGAAGGCGGCGAGGACCTGCATGACCGGGTTCTCCGAGGTAACCTGCAGCAGCGCACCGACGACGATGATCCCCGAGATGGCGTTCGTAACGGACATCAGCGGGGTGTGCAGGGCGTGATGGACCTTCCCGATCACATAAAAGCCGACTACGACTGAGAGCATCAGCACCGTGAAGTGCTGCGGCAGCGGCGCCGGGGCCACCGCGTTGATCCCAAACAGGGCCGCGATGCCGACGGCGAAGAGCCCGGCCTTACCGCCCGCGCTGAGGCCTTCCTTTTTCTTTGGCGCAGTGCTTTCGGCGGCCGGGGCTTGAGTCGTGGTTGCGGGTGCGGCGGAGACCTGGACCGGGGGCGGCGGCCAGGTCTTCTCCCCCTCGCGCACCACGGTCACCGAACGCTGCACCACATCATCAAAGTCGATCCGCAGCACCCCGTCTTTGTCCGGGGTCAGGAGCTTGAGCAGGTTCACCATGTTTGTCCCGTACAGCTGGGAGGCCTGCGCCGGCAGCCGTCCCGGAAGATCGGTGTAGCCCAGGATGACGACACCGTTGTCCGTGACGATGCGTTCGCCGGCGACGGAACCCTCCACGTTCCCGCCCTGTCCGGCCGCCATGTCGACGATGACGCTTCCCGGTTTCATGGAGGCAACGTCCTCGGCGGTGAGGAGTTTGGGCGCGGGACGGCCCGGAATGAGGGCCGTGGTGATGATGATGTCAACCTCCCGGGCCTGTTCGGAATAGATCTCCGCGGCACGCCGGTCGTAGGCCTCGGACGTGGCCCTGGCATACCCGTCCGATGACTTCATCTCCTCCTCGACCTCAACCTTGAGGTAAGTACCGCCGATGGACTTCACCTGGTCGGCCACCTCCGGCCGCGGGTCCGTCGCCCGTACGATCGCACCCAGGCTGCTCGCGGCCCCGATCGCTGCCAGGCCCGCCACCCCGGCGCCGGCGACTAGGACCTTCGCCGGCGGCACTTTGCCCGCCGCGGTCACCTGCCCGGTGAAGAACCGGCCAAACTCATGGGCCGCCTCAATCACCGCCCGGTAACCGGCAATATTTGCCATCGAGCTGAGCACGTCCATCGACTGCGCCCGCGAAATTCGAGGCACCGCATCCAGCGCCAGAGCCGTGATCGGACGCGCCGCCAGCGCCTCCACCAGTTCCGGCCGCAGCGCCGGGCTCAGCATTCCAATGAGCGTGGCGCCATTAGCCAGACGGCCGATCTCCTCCTCGGTGGGCGGGTTGATCCTCAGCACCACCTCGCTGCCCCACGCCTCGTCGGCGCCCACAATCACCGCGCCAGCCTCAGCATAGGCGTCGTCAGGGAAGGACGCTGACTCGCCCGCGCCTTTCTCTACTATGACCTCGTAGCCTAGGTCCCTTAACTGCCTGGCGGTGACGGGAGTCGCCGCCACCCTTGTCTCGTGGCCTAACTCCGCCACGATCCCTATACGTGTCACGTTTATTCTCTCTCATCCATCCAGCGCGCCTGAATGAATATCATCGCCAGGGGCCGCGCCGGTGTCTTCATTTCTGGTTCACGCCCATCAGCAGGACGCTGACGGGGGCTGGAGTTCCCGCATCTGGTCGCCAGTTCAAACCCGGATCCACCGTTAAACGCACACTCCCGATAATCTAAGAAACGAATCAGCAGGCCAGCGACGAACGACACAGGACAGGGCTTATGAGCTCCTACGAGTTTCTGTGCCTGCAACCTAGCCAAGGGTTACTCCTGCCCAGTTAATCCTCTGGTGGTGCCGATGCAGATCGCTTCGCCGGCTGGCAGTTCGGGACATTGCTGGAAGCGGTTGAGAACGTCGCGGTCGTGGCCGGGGATGAGGATGTCGTATTCCTGACCCTTCGTGTTCCGGATGTTTTCGAACATTGCGATAGCTCCTGGCCAAGGGCCCGCTGGGCCAGAAGCACGTATTCATCGGCGAGATCGGCGGGTGAAAGCTGGCCACCGAGTCGATACCACTGGGCCACGCCCGTGCACATAGTGACGATGGCGCGGCTCGCATCACGCGGGCTCTCCGTACGCAAAAGCCCTGCTCGAACACCTTCCTCGACGATCCCATCAAGAAGCCTTTGCTGTCGGTCACGGGATGCAATGTGTCGCGCGCGGGCTTCCGGCTTCAGCGCGCGTATCTCGCTCGCCGCTACGAACGCGAGCTCGCCGCGATACGCGTGGAACAGCACGAGACACTCGATGTGCGACCTGAATCTGGCTTCCACCGACTCGCCGGCCCCTTCGAGCGCGGCGATGCTGCGGCCGTACAGGTCCCATCGCGAGCTCCATGAGAGTCGCGAGCATCGCTTGCTTCGACTTGAAGTGGTGATAGAGGCCGGGTGCCGATAGTCCCGCGGCGGCGGCCAGCTGACGCGTTGTGGTCCCGTGGTACCCCTGCTCGACAAAGCAGGTCAGGGCGGCCTGCAGGATCGGCGGTGCAGGCGGGTCGCCGTATTCCTTCCAACGGGCCTTGTTCGCCATTTCGTGAGGCGCCTTGGCGTCTGTCATGAGTCCCTGCGATCGAAACTCGCACCCACGACTCCCGTGGGGGAGCCGCAGAGGCTCAATCCGCCGGCGGCGACGGATGCCTGATCGGGGATGCCCCGCGCCTCGATACGGTTTGAAGTTGTCTTATCCATCACCATTGCGTGATGCTCCCATTCGTCCGTTGGGCAGGCGGGTACGGATGCCGCCTTGACATCGGGCCCCGGTTCGAACCAAGCTTACTTTACCGATCGCTAGCTCGGCTACCCTCGACTGGGAAGGGTGATGATGCTCGGAGCATTGACCGCGCAGCGACTGTCAGGCAAGAACTTGATTGTGACCGGAGCGGTCGCTTTCCTCGCCTCCGCTGACGCGTCATGGATCACCGGACAAGTCCTCAACCTCGACGGAGGACTACTTACTAATGCGGAAGGAACGGCATGAGCTTGACTGAAATTGAGGACCTACGGCTTCGCACGCGTGCCTTCATCCGCGATCACGTCATTCCCGCTGAGCCGGCTCCCGGCCAACGCCTCGATCCGACCGTCCGCGCGCAACTTCAGTCGGCAGCCAAGGCCGCTGGCGTCTTCGCCCCCCACGTCGAGCGCAGGTTCGGCGGGCAGGGACTGGCTATCGAACATTGGTCACCGATCTTCCAGGAGGCCGGCTATTCGCCGATCGGGCCGACCGCTCTCAACTGCATGGCACCGGACGAAGGCAACATGCACATGCTCGAGCTCATCGCCACCCCGGAGCAGCAGGAACGATATCTCATGCCACTCGCGGCTGGTGAGATCCGCTCCTGCTTTGCGATGACCGAACCACACCCAGGCGCGGGATCGGACCCTGCCGCCCTCATGACCGAAGCCCGGCGCGTCGACGGCGGATGGCGCATCTCTGGTCATAAGCGTTTTATCAGCGGCGCGGACGGTGCGGAACTAACGATTGTGATGGCACGCAATGCGGAATCGGACGGGCTTCCGGGGGGCGCGACCATGTTCCTTGTCGACACCGCTAACCCGGGCATGCGCATGGGCGAGCACATCCACACGATCGATCGGGCCATTGACGGCGGACACCCGCATCTCTATTTCGACGACTGCTTTGTGGAAGATGCGGCCGTACTCGGTCGACCGGGCGAAGGCTTCCGCTACGCGCAGGTTCGCCTTGCGCCGGCACGTCTGACCCATTGCATGCGATGGCTGGGATTGGCCCGCCGGTCCCTTGACATTGCCCTCGACCGTGCCGATAACCGGGAGCTATTCGGCTCAGCCATGAAGGAGCTGGGACTCGTGCAGGAACTGATCGCGCAATCCATGATCGACATCGAAACGTCCGATGCTATCATCACAAAAACCGCGAACCTGCTCGCCACAGATCCGAAAGCCGGATCGGCCATGTCCTCGATCGCGAAGGTACACTGCTCCGAGGCGATTTACCGAGTGATTGACCGCGCAATCCAAATCTGCGGCGGCGACGGCGTCTCCGATGGCCTCCCGCTCGCACAGTATCTCAACGAGGTACGGCCATTCCGGATCTACGATGGCTCCAACGAGACCCACAAGTGGGCAATCTCCCGCCGCGCATCGGCTGCCAGGGCCAAGGCCGTGGCGAACGGCGAGCTTCGCCTCGATCAGGCGGTGATCCGATGAGCACCGTCAGCGACGGCGTTCAGGTCGTCGATTCGCGTGAGGAAGCCACCGCGCTTGCCTTGCCGCCGCTGCTCGTCCTCGACGCCGTCCGCGAGTTCTTCGACACGCACAAGCTCGGCCGAGGGCCGCTGGAGGTCGACCGCATCGGGGATGGCCAGTCAAATGTGACCTACCGGATTGTTCGCGGAGACGAGACATTCGTGCTACGCCGCGGACCCCGCCCGCCACACCCGAAGTCCGCCCACGACATGGTGCGGGAGGCCCGGATACAACGCTTGGTGCGTGCCGCAGGTGTCCCCGTGCCGCGCATAGTCGCCGTCTGCGATGATGATTCGACGCTCGACGTGCCCTTCTACGTCATGGAGTTCGTCGATGGCGAGGTGATCACCAACCGGATTCCGCCACAATTCGGCTCCGCGGAACAGCGGCGCGCTACCGCGTTCGCCGCGATAGATGCGATGGTCGCCCTGCACCGCGTCGACGTGAGGTCCGGGGAGCTAGCGACCCTTGGTCGACCCGATGGTTACTTGGAGCGGCAGGTCAGGCTCTTTTCGTCGTTGTGGGAGGTGAACACCCAGCGCGACCTGCCGGAAGTGGCAGCGATCGGGGATTGGCTCGCCGCAAATCGGCCAGAAAGTCAGATGGCGTCGATCGTCCACGGTGATTTCCGCTTGGGCAACCTCATGTTCAACAGCAATCCCCCCGTAACGGTTGCAGCGATCCTTGACTGGGAGATGGCCACCGTCGGCGACCCTCTCGCGGACCTCGGCTACTTCACCGCAACCTATGCGGAGCCGGGCGCAACATCAACCCCGATGGAGCTGACACCGGTTACCAGGGAAGCCGGGTATCCGTCGCACGATGAGCTCATCGCCAGATACGCGCAGCATTTGCCGCTGGACCTGAGCCAATTGCACTGGTATCAGGCACTGGCCTTGTGGAAGGCCGCGATCTTCTGCGAAGCCATGTACACGCGCTGGCTAAACGGCGAGCGCCCCGACGATGACTTTGCTCCGACCCTCGCAGAGGGCGTGCCAACACTCCTCCGGGCCGCTTCCTCCTTCGCCCGGATCTGAGTGCTGGTTGGACCAAAGTGACCTACCTGCAGTGTGCCCACACTTAGAAAAGGAATTCGGTGAAATATGGGGTTCCAGAACGTGAATCGTGCCAACATGCGCCCCACGGACCAATGGCATGTCCTCATGGGCCAGACCGTCGAGGTCCGGCTCAAGGGAGAGGTGTATCGCGAAGGGCTGGTTGATGACGCCATGTCCGACGCATCCGGTATATGGATTGTTCCAGAGTGGCCGGCCCAGCGAGAATTCATCGATGCCGCCTCCGGGTTTGAGGTTTGGACCAGTCCCTGCCCCAGAGCGAGTAACGAATGAGTATGCCGCCGATTACCATCACCGGCCACATCCAGAAGGAAGCGTGGCGGAACAAGGTGCTGCCGCCGGTGGAGCAGCTCCGGGACGGCGTCTGGTCCATCCCCGTGGTGTTCCCCGGCAACCCCATGCGCTATACCCTCAGCTACCTGCTCCTGGGAGACGGTGACGCGGTCCTGATCGATCCGGGCTGGGACAGTGATGCCGGCATGGCTCAGCTGAGTGCCGGCCTGTCCCAGGCAGGCCTCGGGCCCACCGACCTGACCGGTATTGTCGCCACCCATTTCCACTCGGACCATCTGGGCATGGCCGCCCGGCTGCGCGCGGCCTCGGGGGCGTGGGTTGCCCTGGGCGAGAAGGAGGTGCGCCGGCTCACCGCCGCCGAGGACCCCGACCTTGTCCTGTCCGCCCACCGCGAGCAGCTGAGGCTGTGGGGCGTGCCGGCGGACCGGCTCGCCGAGGTGGCCCTGGACCGCCCCACCCTGACCCATCTGCAGAACCTCGCGGATCCGGACCTGCGGCTCACCCACGGCAGCCTGGTGCCCGCCAAGGGGCTGAACCTGCGGGTGGTCACCACTCCCGGGCACTCACCGGGGCATATCTGCCTAATCGATGAGCCGCACGGGATGATCTTCAGCGGGGACCATGTCCTGCCGCGCATCTCCCCGCACATCGCCCTGGAGCTGCCCGGGCCGGCCAACCCGCTGGCGGACTACTACGAGTCCCTGGGCCGGATCGCGTTCGAGGATGCGATGGAGGTCTGCCCGGCGCACGAGTACCGCTTCAGCGGCATGCAGCGGCGGGTGGCACAGCTGACCGCACACAACCGCGAACGCTCCGCCGAGGTCCTCCGGGTCCTGGAGGCGCACCGGCCCGAAACCGTCTGGGACATCGCCCGCCACCTGACGTGGTCCCGGGGCTGGGAATCCCTGCAGGCCTTTTCGCTGCGCCTGGCCGTCTCCGAAACGGCCAGCCACGTGGTGTACCTGCGCTCGCAGGGCCACCAGGTCGATGTGCCCATGGAGCCGGTTGCAGCTCGCTGATCACAACACGTTATGTACTGTCCTCCTCGGCCTGCAGCGCCTTGTACTTCGTCCACTCCACTGGGCCCGGCTCATCCAACTCGAGGATGGAACCTTCATCAACTAGCCCGTTGCCGCCGGGTCCGCGCTTGCTCAAGGCCGCGGACCGATGAGGACCGCCTGACCCTGATACGCAAAGCCGCCCATGTGCTCCACCACTACCGGAATTGGAGAACTACCCCCTGAATCCCGGGAAAATAAAGAAGATCCTGGTGGCGAATCGTGGCGAGATCGCCATCCGTGCGTTCCCAGCCGGGTACGAGCTCGTGGCCAAGACGGTTGCCGTCTACCCCAATGAGGACCCATACGGCGGGCCACATGAACGCAGCCTTCGGGCAGGGGCGCGACCTGGCCGTCATGAAGGGGGACCTTCTACACGTCGGATTGCAGCTGCGCTATCCCGACCTGTCGTTAGCGCGAGACAGCGACCCCGTCCAGTCAGCCGCAGCGCGCCGTGCGTTCTATGAGTGGTATTGCGACACGGAAACGCTCGTGTTCACCGGGCACTTGCCGTCGCCCAGTGTCGGCTACTAAGATCGAGCGTCGACGGGTTTGGCCGTCTGCTCATAGTGCGTTCTCGAGATAGCTCCGGTTTCTGCCATCGCACTGTCGTTCACGTTCCAGTCGGCCGTTCATGTCAGGCCGCGTCCATGCGTTCTCCTTGCGGGAGTGGTGCGGCCAGTGACCAGCACCAGCCGGCGAGTTCACGGGCGATGGCGGTGTTGGCCTTAACTGGCATTTTGTGGCGTTGATCGAAGTGTTCCCACTTGCGGTGCAGCCGGTGGTTCCCTTCGAGGGCGCTGATGCAGGGTTGCCGGCGCGACGAGATCAAGTTGGCGCAGGAGGCGTTCCCCGGGCCGGGCGTAGGGGCGGCGGTGCTGCCATGCGCTTCGATGAGGAGTTTACGGGCGTAGGTGTTCCCGGCCTTGGTGATCGGGCCCTGATGCCGTGACTGGCCTGAGGATTCCTCACTGGGGACGAGCCCACGACAGGAGCCGATGGATGAGCCGATGAAGCGGATCCAGTCACCGATTTCGACGGCCAGCCCGAACGCAGGTCGTGAGCTGGATGCCGCCCAGACACATCAGCGCGTCAACCACCGGAGCGTAGCGGCACGCTGCCACCGTCGCGGCGACCTGCCTGTCGATCCGCACCAGATGGGCGGCAGCAGCTCGGCCTGCTCGACATCGGCCTGATAAGTGAACTGCAGCGCCGGCTCGTCAAAGCGCTGGCTGATAAGCCACTGACGGTGTTCCTTTGTCCATCTGGTGTCTTTGGGGTAGCGGATCCCGTGCCGGAGCAGGATGGCATTCACCTGCTGGCGGGCATGTCCAAGATCCTTGGCCGTACCAGAGCGGAGCCGGGACAGATCCCGCAGGGCTTCCTCTTCACGGTCGGGGATCACCATGGCACCAACCCGGCAGCAGCAGCCGCAGCTCAGCGACAAAGCGGCCACCTACGTGCGCGCCCTGGTGATCTCCGGCGAGCTGCAGCCGGGGACACAGATCCGTCCGGAAACGGTCGGGGAGGAGCTCGGCATCTCCACAACGCCGGCGCGCGAGGGCATGCAGGCGCTCCGGGTCGAAGGCTTCCTCGAAGTGGTGCCGCGCAGGGGTTTCGTAGTGGCTCCGCTGGTCGGGGACGACATCCGCGACCTCTTCCGCGCACAGGCCCTGCTCGGCGGTGAGCTGGCCGACCGCGCGGCGCGTAACGGCTCCGAGGACGACGTCGGCGAACTTGAGGCCCTGCACCACGAGCTGATCGCTGCCGCCGCCCGCAAGGACACGGTGCTGCTGGAAGAGAAGAACCACGCGTTCCACCGCCAGATCAATCGGTTGGCCAACGCGCGCAAGCTCCTCTGGGTCCTTGGCCTGACCACGCGCTACGTGCCGCGCATGTTCTACTCCAACATCGCCGGCTGGCCCCAAGCTACAGCCGAGGACCACACCCGCGTCCTCGAAGCCGTCAAGGCCGGCGACGGCCAGGCTGCCCGGGCAGCCATGGAAGACCACATCATGCACGCAGGCGAACTGCTCGCCGACCATTTCGACGCCCGGCAGGTACAAGAGCAGCGGACGAAGGCGTAGCCCCTGAATGCCCGGACGCTTCCCTCCATCCGCGGGTGCGCAGCTGCTCTTGGGTAAGCGGGAGCACGGCTGCCGCGATCCGGCGGGCGTCGATCGGATCCAACTTACCGATCCCCCGTCGGCCGGCCCTACCCATCCGGGCCACTTCGACCGCCCGGTACCCGGCCCGCCCCGGCT